>JBILIB010000204.1:0-2971 GCA_044350215.1 Acidimicrobiales bacterium
TTCGCCAACACCGAAGGCAAACTCTTTTCCTGGTTCACACTTTGTGACATAACACTTCGTCCAATAGGTCGGGCCCTTTTGGTTGCGCTTCACATGACCACGGAACCGAGCGCCCACCGCCGGACCAGTTGCACCATCGAGCCATTCGCCTTCAAAGGTTTCTGGGCTGTAGCGACCGATCTGTGTCACATCGCTGACCAGCGCCCACACCTGATCCGGTGAGGCATTCATATGCACGGTGACTTCGTCGCCCATTTTCATGCCATCAGCCTAGAACCCAATCGTTAGTGACGCTCAGGTGACGGCATGGTGAGCATCATGTGATTTCGAGGCGAACAGACACCGTTCGCCCTATTCACGACGCACCCGCCTCTGTACCGTCGCGCTCGTGACCAGAAAGTCGGTCATTAGACCGAACCCGGCCGCTGCTTCTCCGTCGATGTCGTCACCGCATCAGACGGTGAGAAGAAACACCCTCAGGCAGTGTTGGTCGAACCAAACGTTCCGTCGTTGGTCGTATCCAATTGGTGCCGTTGTGGTTGTTCTTGCACTTGCAGTTACGGGGATGAGGCTTCGCGGGCTTCTCAGTTCCGCCTTCGCCCAACTCGGTTCACTCACCCTTCCGGCGCTTGCTCTCGTTGCTGCGTGTTGGTTCACAATGCTGATCTCCAGAGGAATCGTCTACCGACTCACACATTCACACCTTCGAATCCGTCACGGCGTCGTGCTCGATCAAGTCAACCTTGCTGCCGCCAATGGACTCCCGGGCGGATCGGTCGTTGGAATCGCAGCTCGAATGAGGATCAGTCGGAGCCTTGGTCATGGATCCGAACAAGCCGCCCTCACTGTCTTCGCGAGCGGTCAAGCCTTCGCAATTGGTCGTTGGGTGTGTCTCCTCGTCATCATTGGCTCCTCAATGATTCTGCGCGGGACCAACACCATCGACCTGTTGCAAATAGGGAGTGCGCTGATTGCGATTCTGCTTTCCTGCATCATCTGGATGGTTCTGAGCAGCGACTCGCGGGTAAGTCAAGCCCTCCTGCATTTCATCGAAAACACCATTACGCGAACGAGTCGGACAAAAGGAGCGTTTCGCAGAGCGAGGTTCCGGGCCTCCGTGCACCGCTTTCGGTCGGGAGCGAACGAACTTGTCCGCGATCGCGCACCGAAACTCATTAGCGCAGGAGCTCTTTCCGCCCTCTTTGGCGCGCTCATACTCGTCGTGGTCATCGACGATCTTTCGCCGTCTGCGATATCTGTTCTTGATGTTCTTCGCGCCTATCTGATTGCCCGAGTTGCGACGTCATTCATCCCTACCCCTGGCGGTGTCGGCGTTCTCGACGGTGCGATCACCGCGGGGCTCATGAGCGCCGGAGTCGAATCATCCGTCGCACTCTCGGCAGTGATCGTCTATCGAGCATTTACCTTTGCGCTCCCGATTGCGACAGGCTCGCTGCTCTATCTCGTTTGGCGCCGCAAATCGAATCATCACAACGAGGTCGAGCAAGACGATGTCGAGCCAGACGATGATGGAGCATCCGATTCACTTCTTCATGCTGCATAACTGAACACGACGAAGTTCAAGGGGTAGATGTTCAGGTGCCTCGCGCCATATTGGCGAACTTTGTGTAGTGATCGAGGAACGCGAGGCGCACCATGCCCGTGGGCCCGTTTCGGTGCTTGCTGATGAGGATTTCGGCGGTGCCGCGATCGGGTGAATCGAGGTTGTACACGTCGTCTCGGTAGATGAACATGACGACGTCGGCGTCCTGTTCGATTGCGCCCGATTCACGAAGGTCGGCCAGCATCGGGCGCTTATCGGCCCGCATTTCGAGTTGTCGAGAAAGCTGCGACAGCGCCACAACTGGGCACTCAAGTTCGCGAGCCAGGATCTTGAGCCCTCGGGAGATTTCCGAGATTTCTACCTGACGGTTTTCGGCGTTGGAACGACCGCTCATGAGCTGTAAATAGTCGACCACGATCAAACCCAGATCGCCGAGGCGGCTGCGCAAACGCCGCGCCTTGGCGCGAATTTCCATGATGGTGACGTTGGGGTTGTCGTCGATCCAAATCGGCGCATCGGCGAGACGGCCGGTGGCGTGGGCGATCTTGCCCCAGTCGGATTCGGTGAGTTGACCCGTGCGCACTTTGCGTGAATCAACGCGCGCCTCGGCACACAACAAACGTTGCGTGAGTTCAAGCTGGCCCATTTCGAGCGAGAACAACAACACAGGTCGATGCGATTCGATTGCTGCATTGCAAGCCATGCCGAGGGCGAGCGCAGTCTTGCCCATTGAAGGGCGCGCGCCAACGACATAGAGCGCGTTTGGTTGCAGACCCGAGAGCAGGTCGTCGAGGTCAAGGAAGCCTGTGGGCATACCAGTAATTGTTTCGCCACGACTGACGACATCTTCGAGGTGGTCAAGATTGGTACCGAGAAGATCGGACAACGGCGCAAGCGTGTCGGTGGCGCGACGCTGCGCGACTTCAAACACCATGGTCTCGGCCTGATCGACCGTCTTCGTGACATCTTCGGGAAGGCCGTAGGACATCTCGGCGATTTCGCCGGCGACACCAATAAGACGGCGCAACAACGCGTGCTCTTCGATGATGCGGGCGTAGCGAGACGCGCTCGACACTGCAGGGGTTGCGGCTTGGAGCGTGACAAGCGTGGCCGGGCCACCAATGGCATCGAGCAAACCCGCTCGGCTGAGTTCTTCGGCCACGGTGACAGGGTCGGCTGGTTCGCCTGCAGCGGACAACGAAGTAATGGCGTCGAAGATGTGCGCGTGGGCCGGCTTATAGAAGTTGTCGGCCGACAGCACTTCCGACGCGATCGAGACCGCTTCTTTCGAAAGCAGCATGGCGCCAAGAAGCGACTCTTCAGCCTGGAGATTGTGGGGTGGGACCCGACCAGCCCCGGCAGGGCGGCTGGCGGATCGGGGTTCGTCGTACTCACTCATGAGGGCTC
>JBILIB010000080.1:0-8836 GCA_044350215.1 Acidimicrobiales bacterium
CGACGAACCTGTGTCAGATCGTGGCTGACCCACAGGATGCCGATTCCCTCTTGAGCAAGTTCCTTTGCAAGATGTTCTATGCCGAGACGATTCTCGTGATCGAGTGCCGAGGTGGGCTCGTCCATCAGGATCACCTCTGGCTGCGTGAGGAGGGTCCGAGCGATGCACATGCGCTGTGCCTCACCCCCAGAGAGGTCATCTGCAACACGGTCAAGCAATGAGCCCTTAAGCCCCACACGCTCAAGCGATCTGCCCAATTCCTCGTCGCTGGCCTGCGGAGCGCCAACCCTGAGGTTCTCCCGCACCGACCCCGCGAACGGAACCGGTTTCTGGAAGACCATTCCGACTCGGCGGCGCAGTTCACGGGGGTCGATCACCGCACTGTCCTCGCCACGGAACCGGACACTGCCGGCTGAGGGAACTTCCAAACGGTTGCCCAACCGCAACAGCGTCGATTTCCCCGCCCCAGAGGGCCCTGCGAGGACCGTGACTGCCGCCGGAGCCACCGAAAGGCTCACCCCGTGCAGGATCTTGCGATCGGCGTCCACCGCAAAACTCACACCGTCGAATGCGAGCAGTTCGGCGTTCTCGGCGGGGATGCGGGTGGGACCCATCCCGCCAGCATGACACCCGCGCGCCCTCCCTCTTAGTCTGATGGGGTGACTTCCTCAGAACAGTTCCCCACCGCCTGGGCCGATGCGGCCTCCAAAGACCTCAAGGGCGCAGACCCTGCCGATCTTGTCTGGGAGACCCCCGAAGGCATCGCCGTCAAACCGATCTACACCGCTGCCGACCTCGAGGCGTTGGGTGATGTCGACACGCTTCCAGGCTTCGCCCCCTACATCCGCGGCGTTCGAGCAACGATGTATACCAATCGCCCGTGGACGATCCGTCAGTACGCAGGATTCTCTACTGCACAAGAGTCCAACGCGTTCTATCGCCGCAATCTGGCCGCTGGCCAGATGGGCCTGTCAGTTGCCTTCGACCTCGCAACACACCGCGGCTACGACTCCGACCATCCGAATGTTGTCGGCGACGTCGGCAAGGCGGGCGTAGCGATCGATTCAGTCGAAGACATGAAGATCCTGTTCGAAGACATTCCCCTCGATCAGATGAGTGTCTCGATGACCATGAACGGTGCCGTCATTCCCATCCTCGCGATGTTCGTCGTTGCCGGTGAAGAGCAAGGCGTCGATCGATCGCTCCTTGCCGGAACCATTCAGAACGACATCCTCAAAGAGTTCATGGTGCGCAACACCTACATCTACCCGCCGGCACCAAGCATGCGCATCATCGCCGACATCATTGATTACACCTCGAACGAGATGCCGAAGTTCAACTCGATTTCGATTTCCGGCTATCACATGCAAGAGGCCGGGGCTACGGCGGTCCAGGAACTCGCATTCACGATCGCCGACGGCAAGGAATACGTTCGCGCTGCACTCGCCAAGGGCCTTGACGTCGACCTCTTTGCTGGTCGACTCTCGTTCTTCTTCGCGATTGGTATGAACTTCTTTATGGAAGTTGCGAAGCTTCGTGCCGCACGCGTGCTGTGGCACCGAGTCATGACCGAGTTTGAACCGAAGAAGGCCGGCTCGCTCATGCTCCGCACCCACTGCCAGACATCGGGCGTTTCACTCACCGAACAGGATCCTTATAACAACGTCGTCCGTACCACGATCGAAGCGCTTGCCGCCGTCCTTGGTGGCACCCAAAGCCTTCACACGAACTCATTCGACGAAGCACTCGGGCTTCCTACCGACTTCAGCGCTCGTATTGCCCGCAATACGCAGCTCATCATCGCTGAGGAATCTGGCGTCACCAGCACCGTCGACCCACTTGGTGGTTCGTACTACATCGAGTCGCTTACGCAGTCTCTTGTTGACGAGGCTTGGCAGCTCATTTGCGAGGTTGAAGAACTCGGCGGCATGACCAAGGCCGTTGAATCCGGCATGCCGAAACTGCGCATCGAAGAATCTGCAGCTCGCAAGCAGGCTCGCATCGATCGCCGTCAAGACACGGTTGTCGGCGTCAACAAGTACGTGCCCGAGAATGTTGAAATGGTCGACGTTCTCGACATCGACAACACCAAGGTTCGGGAAGAACAGTTGGCCATCTTGGCCAGTGTTCGTGCGAATCGTGATGACGCCGCATGTGCCGCTGCTCTCAGCGCCCTTACCGAAGGTGCCAAGAACGACGGCAACCTTTTGGCCCTGGCAGTAGATGCCGCTCGTGCTCGCGCAACCCTCGGCGAGATTTCTGACGCGATGGAAGAGGTATTCGGGCGTCACAAGGCTGAAGTCCGTACCATTGCTGGCGTGTATGCAAAGGCGTATGAAGGCGATGCAGACTTCACCGCTCTTCAGGGCGAGATCGAAGCATTCGCCAAGACTGAAGGACGCCGCCCCCGCATGCTTGTCGCCAAAATGGGCCAAGACGGCCACGATCGCGGCGCCAAGGTCATCGCAACAGCATTTGCCGACCTCGGCTTCGACGTCGACATGGGTCCGCTGTTCCAAACTCCTGCTGAAGCAGCCCGCGATGCCATCGAAAACGATGTCCACGTGGTTGGCATTTCTAGCCAGGCCGCCGGACACAAAACCCTCGTGCCCATGCTCATCGCCGAGTTGAAGAAGGCCGGCGCCAACAACATCCTTGTGGTGTGCGGTGGCGTTATTCCTCCACAGGATTACGACATGCTCACCAACGCTGGTGTCGCGGCAATCTTCGGGCCCGGAACCAACATCCCGACAGCGGCTCGCAAGGTGCTCGCCCTCATTGCCGAGAACAGTCCCAACTCGTGACCGAAGCCGCCGAGGACGCCGTCTCCCTCATTGAGGGGATTCGTGCGGGTGATCGGCGTTCTTTGGCCCGAGCAATTACGTTCGCCGAATCGACCCGAGCCGAGCATCGCGTCATCGCCGACGCCGTGCTCGAAGCCGTACTTCCAGCAACCGGCAACGCGGTGCGCATCGGCATTTCCGGACCTCCCGGTGTTGGGAAGTCAACATTCATCGAAGCGTTCGGCAAACACATCATCGACCAAGGGCACAAACTCGCAGTTCTTGCTGTCGATCCCTCAAGTCGCCGCACCGGCGGTTCGATCCTTGGCGATAAAACCCGTATGGGCGAACTTGTAAATCGCCCCGAAGCATTTATCCGCCCCTCCCCCGGTGGTTCACAACTTGGTGGTGTCGCCCGACGTACACGCGAAGCAATGTTGCTGTGCGAAGCGGCTGGTTTCGATGTCGTCGTTGTCGAGACAATTGGCGTCGGACAGTCCGAAGTCGCCGTTTCAGACATGGTCGACCTCTTCGCTCTTCTTGTTTCACCGGGTGGTGGTGATGAATTGCAGGGAATCAAGCGCGGCATCATGGAGCTTGCTGACCTTGTCATCGTCAATAAGGCCGATGGCGATCTTGCCGCCGCTGCTGCCCGAACTCAAGGGGACTACGCCAGCGCAGTCCACCTGCTTCGACCTAAATGGAATGCGTGGGCAACTGAAGTACTCGCTTGCTCGGCGCTCAACGGCATTGGCGTCTCAGAAGTTTGGGATGCAGTTGCTTCGTTTCGAGCAGCCGTTGCCGCCGACGGAGAACTCATAGAGGCAAGGTCAGCCCAGGCAACAGCATGGCTCTGGAGCGAAATCGGCGACACGCTGATTGACCGCTTCCGTTCTGACACAAAGGTGGCAACACTGCTGCCCGGCATCGAAAAAAATGTCGCAACAGGGCAAATCACTCCAGCGAAAGCTGCCCTTCAACTACTTGAAGCATTTGGCAACTCGAGTAGGAAAAGTGTGAGCGAGTAATTTTTCCCTTGCGCTGCCATTATCGAAAATCGCCTTAGATGACATGCCGTCGAGGCCTCAACGACATTGTTTCAGCACAAGTCGCCGAACTGCAGATGGCCAAACGACTACGATCCAATAGCAAATGGACGTTTCTGAAGAATCCCCCACTCCAGAGCACCCTGACGACGAACTCGCGTCACTTCGAGGCGAGGTGACTCGGCTACGACACCTCATGGGTCCTTCAGAGAAGTCCTATGAAGACGTCGCCCAAGACGCCCGAGGCGCACGTGATGCAGCGCGTCGAGCGGAACTTGAGGCCGGCCAACTGCGTGCCCAAATCGTCGAATTAGAAAACGAAGTTCGCAGATGGCAGCGCGACTTCGTCTGGTTCCGAGATCGCGTCGTGCGAAAGGTGCCCCTGCTGGGTTCCATCGCTGCTCGATTCCGCCGAAACTGATGCGCAAGAATTCTGACTTCAAAAGCGAACTACCAAGCGTCGAGATCGTCGTTCTCCCCGAGGGCGCCGGGAGGGCCGAGCTCAATGCCGCGCTCAACACGTCGCTCGCCGATGTCGTTGTGCTTTGTGGCCCCAGCGGCGGCATAAACGGGCGAGCATTGCCACTACTCGCAGAAATCTTCCTCGATCCCAGCGTCATCGTTGCCTACTCCGACGAAGAGATTGTCGACAGCCGAGGACGTCATCTTCATTCGATCTATAAGCCAGATTGGTCTCCAGAGCGATTCCGCTCGCAGTTCTACATCGGCAGTCTTCTTGCCGTCCGACGCTCCGAAGCACTGCGAGCTGTCCTCGACTCGGCAATTGACGATTCTCTTCCGACTGTGCGCGGACTTTCCTTACTTTGGGATCTTGTCCTTCGCCTCACCGAGCATGGAGCCACCGTCATCCACATCCCCGAGTTGCTCTTCGGCAGCGCAGACTTCGAGTCTGATTCCGCGCTAGACAGTCGTCGATCCACTGAAATGCTGGAGGCCGCAGCAGTCCTGCAGGCTCACTGCGTGCGTGTAGGGATCGATGCGGTTGTTGAAGTTTCCGAGCCAGGCAACACCTTCCACTTGCGTCGCCACCTATCGCCCGCCACCAAGGTCAGCCTCATCATTCCCACCTGCGGGTCTTCTGGAACCGTATGGGGACAAGAGCGGATCTTTGTTATTGAACTCGTGGAGTCAATTGTCGAAAAGTCTAAGTGGGAGAACCTTGAGTTCGTTGTCGTTGCTGACACGTCGACTCCATCAGTTGTGCGCCGCTCCCTTGAACAGCTGTGTGGCGATCGGCTCGTGTGGGTGAACTACGACAAGTCGTTCAATTTCGCCGACAAAATCGGACAGGGTCGAGCCGCTTCAAGTGGTGATGTACTCCTACTGCTCAACGACGATATGGAAGTCATTTCAGAGGACTTCATAGAGGAACTCGTTGGTCTCGCCCTTGAACCTGGGGTGGGCGCCGTTGGTGCGCGACTCCTTCTTGCCGACGGTCGCATTCAACACATCGGTCACCGATATGCCGACGGAACCTTTCACCTCTTCGCGGGCTACGACGGCGACTACGCCGGGCCCCAAGACATGTGCCGAGTCACAAGAGAATGCATCGGTGTGACTGCAGCGTGTCTTGCCGTTCGCGCAGATACATTCGACGAGGTGGGCGGAATGGCTCTTGACTTCCCGAACAATTTCAACGATGTCGATTTTGCCCTACGACTGCGCGAGCTAGGCCTCCGAAACATCGTCACGCCACACGCTGTCCTTTTTCACTTTGAGAGCGTGACCCGAGACGGCACCGTGACGGCCGAAGAGGCCCATCTGTTGTTCTCACGTTGGGGAACACAACTCGCTTCCGACCCCTACTCAAATCCGAATCTTGAGTCGGGCCGAATTGAGTGGATCGAAAAGGGTGCCCACTAACTCCGGTCGAGTTTGGCAAGCAATCGAGAAGGAATCTTCTTGACTCTCGCCGCAACCGCTTTGGAGATACCCGTGATTCCGTCGATGCGGTAGCGGCCGACAACCATGCGCCATACCTTCATCAGTGGGCTTCGTCGCCAGGGACCCCAATTAGCGGTTGCTACGACACGATCAAGGTGGGCGCCCAGTTCCATGGCTGTGGCCTGCCAGGTGAACTTCTGGCGGGAATACCGGTAACAACGTTCTGAGGCGAGCTCCAGTTTCGATCGATCGCGTTGCCACTCTTCAAGAAGGAACATGGCATCGGCCAAATTCGAAAGCAGGAAAGGAGTCGTTTCCGGATGCGCGCCGACATCGAATGCCAAACCCACAGTGCCGGAGGCATGAGCTTCAACGAGAGGAAGATTGAATCCCTCCCATCGACTCGGCGAAATCAGAACATCGAGTTCAGAGAGAAAAACTGACCGCTCTTCATCGGACGCATTCAGATGGCAGCGGACTCCACGCTCTTCCCACCAGAGCCTGTCGGATTCCTCGCCGCGTCCCATGATTGAGAACTGGAATCCGGGCCGACCTTGAAACTCATCGATGATTGCCAAGTACTCATCGAGACCTTTATAAAACGATTCCCCGGCCCCGAGTCGCATCAACGTCCCAACATTGAGGACGGGTTCATCTTCCGATTTGGCCTCGAAAACCTTCGGCCCGTAGTCGACAACGTGGTCGCAACCCAGCGGGACAACTTTTGCCGTTGGCCAAGCGATTTCATCGCGAAGGAAGAACGAACTCGTAAGTACTTCGTCAACTTTTGGATACACGCGCTTCAACTTGTGAACCTTGATCTGCTCACGATCAGCAACATCGTGTTCAAACATTGTGGGCGTTGGATCGCCGTGTTCAAAGACGACGGTCGGAATCCACATTTCGAGGGCCGGGAGCACCTCGAAATACGGGCTCGTCTGTGCCACAACAATTTGGATCTCGTTGGCCTGACAGTATTCAAAAATCGTCTGCGATGACGGGCGTAGTTCGATCACATCATCGGCTGCGTAGAACTCATCGACCTCGAGACAGCCAATGAACATCTTCCATCCGGCCTCGCCCATACGATCGGCAACCTCGCGAGCGACGACCGAGACGCCGAAGCCCCGCTTCATAACCGAAGTGAGCATCAAGACATTTTTCATGAGGAGATGCACTCCACAAACGAGCTCCAGCGTCGAACAAAGAGCGCACGATCGGCCCAATTCTCTTCCCCAGGCTCACGGGTACCGTTTTCGACGTGATAGATCGGTCCGACATCAAACGTGCGGATATCAAGCCCTACTCGTCGCAACCGGAGGCAATAGTCAATGTCTTGGCATTCGGCGGCATACCGCTCATCGAAGCCACCTGATCGAGCGAAGAGATCGCTCGGGGTCAGAAGAAACGCTCCTGTCGCAGCGGAAGACTCAATCGTGTCCCCCAGATGATGCACAGGCGACTGCCGTGTACCCGGGTGATACGGAACGGCAAACAACTCAGTTGTTTGTAGAAATTCAACCCCAGCGTGCTGAACGGTTCCGTCTTCGAACAGAAGAACAACACCCACAGCGCCGAGTTGAGGGTCTGCGCTCAACGCCCGATATGCCTCAACCACGCCCTCGGGTCGTTCGTCGATAAAGACGTCGTTGTTCATAAACAGAACCGTTGCGTAGTTCGCGTTCTCAAAAAGGTCGTTGTTACATCGCGAGAATTGGTACTCCATTCCTCGAGCGATCTCAACACCCTCAGGCGGGTTGTCAAGGAGCGTCAAGGTCTCGGCGTTGGTTGAGCCGGTGTCGCCGAGCAGGAGTTCAACGTCGATTCCTTCTTTCATGCACACACTGCGGAGCTTCGTGAATCCCAGCCAGAGCCGAGCCAAGAGTTCCGGTCTGTCCTTATGTAGAACGAGTACTGAGAGCCCAGGATTTGAACTCTTGGCTACAAGTTGCCGACGAGCCATCGAGACACGAGCAGCACGCTCTGCGTTAAACGAACGTGCGTATGGGTCAAGTTTCGCGATCAGCCCTGAAAACTGCGCCATCTTTTACTCAGCGACCGTTGTCTTCGAGCCACGTAGCCGGAAGTCGAAGGAGTCCGCCTGGCGGCGAAGACTCCGCACGCACGCGGAAGGAAAAGCCGAAATCACGCATCGCTTCGGCGCGCACCGTCGTTCCACCATGCACCCGCACCCGACCCTCATAAATTCCGGGAGCGAGCAACAATGGGTCGAACCGGCATCGAATTGTGTAGCCATGCGCTAGCGGGCCCGGCTGCGCCATCGGCGCGCTCATTTCCGTCTCGCCAACGACAACACCGGACTCGGTTTGAATCATCAGTGAGTAGGTGTGCTCCTCAGAGGCAAGAGCTTCTGGAAGGGCGACTCGAATATTGATGGGTTGTCCCGTCACTCCGAATTCGACTGCATTACCTGAGTCATCGACCATCTCTGATTCGGTCGCCTTCGCTGGGCTTGGAAGCAAACCAGCAGCCTCGGCTTCGAGTCGGAGCCTCTCTGCTTCACCCTCGTTCACCTCGTGGAGATAGTTCGCAATGACCGAGGACGGTTCGCCGCTACCCCTAATGACGCCATGGTCCATCCATGTGACCTGGTCACAAAGATCGCCAATAACTCCAAGATTGTGCGAAACCAACACGATGGTCACACCCGAAGCCTTCAGACCAGCCAGGTGATCAAGACAACGGCGCTGAAAGTCTTCGTCGCCCACGGCAATGACTTCGTCCACAAGAAGGATCTGTGGGTCGACATGCACTGCGACAGAGAAGCCAAGTCGGACGTACATGCCGCTCGAGTAGTGCTTGACCGGGCTATCGATAAACGCTGCGAGGCCTGAGAATTCGACGATTCGGTCGAAGATGACGTCGGTCTGCTTGCGGCTCAGACCCAAGATTGATGCATTGAGATAGACGTTCTCACGGCCCGTGAGGTCCGGGTGGAAACCAGCGCCTAACTCAAGGAGCGCTGAGATCCGACCACGAGTGACGACTGATCCGGATGTAGGAAAGTGGATACCCGCCATCATGCGTAGAAGCGTTGACTTCCCACATCCGTTATGACCAATGAGGCCAGCAACGCTTGCC
>JBILIB010000081.1:0-8832 GCA_044350215.1 Acidimicrobiales bacterium
CCAATGAGGTCAACCAAAGCGTTGTGAACGAAAACGGGCGCACACGCGTTGAAATCGAACTTCGAGATGCTTGGGTTTGGGACATGTACAGGCAGAATCGATTCGTCTCTCACGTCCGAGTTGTCACATTCAAAGACGTCAACATTGAAGAGTTGCCTCGCGAAGAGCTGCGACTCCCGTGACGGCGCATCTCGGTTGACTGCCGGTCGTCGGGCTCTTGGGTCTTACGGCGAAAACCTGGCGGCAAGGTGGTACGAGGAACACGGCTACGTGGTTGTCGACCGTAATTGGCGTTGCCGTGAGGGCGAGATTGATCTTGTCCTGACTCGCGCTCGATTGCTCGTGTTTTGTGAGGTGAAGACGCGTTCGAGCAATGCCTATGGTTCGCCAGCTGCAGCTGTGACTCTGGCGAAACAGATGCGGTTACGCAAGTTGGGAATGCGTTGGATCGACGCTCATCAGATGCGACCCAGCGCTATCCGCTTCGATGTCGCCTGTGTGGTTGGACGCCACGTGAGTGTTATCGAATCTGCGTTCTGACAACGCTTTGGCCCGGCGAACCGGTGCCATGTGTCGAACCGACGTCTATGGCCGTATCGTGGAGGCGTGACTACCACCACTGATCTCGAATTCTTTTTCGATCCCATCTGCCCATTCGCATGGGTCACGAGTCGTTGGGTTGTTGAGGTCAGCGAACTGCGCGGCATCACGATCGAGTGGAAATTCATCGCGTTGGCAATTGTCAACGAAGAGACTGACTACTCAAAGTTTCCTCCGGCCTATCCCGCACTTCATGGACTTGGCCGTCGACTTCTGCGTGTCGCTGCGGCGGCGCGCGCTGCAGGAGGAAATGAAGCTGTTGGCGCGTTCTATACGGCGGCTGGTGAACGCATGCACCACGATGGTGTCTCGGTTGCGGTGTTCGGCGGCGAACCAATCCCTGAGAATCTTGTCTCCGAAGTCGTTGTTGCCGCAGGCCTTGACCCTTCCCTTGCCGCTGCTGCCGACGACGAGTCATGGGATGCACTTCTTCGTGAAGAAACCGATCAATCGCTCGGCCGTACGGGTCGTGATGTCGGCACGCCGATTCTCACGTTTGCTCCCGGCACAGACCGAGAAGCTTCGTTGTTCGGCCCCGTCATCTCTTCGATCCCTCGCGGCAATGCAGCGCTTGAACTTTGGGACGCGGTACAAATCTTGGCCCGTACCCCAGGTTTCGCCGAACTCAAGCGCTCCATGCGCGATCCGCTTTCGTTCGATTGAACTCAAATGACAGACAAAATCACACCCGTCGTGCTTTGGCGTCCGCACTGTCCGTTTTGCCGAATCCTTTTTTCGGGAATTGAGCGTCACGGTCTTGAAGTTGAAACCCGCAACATTTGGGAAGACGACGAGGCACGCGAACTTCTCAATCTTCGCATTGGCTCCGAAACCGTTCCGAGTGTGTTGGTTGGCGACGAGATTCTCGTGAATCCGTCGATTACGGAGTTGATGGCGGCTTTGCGAGAAGCCGGCAAGTAACCGCATCTAAGGGACTTCAGGGTTCGAGAACGACTTTGATTGCGCCTGCTGAACGATCGGCAGCAACATCGAACGCTTCTACCGCTGCGTCGAGCGGGAAGCGATGGGTGATGATGATCTCGGGAAGCTCTGGTCGCTGAGCAAGGATCGTCGCGGCAACATCGATATCGCGAGATGGCCCGACACGGCCGTACATCACGGCAGGAACGATCGTGAGTTCCTTCATGCCGATTGCTAAACCTGGCATCTCGACCGAACCATCCCAGTAACTTCCGAGCAGCACGATCGTTCCGCCAGGACGGCAGCGATCCGCCGCCTCGGCCAGTGCAGATGATGATCCAGCGGCTTCAATCACTATGTCGTAGCCGTGTCCATCGACCGATCCGGCTCCGAGGCGCGTTGCGGCTTCGATTTGGCGTTCATGGCGGGCGGAGAGATCGACCTTTGCCCCGGTTTGCTGCGCAACGACAAGTGCAGTTTGACCGATTGTTCCTCCGCCGATGACAGCGACTCGATCGGTGCCGCGAATGTTTCCACGTCGAATTCCATGGACGGCAACTGCAAGTGGTTCCACCAAACAACCGTTTGATGCTGCGACCCCGGCGGGGAGTAGGGCGATTGATGTTGCGGGCACGATGACCTTCTCGGCCATACCGCCGTCGCGGCCAACGCCAAAGGCCATCGATGGACCGCGAACGCACAGTTGTGTATTGCCATCGATACACGCGTCGCAGACAAAACATGGATCGATCGGTTCCACCGCAACGGGCGTGCCATCAGCGAGAGTTCCTGCGAACTCGTGGCCAAATGTTGCCGGAAGGCTGAAATTTAAGAGGTGAAGGTCGGAGCCACAAATGCCGGCGGATGCGACGGTGACGACGATTCCTTCACCTGAGGGCTCGGGGAGGTCGACGACGGTGGGCTTGCCTTCTGGACAACGAACAGCGCGCATGGGATTCCCTTTTGTGAGTGGGTTAGCGGTCGTGCGAAAGATCGAGCAGTAATTGATACAGCGGATCGGAGCGATCGCGCTGGCCTACTGCCGAATCAGGAGGTATCGGCCATTCGGAACCGGCTCCCGGCGCGGTCACCCATTCGGTGGTTGCGATACGGCGAGCGATTCGCCACGGTCCTTCGTCTCGACGTTCAAGTCGATCGAGGTAGCGAAAGCCAACGGTGAGGTTTCGGCGAGGGTCGGAGTCGGTGGATCGGTGGTAGGCGATTCCGTAGGTTTCCGCAACGGCAGCAGAACCGTTCACAGTTGCAAGGTGGTTAGCGACGAGATGCATGGTGGAGTCGTAACGCTGCAGAAGCCCGAAAGCCCAGTCGATGAATTCGGCGATCGTTCCGTTGAACGAACCATGGGTGTCGGTGGCGTCAGCATGAAAGCAGCTGGCGACGAGGTCGCGGTCAAGGCGGTCGATGCCTCGGCAGTAGGTCAAGACAACGTCGCTAATCGCCTGTCGGTCGGCAAGAGAGGCGGGAGTAGGGGTTCCGGGTCCGGCGTGTTCAGGGCTCACCCCCGTGGAGGTTAGGTGTCTGCCATCATCATGGGTGACCTCTGGGTGTCCCGGCGGTCGTTGACCCGAGCCCCTGGGTCTGCGCAGGAGACATCTGTGACCACCTCAGTCGAACCTGACATCTCTCGATGGCGAACCCTTGTATGTCGTGTTGAGGATGTCGTCGTTGCCTTGCGCAGTCGCATGTCCTGGGGCGCGTGGATGGCCATCGTCCTTGGACTCACCACAGTGGTTTCGCGCTCTCCGGGTGTGATCTACAACGGGATGTTCGATCGAGACGAGTCCTATCTGGCCGTTACCGGTGACGTACTGCGACAGGGCGGAACTCTCTATATCGACGTGATTGATCGGAAGCCCCCGATTGTCCCGGTTCTGTATTCCATGATTCGAGAGTGGAGCGTCGACATGCGCGCCATTCGACTTGTTGTTGCATTGCTCATCTTCTTCAATGGGATCGTTGTTGCCGAGATTGTCCGACGTCTTGCAGGTTCGCGTCGTGCTGCATTATTCGCCGGAGTTCTCTCCATCGTCGGAACCGCACTCTTTCTTCCTCCTGATGCGCAAGCAGCAAACTTTGAACTTTGGGGATTGCTTCCGGCTTCGACGGCAATCTTGTGTGTTGTCATTGCACGCGTCACTGACCGTTCACCGCTGCTGTGGTTTGCGTTCGCTGGTGCCTCCGTCGTCGTTGCTGCCAATTGCAAACAGCCGTACATTGCAGTCGCGATCCCGGTTTTGCTCGAGGCGCTTCGCCGAGTTGACGGAAAATGGCGCGCGGTTGCCGCCACGGCGGCCGGAGCAGTTGTCGGTGCAATTCCGTTTTTCGTTTTCTTTGATGGCGCACAGATGATCCGTTGGGTGTGGTCGGATAACGGCGACTATCTCAGCGGAGGCGTCTCAACAGGAAGAGCTGCTGCAGTTGGGGTCGCTCTGACCGCTGTGTTTGTGGTGCTTCACCTGCCACTTTTCTATGGCCTTTGGGCGGTGATTCGTCGGCAGGTACGTGCCGACGTCACGATACTGGTGTGGCTTGGCGCCTCGCTGCTTGTGATTCCAATTGGTCTTCGGTTCTTTGGCCATTACTTCCAGCAGCTAGTGCCGCCACTCGCGGTGCTCACTGGCTGCGCGCTCGTTTCGGCGAGCCGACGTGTATGGCAAGTCTTGACGTTGCTCACTGTCTCATTACTGGTAGCGACGTTGACACTCGCATTTGTACACCGACCCAAACTGACGAACTACACCGACTTAGGTCGCTATGTGCAAAGCACGACATCTCCCGACGAGCGAATCCTCGTATGGGGAGCCCTGCCCGACGTGTACGTCGCGTCACAACGGCTTCCTTCGGGTGTTTTTTTGCACGGTGGCTACCTCACGGGCAATTGGGCGAGTCGTGCTCAGCCCCTCCCAGAGAGCGTGATTGCAGCCGAGCCATTCCGGTCGCGGTGGGACATGTTCTTTGAAGATGTCATGGAGCATCCACCTGTAGTGGTGATTAATGCTGCGCGTCCAGATACCGATTGGGCGATGTACGGACCTGAGTCATTCCCGATCGGAGCTTGGCTCGAGCGTTGTTACAGCATCGATCGTGTCGTCGACGGGTTAGCTATCTGGCGTCGCGACGTTTCCGCATGCCCGATGTGACCATTGAGGTCGTTAGGCCGTAGCGAGCACTCCTCCGTCAACAATGATCGACTGGCCAGTGATAAACGATGCTTTATCGCTGAGTAGAAATGCGGCCGGCTCGCCGATTTCGCTCGGTTGACCGATTCGCTTGAGCACTGAGCTTTCTTCGAATCGGTTGCGCATGCCAGGCATGTCGAGAGTGATTCCCAGCATCGGAGTCTCGATGAAGCCGGGGCAGATCGCGTTTACGCGGATGCCTTCGGGCCCGAGTTTGTCGGCCATGGATCGGACAGCTCCGAGCATCCCTGCCTTCGACGCGCAATAGGCGGGAATAGCGGCATTGCCGATCCAGCCTTCGATCGATGCGATGCCAACTACGGCAGCCCCGTCAGCGGCGGCAAGGTCAGAGTGCATTGCTTGAACCAACATCGGAAATGCGCGCAGGTTTACGTTTAGGACGAAGTCCCAACCGGCATCGTCAAGATCTCCAACCGATTGACTTCGCACAGTTCCTGCAGCATGAACAAGCCCGCCAAGAGGGCCAACCGCAGATCGGCTGGCGTCAACGGCACTGGCAAGTTCAGCGGTTTTTGTGACATCGATACCGAGTCCAAACGTCGCCACACTGTATTTGTTGGCTATCTCTTGAGCGGCAGCAAGTGCACCGTCAGTATTGAGATCCCAGACGGCAACAGCGCGTCCTTGTGCGGCGACTGCCTCCGCGCACGCTCGTCCAATTCCGGATGCACCTCCGGTGACAATGACTGCAGATGTTGGGCCCATGGTGTTCCTTCGTTGTAGTCAGCGATTGTTTGCGAGTCGGTCGAGGTCAATCAGCATTGAGTGGGTGAGGTCGATTTCGCTTTCGATACGGCGGACCGCCCACGACGCGACAAGGGCTGGGTAGGCCCAGTCGGGTTGCGCATCCGCCTGCTCTTGCGATTCTTTTGCGGCAGCGAGTTCTGAAAGGAGCCGATCGTGGTGAGCTGAAATTTGTTCGCGAAGTCGGTCCGGTTCTGCGAGGTGGCCGAGCCAGATTCGGAGAAGAACCCCGTGCTTGAGAACGGGAGCTTCAGCATCGACGGTTGCTTGCCAACTTCGAAGTGCCTCAGTCCCAACCGGAGTGATCGCGTAGACGGTCTTGTCTCGAACTTCATCTCGAGTAATAGTTCGGCTGCTTACGAGGCCAAGATCTTCCAGGCGACGAAGTTCGGTGTAGATCTGGCTCGTGGCAGGACTCCAATAGAAGAAGTGGAGGATGGCGTCGGACCAATTCTTGATCTCGTAGCCGGTGAGCTCGCGCCCAAAACTGAGAATTCCGAGAACCGCCCATGCAGTTGGAGGGATTTTGGGCAACGCGATATCGGCTGCTTGTAGATCAGTATTCCCCCCGGACATGGCTCCGGTTCTAGCACGGGCACCATGTGAAGGGCTCTTGCTTGAGGTTTAGGAACCGGGGGTTGGTGGCCACGGCGCGATTGTCGGCCAAGGGGAAGCGGCTTCAATTTGCGCGGAAAGTTGAAGAAGCATTTCTTCGGAGCAATGGCGACCAACGATCTGAACACCGATGGGGAGACCATTCGGATCGAACCCAGCGGGAATAGACGCGGCGGGTTGTCCGGTCACATTGAAGACCGCAGTGAGTTCAGCGAAGCGGCCAGCATGAGCAAAGACGGAATCGATGTCGGAGGTATTGATGACTCCGAGTTCGGGCACGAGTACGGGCAACGTCGAAGTCAGCCACACGTCGTGAGTGTCGTAGAAGCGCGCAATGTCTCGGCTGACAATTTCGATCTGCTGAAGAGCCTCGACGATGCGAAGTGGGTCGATGGCGAGCATTCGATCGTGGAGGAAACGGGTAAAGGGTTCGATGTCATCATCGCGAAGTTCGCGGCCCAGTTCAGCGAGACGATCCTCGACCATCTTTGCGCCGGACGCGCCCATGACCATTGCGAGAGAGTTCGCGGGCATCGCAACGTCCCATTGGGGTGCACCTTCTTCAACCTCGTGGCCGAGAGACTCGAGCAACGCTGCAGTGCGTTCGATTGCTTCCACTGCTGCGGGATGCATGTCTTTGCCCGCCGGCGAGACGGTGCTGAAGCCGATACGAAGTTTGGGAATGTCTTGGTCAAGAGCGGCAAGAAATGAACCGGCCTTTGGTGCCGCTGGCGAAGGATAGGGATCGCCGGCAAGCGGGCCCGAAATTGCATCGAGAATCGCGGCACTGTCGCGAACGGTGCGCGTTACGGCGTGGCCGATTCCCATTGGATAAGAGAACGCTGCGGCGGCGGGCCAGGTTGGCGTGCGGCCTCGTGTCGGCTTAAGCCCGTACAAGCCGCATTCCGACGCGGGGATTCGGATGGATCCGCCGCCGTCGTTGGCGTGGCCTGCAGTGACCATTCCGCCGATGACGGCTGCGGCCGAACCGCCCGATGAGCCACCAGTGGAATGGGTAAGTCTCCACGGGTTATGGGCCGGGCCGAAGAGCAGTGATTCGGTGACCGGCGCCTTTCCCATCTCGGGGGTATTGGTGTTGCCGAGGATCAGAAGTCCCGCCGCCTTGAAGCGTTTTGTCAGTTCGCAGTCGTTTGCGGCGATGACATCAGCGAAAAGTCGACTGCCTTTTGTGGCGGGCAATCCGGCAACATCGCAGTTGAGGTCTTTGACGAGGAAGGGAACGCCAGTAATGGGGGAGTTCGCAGTGACGTCTTTTGCTTCGGAACGTGCTTGTTCATAACGCTTCGCGACAACAGCGTTGAGGGCGGGGTTACGAGATTCAATGCGAGCGATCGAAGCATCGACGAGCTCAAGACTGCTCACTTCGCCTGCAGCAACAAGTGCAGCCAGACCGATGGTGTCGTTTTCGTCGAGCAGGCGTTCGATGTCAGTCATGGCTACTCCAGGAAGTCGGCGTATCGAGTGAGGTAGGGCTGCACTCGCTCGGTGAGTTCGTCGCGGTCGAGTCCCCATTCTTCAAGGGAGTAGGAGTGAGACCCGAATCGGTCTTTCTTATGTTCTGCGCTATGGGTACGCATTGCTTGCTCAGCCGCAGGGGTAAACGTCTCGCCGAGTTGCTCATAAAGGGCACCGATCGTGGAAAGTGGATCGGCCACGAGGTCTGAATAGGCGAGGTCAACAAAAGCATCAGCGCGTCCCGCGGCGATTTGAGAATCCCGGAACGCATTTTGATTGTCCAGAAGTGTGCCGATGATCTCGGGCCACGTCTCACGTATATATGCCGTCCAGTCAGCGTCAGTGAATGTGCCAGTGAGCACGCGAACAAGATTGCAGGCGGATGCGATGACGTTGACAGGATCTCGGTGAGTCAAGACAAAACGCGCATCTGGATAGACCGCTGCCAACGCGAATGGATCAATGAGATGCACGGGTGATTTCAGTTGCCATTGGCCAGGGCATTCCGATTGCAAAACTTGAAGAACCGTCTTGTGCCATTCGTAGGCCTGCGTGTGGTCATTTGCACACACCCAGTCCATATAGGAAGGAAGATTGAATGTGGTCGACAAATGCAGGCTGGAAAAATGCTGGCCGAGAACCGTTGCGCATTCGAGCGGCATGTTTGGCGGATCATGATGGATCGCTTTGAATTCAGGATTGATCATGCTGAGCATGTCGGGAGCTTCCATGGCCGCAACAAAGCGAGGATCAGTTCGGTACGAATCGGTTGTAGGCGGTGGAACCGATTCGTTGATTTCCCAACCGAGCAAGGAACGATTGCCGGGATCGACAGACAGCAAGTGGCTCAGCGCAGTCGTGCCTGTGCGAGGCAAGCCAATCAGAAAGATTGGGGAATCCACCTGCGTTGAAGCCAAATCAGGGTGGGTGCGGTGCCACTCGACGACGTTGAGACGATTGACGAGATTTCCCAACGCCATGCCCTCAGCCGCTGCGATTCCGATATCGGTGAGTTGGCCTTCGGTGTCGGCCGACTCGAGAAAGACCTCGAGTCCCTCGCGAAATGAGGGGTCTCCAAAGTCGGTGAGTCCGTTTGCGAGTTGGCTCGCCTGAGCTAGTAGTGCGTCGATATCAGTTGACATAAGACCCCCCGGTGCCGTTCGAACGGTAGTCGGTAGTCGCCGTTGTCAGTGCCGCGTCGCTCCCGTGTAATCGGTGATTTCTCAGTTCTGACCGGGGTTGGGAGACCAGACAA
>JBILIB010000205.1:0-2953 GCA_044350215.1 Acidimicrobiales bacterium
CTGTTTTCACTCGGGGATCGTCCCAACCCGGAACATCGAGTGCCTTGCACATGCCGGCGAAATCAGCATCGGTGGTGGGCACCACGATGCCCCAGCCATTGAGGAAGCGCATTGGTGAGAATCCGGCGTTGAAGCTCGATGGCATTGACCCGTCGGCGCCAAGGAGCACCTCGTTACCGGCAGCTTCGGCCCACAGGAACGACACACACGCATCGGCCATGCCCAGTTCGAGGTGCTGTCCGCCGCGACCGGAGGCCCGGGCAAACAGCGCTGCCGTAATGGCCTGACACGCATAGAGCGCGCTGACCTTGTCGGCGGCGTTCTGCTTGATAAATGTCGGCGGGCCATCGGGTTCCGCCTGCGTGGCGGCGAACCCTGCATACGCTTGAATGGACGTGTCGTACGCGCTGCGATCACGGTAGGGCCCGACTGGGCCATACCCAGAGATCGATGCGTAGATGACGTCGGGATTGCGCTCTCGAACTGCGTCGTAACCCAGTCCGAGCCGGTCGATGACGCCGGGGCGAAAATTCTGGATAATGACGTCGGCATCGGCGGCCATTTGGAACACGATGTCGCGGCCCTCATCGGTACTCAGGTCCACTGCGATACATCGCTTACCCCGATTGCAGGCGAGATAAAAGGCACTCATTCCGTTGACGGCGACTCCGACCCATCGAGCGATGTCACCGATGCCCGGCCGCTCAACCTTGACGATTTCGGCGCCCTGGTCAGCAAGCAGAGCGGCGGCGTAGGGCCCCGTGAGCGCGATCGACAGATCCAGCACCTTCACACCCAAAAGGGGACCGGTGGCTTCAGTCATTGCCAATGCTCAGGAATCGGAGCGGGCGATGGCTCGCTCGTCGGTGCCGAGATAGGAAGCGATAACAGCAGGATTGCTCCGGATGGATGCGGGGTCGCCTTCGGCGATGACACATCCAGCTTCAAGGCAATAGATCCGATCGGAAATCGACATGACCATCGGCATGTCGTGCTCGATGACCAGGATCGACGCGCCGAGTTCTTTGCGGATCGATTCAATGAGCGGTCCGAAGGCTTCCGTTTCCTTCTGGGCCACGCCGGCGGTGGGCTCATCGAGAAGTAACAACTCGCTATCGAGAGCGAGGAGTGCACCAAGTTCGACGATACGACGGGTGCCAGTGGAAAGTTCACCAAGGAGAGAATCGGCATAGCGGGAAAGCCCTAGGTAACCGATGATTTCGTTGGCCTGCTTACGCTTGCGTTTTTCGCGCTGCGGTGAAGGTGGCAGCGAGAGCATCGACGGAATCAGGAGTGATCGCTCGCGTGCTTCGAGTGCAACCATGAGAGTCTCACGCACACTGAGCGACGAGAACAAACGAGCATTCTGGAATGCTCGGCCAATGCCAAGTCGGGCGCGTCGAGGTGCTGAGCGGTTGTGGGCCTCGGTACCGAAAATTTCGATGCTTCCGGTGCTGGGAACAAATCCGCTTATCGCATTCATAAGCGTGGACTTGCCGGCGCCGTTTGTGCCAATCAGGCCAACGATTTCGCCGGGACCGACGGTGATCGACGCTTTATCGACGACGACTCTTCCAGTGAAACTTACAGAGACGTCGCGGACGAGAAGTGGAACCGCGCTGTTCTCATCGTGGGTCTTCACCGATGCGAGTGAGCTGACGGTGCCGGTTTGGGTATTGCGTTTCGGCTCCCATCCGCTTCGTTTCGCTAACCAACCCAACAGAAGATCACGCCCGGAATGGATGACGGAAACGAGCCCGCCAGGGAAATACAGAAGTACGACGAGCATGCCAATGCTGCTGGCAAACAGTTTTACCTGAGGAGTGCCGTCGAAAAGGATCGGTAACGCAACGATCACAAGCACGCCGAGAATTGCCCCAGTGATTGAAGCTATGCCTCCGACTACTGCAACAGCGACGACACGTAGAGACTGTTCAACTTCAAACCACCCGGTATTGGGCGAGAGTTCCAACTGAGCGGATAGCAACGGCAGAAGGCCGCCGGCCAGTGCAGCAAGGCCACCCGAAACTGCGAACGCTGTGATCTTTTTGACTGACGGCGAAACCGAATAGGCGGCGGAAGTCAACTCGTTGTCGCGCACGGCGATGATGGATCGACCCAAACCAGTGCGGCGGATCTGCCACACCAGCAAAATCGCAAGAACAGTGACAAAGAGACAGAACCAATAAATGCCTTGGAAATTGTTTCCCTTTACCTTCCAGAAAAGAAGCGTGTACCCCTTGGCTCGATTGACATCGAGAGTGGCAATGGCTCCGTCTCCAGAGAGGCCAGGATTAAAGATCAGCCAATTTCGCACCATGAGGCCAAATCCGAGAGTGATGACTGCAAGGAAGAGTCCCTTGATCCGCAGCGCTGGTACGCCGACGATGATCGCGGCGATGACGCCGAACGCGACTCCGAACAGAATGGCAACAGGAATGGGCAGGCCTTCGGAGAACTTCACGGTGAAATATGCGCCAATTGCAACGAATCCAAATTGCCCCAGCGATAGCTGTCCTGCCCATCCGGTGAGGACAGTTACGGAGAGGGCGGCGATGATCCACACCAAAATTTCGGCATAACGAAGTGGGTCAGTTGGCTTGTCAAAGATTTGCGGAAGCAGTAGCGCCATTGCGGCAAGTAGACCGAGACCGAGAATGGTCGACAATCGATAGAGCGGATGCTTGCGCAACTCTTCGTTCGCTGATTTGAGTTTCGTGGTGAGTTGCCATTCGTCGGCACTCATCCCGCTTCCACTTCCGTTGAACACAATGAGAACAAGAAGGATGAGGAAGATCGCGAGGATGTTGGATCCCTGCGGTACTTCACCAACTTGGGCCCATGTCACAAAAAGCATGTTGACGATGCCGACAACGACGCCTCCGACAACGGTCCAACCGAATGATCGCATCCGACCAAACATTGCTGCGGTGAGTGCCAACAGAAGAAGGGT
>JBILIB010000082.1:0-8751 GCA_044350215.1 Acidimicrobiales bacterium
GGCGTGTCGGTCGCAGACGTAACACGGATGAGTTCCTCTCGAAGCCGCGGTGCTGTCGACATATCGAGTTCGCCGACGATCGAAATGACCACAACTCCGTCGACCGGGGCGGCTACAGCGAGATCAAAAATCACCCGAGAATCCATTTCGGTGAGCGACCGACGCTCATACGCCGACCAAAGCAAGGCTACCGGCCAAATCATGAGAAATCAGGCCAAAGCGAGTGGACAGAGGAGTGCCAGAGTCAGACACCGGTCATACGATCAGCGCAATGGCTCGGCGCACTCCTCCAACTCTCGATGCATTCGTGACCGCGCTCGGCACCGATCCAAGAGTTGTGCATATCGAACGCTCCCCCGAACGCAGTGCGCGGTTCGCAACGCTTGCCGAGCCACTTCCTGAAATCATCAGAGATCTCATCCCCCAACAAGGGTTGTGGTCGCATCAGGTAAAGGCAATCGATCACGCAAGAACAGGACGTTCGGTCGCAATCGCCACCGGCACAGCGTCTGGGAAGTCACTGTGCTTTCAACTTCCGATTGCTGAAGCCATAGCCGCAGGTCCGCTTCCGGCCACAGCACTTCTGCTCTTCCCCACAAAAGCGCTCGCCCAGGATCAACTTCGATCGCTCACCGCACTCAATGTTCCGGGCCTCATCGCGGCAACCCACGACGGTGATTCCTCGCCCGAAGAGCGCAAGTGGACGCGTGCGCACGCAAACGTTCTGCTCACCAATCCAGAAATGCTGCATATGAGCATGCTGCCAATGCACGCCAATTGGGGCACCTACTTCAAGCGTCTTCGGTACGTCGTCATCGACGAACTGCATATGTTGCGCGGAATGTTCGGCAGCAACGTTGCCCAAGTGCTCCGACGCCTGCGACGCATCTGCGCGCACTACGGCTCTGAACCAGTGTTCATCTTCACCTCTGCGACCATCGGCGATCCATCGGCACTCGCGTCGACGCTCTGCGGTCTTCCCGTCGAAGCAGTCGTCGAAGATGGTTCTCCCCGCGGTGAGCGTTTGTTCGTACTTTGGGATCCTGACGGCATCAACGACGGATCCGAGGATGAGCCGAAATCCGTGTCCTCATCGCGAGACACCGCCGAACTCATGAGTGCTCTTATCAAGAACGGTCACCGAACGATTGCGTTCTGCCGCAGCCGCAAAGGAACAGAACTCGTTACGGCCGATGTTCAACGACGACTCACAAAGCGCCTTGCACCGACTGTGCGTTCGTACCGAGGCGGCTATCTCACATCAGAACGTCGGGAGATTGAAAGTGAACTCTTCGATGGAACACTCCGCGGCGTTGTCGCCACCACTGCGCTTGAACTCGGCATCGATGTTGGCGGCCTCGATGCGTGCATCCTCAATGGCTTCCCCGGAACGATTGCCTCCATGTGGCAACAGGCTGGCCGCGCAGGGCGCGAGTCGCAGCAGTCCCTCGCCGTGCTGGTTGCAGGAGATGACCAACTCGACCAGTGGTTCGTGCACAACCCCACCGAACTTTTTCTACGTTCTCCCGAACCCGCAGTTGTCAATACGAGCAATCCCTATGTTCTCTATCCACACTTGGCATGCGCGGCGTTCGAACTTCCGCTCACCGATGCCGACGAAGCGTGGTGGCCCGATGTTCTCGATGACGCGATTCGCGAACTCGTACAGGACGATCTGCTCAAGATCCGCATGCCGACTGCGCGCGCCGGCCTGGGCGCCGTCTGGAGTGGGCGCGGACGCCCAGCGAATGGCATTGGACTGCGCAGTGCAAACGCCAATGAATTCCGCATTGCCACCCCCGATGGTTCATTGATCGGCACCGTCGACGGTGCACGCGCGTTTCGCCTCGTACACCCCGGCTCCATCTATTTGCATCAAGGAACCGCCTGGCGCGTGAGCAAACTTGATCTCGATGATCACGTCGCAATCGTTGAACCGCATGATGGCGGTGAATACACCCAACCCCGAGCAGTCACCGATATACGCATTCTTCAAACCGATGAGGAACGCGAGATCGCCAACGCCACTGTGTGTCTTGGCACCGTCGAGGTGGAAACCACCGTCATCGGTTACCGCCGATTCGACACGTTCACACGCGAACAACTTGGAATACATGAGTTGGACTTACCGTCATCAAAACTGATCACTCGCGCGTTTTGGTACATCATCGAGGACCACATCACGAGTGCTGCAGGTGTGGGCCATGACCGACTTCCCGGCGCGCTTCACGCCGCGGAACATGCCGGGATCGGCATCCTGCCATTGTTCGCGATTTGCGATCGTTGGGATGTCGGCGGTGTTTCAACTCCGTATCTCACCGAAACCGGCGCGGCGACAATCGTGATCCACGATGCCTATCCCGGCGGAGCTGGCATGGCCGAACTTGGCTTTGCTGCTGCCGACCGACACCTCCATGCCACGCTCGAGGTCATTCAGTCCTGTGAATGCGAGTCCGGCTGCCCTTCGTGCATCCAGTCCCCCAAATGCGGGAACGGCAACGAACCGCTCGACAAGGCCGCCGCGATCGAGTTGCTACGAGCGATGCTTTCTGTCTGACTCCACCCGCATCACAACCGCGGATTCGAGATCGATATCGGGAACAAGCGAACCGATGATCGGGATGCCAGTGATGCTGCGATAGGAAATCAGCACTCGAACCGATGCATCCCCGTCGACCATCGTGGTGGTCGCCGAAACCCGATCGGCAGCAAGATTTCCCGCCTGCCGCGCGGCTATCGTCGCAGCCTCTAACCGATCGTTATCGCTCACGGAAGCAGCCCGTGCTGCTTCACGAGCCGCATGCGAAACAAGAAGTTGATCGCGCACAACGAGTCCTGCTTGCACGATGAACAGCACCACCAGAACAACGAGGGGGAGGACCAATGCAAACTCCACGGTGGATTGTCCTTGATCCCCCCGCCTCGTCGTCATCACTTCACCTTGCTGACAACGCCGCCGAGCACTGCGTCGAACAGTGTTCCGATTGCTCCTGATTGGGTGGCCCAGCCAAGAAGCAAAAGCGCGATTCCTGCGGCACCAAGCAAAACGAGTGCGTACTCCGCAGTGGTCTGACCGCGCTCAGTGCGCAATCGTTCGCTACTTGTTGCGGCGATCTGTTCGGGGCTGCTGTCAGAAAGGTCATTGACAGCAAGTGGTAAACGACTGATGAAACTGTTCACAGAAAACTCCTTCGGTGTCGTGGCGTGGAAGGGGGAAGTGGAACCGCTACCAGCGAAGAGAGCTAAGCGAGGTCATCACTAAAGGGACGATCGCTAACAGTCCAAACGCTGGGAGAATGCAGAGAACAAGGGGAAAGAGAAGTTGCACCGGAAGTTTTCGGGCGTTGATTTCGGCCCACCGCCGGCGTTGCAGGCGGGCGTCGGCCGCCACTCGTTCGAGCGCTGGCCCCAGCGCCACCCCGTCGAACGCCGCCGACCGCAATGTCGCCACAAGCGGACGTACCGGTTCTCCCAACTCGTCAAATGCATCAAGCGCGTCGCCGAAGCGCTGACCAAGTGCGACCCGACGACGAACTTCGGCGAGCGTTGAGGCAAAGACCTCGGGGGCGTGCGGTTCGACAACATCAACGACCTGATGCACCGAAAGGCCAGCACCGACGGCGAGCCGAAAGAGATCAACCAACTCAGGAACACTTTGGCGACGCGAGTTCTGGATTGACAGCTGTTGTGAACGATGACGCGCAACGGGAACAAGGAATGCCCCGATTGCGAGAGCGGACCCAACAACGGGGCCAACACCGATCATCGATGCCGCCCGATAAGTCGAGACATCCAAAACGCGCCAAGCGCATTGAGGCCAAGGCCCACTCCGAGGCAGGCCCATCCGATTGGTTCACCGAGAAGAAGATCGAGAATCCGACCGTCGACCATCGACGCCGCAGCAGCAAAGACAACGGGGGCAACGACAAGTACTACCGCCGAGGCCCGAGCCTGGGAAGAGAGCGCCGCAACCTCGCGTTCTAATGCCACCCGCTCGCGCAGTGACACAGCAACACCATCGAGCACCCGTGCCGAAGCTCCGCCGGTTTGAGATGCCAGATTGAGCGCAGTCGCTGTCAGTTGGCGGTTCGGCAACTCGTCTTCCTGGCGCCAATCCTCGACCGTGTCACTCAGTGAACGCCCTTGACGTAACTCTGCCGAAATGCGAGCAAAGACTGGATCGTCTTCGCCAACGCTACGCAGTGCCAAGGGAAGAGTCGCACCAGAACGAAGTTGTCGAACAACGCGATCAAGAGCACTGGGTATGCGCAGATCGAGGAGCCGACGGGTTCGTCGCTCGATGAGTCGGTGGGCCGGACCTAGTGGTCGAGCCGACATCAACTGCGCAACAGCAGCGCGAGCCCCTCGAAGAATGAGTGAGTCACGCGCTACGAAAGATTCTTCGGCAAACCGCTGATGGACTCGACGAGCCGCAATCATTTCTGGAGTCGTCGTAATCGCCGCCACCGTTGCAGCGACGGTGAAAATTGTCAGCGCAATGATAGGAAGCAGTTTGAGACTCATAATTCGATCCAATCCTCAGATGGAGCGCTGACATGAGCTGCTCGTTGAGGCCGTTTGGGCAAGCGAATAAGCCGCCCTTCTGGGCTGGTTAACTCATTCACTCGCACAGCAGCGGCAGTTTCAGCTTCAACCACGGGCTCGGCGACCGCCACGACGCGACGAGAGCCGTCGGGCCTTCGAGCTACATGCACGACGAGATCAATTGCTGCTCGTAACTGTTCACGCACCGCAACAAGCGGCAGCGCAACATCGCCCATCAGTACAAGGGTTTCGAGTCGACGAATCGCGTCGACCGGTGAGTTGGCATGACAGGTCGACAACGAACCGTCGTGGCCAGTGTTCATTGCCTGCAACATGTCGATGGCTTCACCCGAACGGACCTCGCCCACCACAATTCGATCAGGCCGCATTCGCAGGGCATTCCGAACAAGTTCACGAATCGAAACCTCTCCGGCACCTTCGGCATTCGCGGGTCGTGACTCGAGTCGCAAGACATGCCGACCGGGTAGACGCAGTTCTGCCGCATCTTCGATCGTGACGACGCGCTCGTCTGAAGGGATGAATCCGGCAATGGCATTAAGCAATGTGGTCTTGCCTGCACCGGCACCACCGCTGACCATGATGTTGCAGCGAGCGTGCACCGCCCATTCGAGCAAACGGGCAACACCCGGCATGCAGGCCTCGGAAAGATGCACACGCCGGGCACCAAATCGACGAATCGTGAGCAATGGCCCGTCGACAGCAAGTGGCGGCACCACACCATTGACTCGGGACCCATCAGCAAGGCGTGCATCGACCCATGGCGATGTGCGATCGATTCGCAGACCAAGCGGAGCGACGATTCGTTCGAGCAGGGCATAGGTGGACGCGCTGTCAATAATCAATCCGGTGCATTCGAGATGGCCATGGCGTTCAACCCAAAGATCGCCGGAACCGTTGATCATGACTTCATCGACCGTGCAGTCTGCAAGAAACGGATCAAGAACTCCGAGCCCACCCACACGCGAATGAACTCGACTCACGACATCGGCAATCGATTGATCGTCGAGCAGTGGATCGTGATCGAGAACAAGCTGTGCAACCGATGAAGTGTCGTGATGGCCATAGTCGAGCAACTGTTGATGCACGGTCTCGACTAACGGGGTGAGCATTTCGTTGGGACTGGGGTCAGGCGACATCACGAAGCGCCTTCCCCAACGGCGACGGGAGGCGCGCTGCAAGGAGCCCGGAATCAACGGCACGAGCAACCGCTGGTTCGACAGCGACTGCTGCCACTACCGGAACTCCGAGGACGTCTTCAACATCGCTTTGGCTCAGGGCCCTACCGCCTTCTTCGACAAGCACAACACCCGTTGGCCGAAACGGGAGAGCCGACGCTCGCCGTAGCGAAATGAAACAGGGTCGGGTCACAAGCAGCGACGTTGTTGCCGCTTCAACAAACTGACGACGTACACGATCTTCAACATCGTCGGCGCCGGACACACGCCCAACATCGACCACGATCGGTCGCTCGTCATCGACAAGTTTCTTGATACACATTGCCGCTCGGTCCTCGCTCGCAAGCAAGCGGCGACCACGCGGAATCAGCCGAACGCCACTTGCCACCGAGTGTTCGAGACGCTCGATCGCCGCTGCACCGACTGATGGCGATGCGGCCAACCAATCGGAAAGTCCTGGTCCGCTGGGATCGGGAACACCCAGCACGGTTGGTCCGTCGCCATCAAGATCAACGAGGACTGATCCGAAATCACAGTCACGGCCGAGCAACACCGCCAATGCAACTGCAACAACAGTTGTACCCGATCCGCCTTTTGCCGACCAACACGAAAACACCATTTGCCCTCCTGAGAACAGCACCACAGAGAGGGGAAGTTGGTGGCACCGTACGAAGTCGCCACAACGCCGTCAAGGGTCATCGGCGCCATCCCAATTTCCGGCGCCCCAAGTTTCGCCAGACCCACCCGTATGCTCAAGATGTGGAAGCAGCGTTTTTCGATCTAGACAAAACCGTCATCGCCCGCGCGTCGATGATCGCGTTCGGAAAATCCTTCCGCCAAGCCGGAATGATCAGTCGTCGGGTCATGGCTCGCGCCGCGTGGAACGGCCTCGTCTTTCACACCCTCGGTGCCGACGAAGAACGCATGCGGAAATTTCGCGAATCCGCGCTCCGCATTACACGGGGATGGGATCACGCCGCAGTCGGCTCCTTAGTTCGCGACACCCTCACCGACGTCATCGACCCCATCGTCTACGACGAGGCCCTCGAACTTATTCAGGAACATCGTGACGCAGGTCGCCTCGTCTTCATAGTTTCAGCATCACCCGAAGAAATTGTGATCCCACTTGCGTCGTATCTCGGAGCCGATGGCGCTATTGCCAGCCGAGCGCGAATTGATCAAGACGGCAACTACACCGGTGAAGTCGATGTCTATGCCTACGGCCCCTACAAAGCCGAAGCCATCGCCGATGTCGCAGCGACACGAAACATTGATCTCGAAAAGAGTTGGGCCTATTCCGACTCAGCGACCGACGAACCCATGTTGCGCGCCGTTGGTCACCCAGTCGCAGTGAATCCAGATCGAGAACTCACTCGCATCGCAACGGCCGAAGGATGGCCGATTCTTTCGTTCACTCAGCGCGTCCCTTTGCGAGATCGCGTCACGCTGCCGCCACCTGGTCGCATTGCGACAGGCGCGGTGATCGCCACCGGGGTGTCTGCCGGACTTTTCCTCGGGTGGTGGTTACTGACCCGACGGGCAACGCCGAGGTCGGCCTTCTTCAGGCGTCTTGCAGTTTCTTGACCGCAAATGCGGCGAGAGCGACAACGACGATGAGTACGAGAATCTTCTTCATGGGAGTCACTCTAGGACGGAGCCGGTGTTCGGTTCCATCGCGACCGGGGTGCACTCAGGAGGGCGGGGCTGTCCCGGCGGGCCAACGGTTCACCGAAACCACCCGACAGGCGTATGCGCCTTGTTTCGGGCGTGGAGCACTGGCGGACCAATTGGTGGTCGCGTGCTCGGGTACGGCCTTTACGGTGATGGAGCTCGCAGCGAATTCCTCGCCTGTGCTGCCAGGACCGGTTGAGCGGAACGAGACATCGATCTCGTAGTCGACGCTCTCGCTCGTCCAGTTGGTGAGGGTCCCGGCGGCCTTCACGCCATCGCCGCCATCGCTTTCGCAGACTCCAAGGTGGATATCGCGCTGTGGCGGGTGGACAGCATCGCCGGTGGAAGTAGAAATTCCGGTTTCGGAGTAAACCTCTTGCAGAATTTTTGCGTTGGCGCTCTCGTCGGATTCTCCGAAGATCCGAAGGCCGATGACTACCAGCACGATGGCGAGAACTAGCGCAATGATCGCCAGGACTGCACCGACGATGAGTACTGCGACGCAACCACGTTGTTCGGCGGCCTCGTCAATTGCCGATGTCGGCGGCGGCGGGTTTGGTCCGGGAGTCACCGAAGGAGCCGGTGGAACACCGGTTGGTGATCCCTCCGCATCGGTATCGTCGTCGAACTGATCAGTCATGACCGCGGCAACTCCGCGAAACGATCAGACGGCGAGTAAGTCGCGTGCGCCGGTATCTGACGACGGATGACGAAGCTTCGACATTGCACGGGCTTCGATCTGACGAATGCGCTCACGAGTGAGGTTGAAGTGTTCGCCAACTTCTTCGAGAGTGCGAGGTTCGCCGCGGTCGAGACCGAAACGAAGTTTGAGGATCTCGCGCTCGCGTTCGTCGAGTGGTGAAAGCAGTCGGCTGATTTCCTCGGGAAGCAGCGCAGTGGCAGCGACCTCGAACGGAGATTCAGCAGAGCGATCTTCAACAACGTCGCCAAGTTCAGCATCGCCGTCTTCACGAAGTGGCTCAGAAAGCGAAAGGGGTTCGGCAGCGAAACGAAGAGCTTCGGTGACTTTGTCCTCCGGCATTTCAACCTCGGCCGAAAGTTCAGCGAGAGTTGCGGGACGACCAAGCTTCAGTTCAAGTCGCGCACGCGCTTTCTGCAAACGAGCGAGCGTGTCGCCGGCGTGAACTGGGAGCCGGATGGTTCGACCAGTGTTGGCGATACCACGAGTGATGGCCTGACGGATCCACCAGGTTGCGTAGGTCGAGAACTTGAAACCCTTGCGCCAGTCGAACTTCTCGACGGCGTGCATGAGGCCAAGGTTGCCTTCCTGAATGAGATCGAGAAGCGGAAGACCGGAGGCTTGGTACTTCTTGGCGAT
>JBILIB010000010.1:0-28477 GCA_044350215.1 Acidimicrobiales bacterium
CTACGCCCAAGCGTGTGGCTACCTCGGAGGATGCTGCTGCATCGACGTGAAACTGGGTGTAGCCGGAAATATTTGGGGTTCGAAAGCCAAAGTTCGAATGATTATGGAAGTAGTAGTCGATGTACGCCGCGTGTGTGGTGTGAGCTTTGCGGCGCATCAGATAGAGATAACGCAGTGGTGGGGGAGTGCATGGGATGAGTTTCTGAGGGGCGCCAACGAGCGCTGCCGAAAGATCAAGGTGGGCAAGTTCAGCGACGCGATCTCCGAAATTCGGCACCGCATCGAGGAATAAGCCAAGGCCCGAGGTCGAGTCAGTTTCGACCTCAAGCACAACTTCAAATGGACGGCAGAGTGGATTTGCCGCGGGGAATGGATCGTTGTCGACCTCGGTCAACAAGGTGACCGAGGCGTTGTCGCCACAGGTAGCGGCTGCACTGTGCGCGAGTTCGCGCGCCCGCGCAGCGAGGTCGTCGCAGCAACCGCCTCTGGCGGCGAGGTGGAGTTGAAGGCGGAGGCGACTCATGTCAGGTTGGGCACTGGGATCGACTGGCATTTGTTGGTTCCTTCGTCATCGCTGGGCGGCGGCATCGGTCCGCAGAGTTGTGGAACGTCGTTGTAGATTTCTCACTCTCAGGCTAGTGTGACAAATGACACCCCTGTTGGGGGCAACGAGTCGTCCTCTTCAAGAGGAACGAGGCAGCAGGGCCTTGAGTTCCATCGAGGCGAATCGGTAGTCAATTCGAAATCCAGTTCAAGTAGTCAATTCGAAATCCAATTCAAGGGGAGTACATGAGACGATCGTCGAAAGTTCGAGCTCTAGGGGCCATTGCGTGTGCGATGTTGCTCACAGCAGGAGCCGCTGCATGCAGCTCGAGTAGCGACGGCGAATCTTCGGGCGGCGGTAACACCACCGGCGTCACTGACACCACGATCAAGATCGGTGTTGGGGTTTCCGATCTCGACGGACTTCGTGCGGCCGGTATGGCTCTTGCCCCGGCGTTGACAACCCAAAACCTTTCAAAGCGACTCACCTCATACTTCGATGCGTGGAATGCCGCTGGCGGCATTAATGGCCGCAAGGTCGAAGGTGTTGTGTTGACATGGGATCCGGTGAAGCCCGCAACCGGTCAGAAAGTCTGTGACGACGCCACCATCAACAACGAGTTGTTCGCGTTCATTAACGCGAATGGTCTCGGCGCGAAGTACATCGAGTGCATCGTCGCTGCAGGCGTCCCGTCCTTCTTCGGAGACGTGGCACCTCAGTCCGCTCACGACACTGGGTGGTTGACCTCGACAAAGGCTCCAGTGGAAACCAACGCTGCAGCAGGCATCAAGGCAGCAATCGATTCAGGTCGAATTACCAAGACGGCGGTTGTTGGAATCTTGACGGGTAACGGACCAGACCACATTGCTGCGACCGCAACCGCAAAGGCCGCGCTTGAAGCAAACGGCAACAAGGTCACTGTTGCTCAGGTCAATAGCCTTCAGGGTGATCCAGGAATTCAGAACACCGAATCTGCAGCGGCTGTCAACACGTTCAAGGCAGCGAATGTGACCGATGTGGTTAGCGCTCTTCAGTTCACTGCTGCTGGTGGATTCTGGGACAACGTCGCGGGCACCAAGTGGAATTTCACGATTCTGGATGTTGCATCCTCGATGTGCTCGGCCTTCGGCGGTAAGAGCCTTAAGGCATCAGCTGTCGGGAGCGTCTGCTTCACCTCTGATGGCGACTCAACCACGTCTGACGGAAAGTTGCGTCCTGAAACTGACTTCGAAAAGCAGTGCCGAGCAACCTTCGACGCACTCGTCGTCAATGATTTCGCAGGAGCAAAGTCCTACCCCGGTATTCCTTCAGGCGAAACCCGGACACTTCCAGACGGCATGAAGGTCAGTTCCGACTATCCGCCGAATGAGTGCATGTTCGCAGACGTCATCAAGAAGGGCCTTGAAAAGGCAGGCAAGAACCTGACCCGCGAGAGCTTCATGAAGGCCGTGCGCAGCCTGGGGGACCTGCCCTATGCGCTGGGTTCCGATGGCAAGGGTTCCCAAGAACCGGGCAAGACCTATCTCGCGCTCTATGTCCACGCTGACAAGCTGACGGCGGCTCCTGTCGGTACCGCCAAAAATGCGAACGGGACCTACAACGGATGCCCGGTGGATATTCAGTGCTGGGTTCCGGTTGACGCAAAGTGGTATCCGATTAAGTAGCGAATCGCTATTGAAAGCTTGATACGTGCTTAGAGGAACCGCACCCGCAGGCCGGGAGACATTTTCGATTAGGCGTGAGACAGCGATGAATACTTCGCGTGAACTCATACCACCATTTAGGCGAAGTGCCTGCAAAGAAGCCGATCCCTCGGGATCGGCCGTACTGCTTTTCGATTGAGGTTCTTGGCCCTCAAACCAGGTTGATTCCGTCAACTTGATGTGCGAAGTAATGGAATAGCGGGCTCAGTGATCGGCCGCCGGCGTGGTGAACTTGACGAGGCGGAACGCTGCGAGCGCTTCGTGCGGCAGCGCGATCCACAAATTGTCGGTAGTCATCGTCGCGGTGCTCATGTGTATCGCGAGTTCGATCTTCGTCGCCCGGCCGGTATCGGCTGCGACCACCGACGAGTTCTCGGTGATGACGAGGAACCTCTACCTCGGTGCCGACATCGCCAAGTCGATGACGTTCTTCCCCGACCTGTCGGCGGTGGCTCAGGACATGTGGACGCAGGTGGCACAGACCGACTTCTCGCGTCGGGTCGAGGCCCTCGCGGCCGACGTCGTCGCGCAGCGACCCTCCGTGCTCGGTCTGCAGGAAGCGATGAAGTGGGTGTGCCTCGATGCGAAGGGCACCGAGGTCACCGTGGTCGACTTCACGAACCAGCTCCTCGCCCGACTCTCGACCGACGGTGTGCCCTACGAGATCGCGCAGTCCAGCGGCGACCTTGCCGTGTCGGCCGGGTTCGCGATCGCACCGATCCCCGGCAGCACCATCGTCACCGACCCGACCGTGCTGCGCGCCGCACTCGGCTCGGACTCGGCCGCCTGCGGGCTGCAGATCGCCGACGTGCTCGCCGTCCGTGCCGACCTCGCTGGTGACGTCACCGCTGTCGGGTCGCGCAACTTCTCGTCCACCGTGAAGTTGGCCGGTCTCCTCGATGTGAAGCGTGGCTACGCGTGGGCCGACATCACGGTCGGCGGCCATCCCGTTCACTTCGTGACGACCCACCTCGAAGCGTTATGGGCCCGCGACGCGGAGCCGGCCATGGCTGCGCAGGCGCGCGAACTGGTGACCGATCTGCAGGCGATCACGATCCCGATCGTCGCGATGGGCGACTTCAACGCGGATCCCCGTGACCCGCGTCCGACGACACCGGGAGCCAACCCGGGCGGTCAGCCCGAGATCACCTCGCTGTGCGCCGATCGGGCCTGCAATCCTTACTGGATCATGACCGGTGCTGGCTTCACCGATGTCGGACCCGATGCGACCGATCCCGCCAACCTCACGTGGGGTGCCGACGGTCTGCTCGCCGGTCCCGACCTCGCCCGCCTCGACGCCGCGCTCTCCATGGGCAACGACCTCGGGTTCACCGATCGTCTCGACTACGTGTTCGTGCGCGGTGATCTCTCGATCGTGTCGTCCTCGCTCGTCGGTCGCGAATGGCCGACTGGCATTGCGACGTGGGAGTGCAATAGCGCCGCGCAGTTGGCCAACACGCAAGCAGTCGCGACGCGGTTGGGGATCACTGCGCCTACGACCGGTCGCTGCTTTGCCACCGACCATCTCGGGATCGCGGCGACTCTTTCGCTTCCCTCGGCCGCGAGCAGTTCGTCGGCCACCGGATGGGTCATCGCCGCAGTGATCGTTGCACTGATCGTCATCGGCACAGCCATCGTGTTCCTCATGCGACGACGGAGCGCCACCGGCACGCGCCCAGGTCTGTGAGCGACGGACGTTGCTCACCCACCTGGCCCGATGCCAGGACCGTGTAGGCGGCGTGCACCCGATGGGCGATCTAGGCCTCATCCCACGAGAGCGGTTATCCGCTTCCCGCGTTCCAGATCTCGACGAAGTGCTTGGTCAGAAGCCATGAACCACCGCCCTCGGTGACTCGGTGCTTGGTGCTTGGTTTGGCGATCTTCACCCTGACTGAGGTCAGTGGCACTTTGATCAGGTGCTGCGAAATCTGGTGACTGGTGGTTCGAAGTAGGTCGCGCCAACAGCAATTTCGTGAAGAACTCGAAAGAGCACCCGCGTGGCAGCAGCGTCCGTACATCGTTTGGTCAAATCCGAGCGAACGTTTCGCTGGGAGTTTCTGATGGTTCGCAAGTGGCTGTCTGGTGCCGTCGCCGTTTCGGCGCTTTTGTTGGGATCTGTTGTGATGTCGACACCCGCCGATGCGGCGATCGACACGATGACAGTTGTGCCGAGTCCCAACGCTGACACTGGTAGCACTTTGTCATCGGTGTCGTGTGTGTCGACCTCATGGTGTGTCGCGGTTGGTTCCACGGGTACCGACTACGGCGTAGAGACGTTGGTCGAGTTGTGGAATGGCAGTTCGTGGTCGGTTGTCGATAGTCCGAATGCGTCCACGTCCGAAGATATGTTGCGCTCGGTGTCGTGTGTGTCGACGTCCTCATGCATCGCAGTGGGTTATTCCATCATGGATCCTGGGAATCAAACACTGATGCTGTCTTGGAATGGAAGTGACTGGTCGATCGTGGACAGCCCGAACCCCGGTATAGCGAATGAAATCCTGTCCGGCGTGTCCTGCGCGTCCTTGTCTTGGTGCGTCGCAGTTGGTGCAACGCCATCAGACTCAGGCAATAAGCCATTGGTTGAGACATGGGATGGCAGCTCGTGGTCGGTCGTTGAGAGTCCGAATGATGGCAACAGCGTGCTGCAGTCAGTGTCGTGCACCTCTGCGTCATCGTGTGTCGCAGTCGGATACATCGCTGTTTCCTTCTTCGCTACTGAGATGCTGGTTCAGGTATGGGATGGCGTTACCTGGTCAACCCTGCCGAATCCGACTTCGGGTGTAACTGGCGGTCGACTCGACGGGGCGTTCTGTCTGTCTGAGGCTTGGTGTGTCGGCGTTGGAATGAAAGCTGAGTCGTTTTCGACGCAAACCTTGGTGGTGTCACTCACCGGTCCTGAGCCGGTACCAACAACAACAACGACAACCACGACACCTTCGGACGAAGTCATTCCGTCATTCGCCGGTTGAATCCGCGGTCGCTCGGCAACGGTTGACGCTCGCTTCTTCGCAGGCATCCCGAGATTCAACCCCGGATTCATTTCATAGGCCGTGTTCGACTTCCGTTGTGAAGATCTGCCGCACTTTATTAACGAACTCGTGCGTCGGCGTACAAGAAGCAACGGTGTTTTCGCACGAAAGATTCGCCGGCGTACGTACTCGAAGATGTCGGAACGCTTCGGCTTCGAATTCGACATGCTTCCCCAGCCGAATGTGACATTGACGCCGTTGGTGTCGGCTACGAGGAACTCTTCGATGACTACGTCGGCACCGTGCGCCGATGCACTCAATCAGCAGTGGGCTGATGGCTTTCGTGAAAATCACGCGATGCTCATACAAGAGGCCTTGAGGCAATAGATTGGTCTGTGTTCAGGGCTGTTCTCGACTCGGCGCTGATGATGTGAGTTGACGAGATGTTCTCGCGTCGTCCGCCGGCTTAGGAAGGAAGTCGTTCATGCCAAGTTCCCCGACGGAGGAAGCCGGGAATCTCACGGGGCTTCTCGACGCCCAGCCAGAGAGCGACGAACCAAGGAAACGATCGCGCCGTTGGAACTAGCGGTTCATTGGCAGTGAAAACGAGATGACGGATGATCACGTCCATAACGATTCTGCCGGCTCCGGGTCGCATGGTGTGTTCGTGCCGACTCAATCGATCGATGATGCGTTCTCGGAGAGATGGTTTCGATAACTGCAGACGGGTGATCACGGCTGGGGGAATCTCGCCTTCGAGTGACCCGATGAACACGTTGTCGCGCAGGAAAACCAGCGCAGTTGCAGTGACAGCATCTACCCGTCGCCGGATCGCCTGATCGACGAAGAACTCCCAATCGATCTCGTCGTGTCGATAACGCAGAATCGTTGCGGCATCGACAGCCCAACGTGTGTCGTCTGCGATCCCAAAACGAACACCGTGGAGGAGAACGAGAAAAAGGAGGTCGGTCATCGATGGCGCGTAGACGTTGATGCCTATGAAGTCGATGGATCGAGCCCGATTCCAGAACTCGTCATCGGCGAGATGTTTGAACCACGGGCGGCGCCATTGCGCCGCAGCGATTCCAGGTGGGGCGAGTTGAGGCGATGCCATCCAATGCAAGTCGATCGAACCTTTGAAACCCATCGAGGATTGGAACGCGATCGAGTGCACGCACGCCACCTGTACCGGATCACGGACATCATGAGCGGCAGTCAGCCCGTGGCGTTCAAGTGTTTTTGCGGCACGCGGTACATCTTTCGGCCGCACCAGAAGATCAATGTCGGCCATCGGTCGTTGTGCGGGTGAAGTGTAGACATCGGAAAGGGCCGCACCCTTGAGGAGCATCACATCGATGCCGTCAGCGGCAAAGTCGGTGAGGATCGGCGAAACGGCCTCGGTGAGAGCCACGAGTGAGGCCAGTCGAGTGATACGTGTTGCGCCCAGTTGTCGCAGGAGCGGATCCTCAATGTTCGCTGGGTAAAGATTCTCGTAGATTAAGGGAGCAAGCCGACTGTGTGCGTCGGGCAATCTTTCCTGATCGCTATCACTGCGGATGCGCTTCCAAGCTGCCACTCCGACCTCATCAACGTGCACCGCCGAGAGGATCCAGTCAGTGTCATTTGCAGATGGGAGACGGGCCGCGCCGAATGCGTGCTGACGCGACGTATCTTCACGAAACCGAGGAATTATCGCTCCCACTCTACGGAAGATGACTTAGCCATGGAGCAACACTAGTGCTTCGGATGCGTTGACCTCAACAGCCCGGCCTGCAACCCAGATGAGGTCGACTGATTGAAGTCGGACACTTTCACACTGGTGTTCTCATTTTGCCGATGATCACGACAACGTGACGAGTATGGTGACCAACGTTCCTTGTCGTAGCGACACACGAAACTACGCTCAGTAGTCAAGTAATAGAGAAGTTTGAGATTGTTCTCTCCGGAAAGTTTTTTGGAAAGCCTGTGTGAAACCAAGCGGGACCTTGTGCCTTGGGCGGAGATTTCGACGATGCGCGCTGCGGAAGCAACTGACGTGTTGCCATGACGAAGGGACCCGCTCGGGTCACTGTTGTGATCGCCGCGTACAACGCCGCCGAGTTTCTCGGTCGATGTCTCGACTCGCTCCAAAATCAAACGTTCCGAGACTTCGATGTGGTTGTCGTCGACGATGGATCCACCGACGCAACCGCGTTGATCGCCGAGCAAAGCGCCGGCGTTCAGGTCATTCGGCAAAACAACAGCGGTCCCGGTGCAGCCCGAGCCGAAGGTTGTCGTCATCGAGACTCTGAGTACCTCGCCTTCATCGACGCCGACGACACCTGGATGCCAGATCGGCTCTCGCGTCTCGTCGATGCAGCCGATTCCGATCGGGAAACCGCGTTTTTTACTTCAAACGCAGTCGTCGTTGATCACCTCGGAAATGACGTTGGATATTTCTATTCAGCAGAGCTTCAGTTCCCACCGCGAGAGCGACAGCGAGAGGAAATCGCACAACACAACTTTGTCTTCACCTCGTGTCTTGTTCGGCGCACTGCCTATGAGGCGGTTGGTGGTTTTTCCCCTGATCGTGGAATCGTTGGGGTCGAGGATTACGACCTTTGGCTTCGACTGATTGCCGGAGGCGAGTTCGGTGGCTGCATTGATGAGCCACTTTGTTGCTATTACCTGCGTCCCGACAGCCTCAGTCGTCAAGATCCTTTCGTGAACGACCGAGCGCGATTGGTAGTCCTGTCGCGCCGACTCCCTGAGTTTTGGGCGATGGGCATCTATGGCACTTTCAGAGACAACGTCGATTTGGGAATGCAGTTCTATGGATTCCGCCATCCGGTGCGAGCGTTTCGTCATCTGCTCGCTGCGCGAAGGTCCGGAGGAAGTTTCGTCTCGGTACTCGCATGTGTGCTGCGAACTCTGTCCAGTTCATTAAAGGAATCGACGAAACTCTTCCGGAAAATGAGGCTCCCTCGATGAGCGTCGGATTGATTGTCATTGCGACGAGTCGGTACAGGCGCTTCTTGCCGCAATTAGTGGAATCCGCGCAAATCCATGTCAGTGGACTTGCGCGCATTTTCGCGCTTGTTGACGTTGATCAATCAGAGAGTTTGGGTCCTCTCGTGACGAGCCTGCATTGGGATCACTCTCCATGGCCACTTCCGACTCTGCTTCGCTACAAGGCGATCTCCCATCATTCGCATGCGATGACCGGGATCGATTGCCTTATGTATGTCGATGTGGATATGAGATTCGTTGCTCCATTCGAGCTTCCATCTCTCAACGGTCTCTTTGCCGTTCAACATCCTGGTTGTGTCGATCAACCACGCGATCAGCTTCCGTTTGAACGCGATCCACTCTCGAGAGCCTTCGTTCCGTTTGGATCGGGTGAGAGCTATGTCTGTGGTGGAGTGCAGGGTGGCGAAACTCAGAAGTATTTGGCCGCGTGTTCAGAAATGGCCCGATGGATTGATGACGAGCGTGCATCGGGTCGTGTGCCGATCTGGCATGACGAAAGTATCTGGAACCGTTGGTGTATCGAACATCCGCCTGAGCTGGTTTTGTCGGCGAACTATTGCTGGCCTGAGCATCGCCCCGATGGGGATCCAGTGCTGATCGCTCTTGACAAGACGCATGACTACTGGCGGGCAGAAAGTCGGCGTTCTGCCGGAGTCGCGCTTTTGAGGGCCTATCGCCAAAAAGTGCGAGTGGTACTTCGAAGCATCTTTTCGGGACGCGCAGAGTAGATAGTCGGTGTCCATGAGCACTGAACGAGTCGTTATCGATTTCAAAGGCGACAGAAGCAATCAGCGGTTCTCAAGCGCAGCCGCGTTAGCGGGTCTGCTGCACGGTTAGTTCTCCAAGCGACTGGTCCATGGTTCGCCACACCGGGCGAGTCGCGAGATCGTGCTTAGTCTCTTCGATGAAGTGCTTTGTTTTGGTGGAGGCAAGGAACGGTTTCACATCGGCAAACGGGGGTAGCCGAACTCAACGAAGCTCGGCTTGAAGATGTGGAGATGGCGAACTCATGTGCTCGCCAGGCCGGCGTCGGCAGGAAACACCAGATGTTCGGGACGGATCGGAACTCGGGTGAGGGCAAGCCCGGTCGCGGCGCGGACAGCGGCGGCTACGGCTGGTGTTGAGGTGATCGTCGGTGCTTCGCCCACACCCTTTGCGCCGAACGGGGCACCCGGTTCGGGTTCTTCGATGATCGCGGCAACCTGCAATGTCGGCAGATCCAGCATCGTGGGGATGAGGTAATCGGTGAAGGACGGGTTCTGGACAAGTCCGTCCTCGACGAGGATCTCTTCCATCAGGGCTAAGCCGACACCCTGTGCGGCTCCACCTTCGAGCTGGCCCAGCAATTGCAGGGGATTCAGGATGCGTCCGACCTCCTGTGTTGTAGCCAGTTCGACAAGCCGGACCAGCCCGAGTTCGGGATCGACGTCGGTGACGGCGCGATGGGCCGAGAAAGCGAACGACACGTGGGCATTGCCCTGACCGTTCTCGTCGAGTTCCGAGGTCGGTGCGTGGTGGTACTCGACTTCTTCTTCGATCACATCGAGGGCGGTGAGATCGCGGATTGAGATGTCGATGCTTCCGTCGAGCGTGCGGACGCAACCGTCGATCATGTCAAGGGCCGCCACGTCGATGTTGTTGGCGGCGGCCACGCGCGCAAGCAACGAATCGCGGACGGCGACTGCGGCGGCATGAACGGCGCCACCAGACATCCAGCTCTGTCGGCTCGCCGACGTCGAGCCGGCCGATCCGATCGAGGTATCGGCCGGGGCGATGATGACCTGATCGACTCCGAGGACTTCGTTGGTGATCTGCTGAACAAGGGTGACGAAGCCCTGACCGACTTCGGCGCAGGCGCAAGTGACGGTGGCGACACCGGCCTCAACTCTGACGCGTGCAGTTGAACCATCATCGATCCCTTCGGAGAAACAAAGGTTTTTGAATCCCACTGCGAATCCGACGCCGCGGCAAATATCGCTCTGGTCGGTGGTGCGACCGGTACCTCCGGGCAGTTGTCGGGGATCGGCGTCGAGACCGCCGTCGATCGCTGCCGGTGGCAACGGATAGTCGGCGAGTGAGCGAATCAGTTCGGCGACCGGCGCGGCGCCGGTGATCTTCTGACCGGTGATTATCGTGTCGCCGGTGGCGAGGGCGTTGCGGAGTCGAAGTTCGACCGGGTTGATCCCCAGTGACGCGGCGAGCTTGTCCATCTGTGCCTCGTGGGCGAAGCATGTTTGTACTGCACCGAAGCCGCGCATTGCGCCGCAGGTCGGATTGTTCGTGCGAACGACCCAACCGTCGACGAATGCATTGGGAACTCGGTAGGGGCCGGCGGCGAAAGACACTGCGTTGGCGATGACTGCCGAGGACGAAGACCGGTAGGCGCCGCCGTCGAAAACAAGTCGGCATTCGACCTTGATGAGATCGCCAGCGAGGTTTGCATGATGGCGATACCAGAGTCGGGCCGGATGGCGATGGACGTGGCCGAAGAAGGATTCCTCGCGGTCGTAGACCATCTTGACGGGTCGTCCCGTTCGCAGTGCGAGAAGGCAGAGGTGAACCTGGAGGCTGACGTCCTCGCGAGCACCGAATGCACCACCGACGCCCGAGAGTGTGAGGTGGACCTTGTCGGCGGGAAGATTGAGGCAGGCCGCAACCTGATCACGATCGGAATGGAGCCACTGGGTCGAGATCAGGAGTTCGACGCCGCCATCGGGAAGAGGTCGGGCCAGGCCCGATTCCGGTCCGAGGAACGCCTGATCCTGCATGCCGAGTTCGTAGGTGCCCTCGACCTGGAACTCGCCGGTGACGTTGATGTCACCGTGACGGATCACGAGGTGGCGGATGACGTTGCCTTCCGGATGGATGGGCTCGGCGGTGATCGCTGCTTCCGAATCGACGAGCGGCTTCATTAGTTCGTATCTGACGACGATGGCCTCGAGGGCTCGGCGGGCGGTGTCGGGATGATCGGCGGCAACAATGGCCACGGGCTCACCCATGTATCGAACGACGTGAGATGCGAGAACCGGTTGATCGGGGCTCATGAGGCCGAAGGTGGCGCGGCCGGGGACGTCTTGCGAGGTGAGGACTGCAGCGACACCGGGTATGGCGAGCGCGGCACTCGTGTCGAGGAGGAGGATTCGCGCGTAGGGGTGGGGTGAACGAAGTGTCGCGCCCCACAGCATTCCCTCGGCCCACAGATCGGAGGAGAACGCGAATTCGCCGCGCACCTTCGGGATGCCGTCGGGACGGGGAGCGGAATCTCCGACCCTGGGCGTCCGGAGCTCGTTGGCAGTGAGCGTTTCAGACGACATCAGGGGATCCTTCGAGAAGGGCTTTGCGGCCGGCGGCGGCGAGCTCGACGGCTTTGAGGATGCGCCCGTAGCCGGTGCACCGGCAGAGGTTTCCGGCCAGTGCTTCGCGGATGTCGAATTCGTCGGCTTCGAGGCTGCGATCAAGCAGCTCATGGACAGTGACGATCAGCCCCGGTGTGCAGAATCCGCACTGGACTGCACCGGCGTCGATGAACGCCTGCTGCACATCGGAGAGCGCGCCGTCAGGTGAGAGCGATTCGATAGTCGTGATTGCACGGCCTTCGACGGTCGCAGCCATCACGAGACACGAGCACACGAGTTCACCGTCGAGGAGAATCGAACAGGAACCACATTCGCCCTGCTCGCAAGCATTCTTCGATCCGGCAAGGCCAAGGCGTTCGCGCAGGACGAAGAGGAGGCTCTCGGTGAGAACGCCGTCCGTGACGCTGCGTTCGGTCCCGTTGACGGTGAGGCGATAACTCACGAAGTCACTCATGGAAACATCCTTCGTAGTGCGCGGGTGGCGAGAACCCCGACGGCATGGCGCCGGTACGCGAGCGATGACCGGTGATCGTCGATCGGGTGGGAAGCCTCGGCGACCAGAGAACCGAAACGGGCGTGGACCTGCGGGTCGAGCGCCTGTCCGGCGGCCCAATCGATGTTCTCGGCTGCGAAAGCCTCGGCCTCCCGGGCCCGGAGCGGAACGGGTCCGACTGCGCCCAGTCCTACCCGGACGTTTCGCTTCGCCCGGTCGGCGATCACCGCGACACTGGCGATCGAAATCGCCATGGCCTGGCGGGTTCCCAGTTTGCAGAACTCTTGCGGACCATCAGTTGGCCGGATGCGAAGAGCGGTGATGAGTTCATCGGGATGGCGGTCTGTCCGCTTCGGGCCAATGTAGAAGTCGCTGATCGGAACTTCACGAATACCAGCTGAAGACTGCAGGACGATACGGGCTTCGAGGGCGGCCAGCACCGGGAGGGAGTCACCGGCTGGGGAACCGGTGCCGATGTTGCCGCCGATCGTGGCCGCATTGCGAATCTGGGAGGATCCGACCGTTCGGGCGGCCATCGCAAGAGCGGGAAACAGGCTGGCCAGTTCACCGGAGGCGAGGCGGGCGAAGGTGACGCCAGCCCCGATTGTGATGTCGCCGTCTTCGCTGGACCACTCGCGCAATTCTTCGATGCCGCTCAGGGCGATCACCTTCTGAGGGCGGCGACGACCGCTGTTGACCTCGACCATGAGATCGGTGCCGCCGGACAGGAGATGGGCATCGGGATGCGAAGCGACCGCAGCGCACGCCTCGGCGATTGTTCGGGGGAGAAGAACGGTCACGTCGTCATCTTTTTTGATGGAGTAAACAGAAGGAACCGTTAGTGTAAGTACACTGACCGTGGTTCACTAGCGAGGGTGACATAAGGGATCCTCTCGTCGGCGCTGTTGGTCTGGTCGCGGAAGCCATCGGGGCACAGATCATTGAAGGCAATGGTCCGGCACAGGTCGACAGACCCTGCGAACGGAAGGGCAAAGTCGTTGAGCACGCACGCGCAGTCACCCAATTTTCTCGTCGTCGGTGCCGGTCGTAGTGGCACGACTTCGATGCATCACTACCTTGGGCAGCACCCGGAAGTCTTCGTCCCCGCTCAAAAATCGCCGAGTTACTTCTACTGCATTGACGCAACGACTCCAGTGGAGCTCGAACGACGACTCGAGGTGCGCAACTATTTCGTTCCCGATCTCCGGGACTATGTGCGCTTGTTCGAAACCCGGGGCACCGAACCGGCGGTGGGCGAGGTTTCGCCCGCGTATCTCTCGTCGACAAGAGTCGCCGGTCGAATCGCCGAGTGGAACCCCGAAATGCGCATCATCGCCGTATTGCGCAACCCGGTCGACCGCCTGCGGGCCCGGTACGTTGCCCGGCGCCAGAGCGGGCTGGAACGGGCGCCTGATCTTGCCGCGGCGATCGCACCGGAGCTCGACCAACCTCTCGACCTCGATGACACCGCCGGCACGTACCTCGCCGCCGGGTTCACGAGTCACGTACTGCGCACCTATGTCGAGCGGTTCCCGAGCGAAAACCTGTGCTTCCGATCGTTCGACGATCTTGTCGCCGATCCGCAATCGTTCATGGCCGGGGTCTTTGTATTCCTCGGCGTGGATCCGACCTTCGAGGTCGACATGTCCCGCGTCCACAACAAGAGCGGGGGGCAGATCTCGAATCCGCTGATGCGGTTCCTCTGGTCGCGCTCGGCCCTGGCGCGCACCGCTGTTCGTCCGTACATTCCGGTGTCGGTTCGCGATCGTGCATTGTCGTTCGCGACGCGCAACACACAACCCCGATCGGATTGGTTCGAAACTGCTCGTTTCCTGACGGGGTATTACGCAGAGGAAGTGAAGGATCTCGCGGCGGTCACCGGTCTCGATCTCGGTAAATGGTTGCCAGCAGATGACGACGAGAATCCGGGATCGGCGGGAGCGTCTTCGGGGGCAACGCAATGATTGTCTTCCGGTTGATCGCCGCCGCGGTGCTCATACTTGTCGTGGTTCTTCCTTGGCTGCGTCTGCCGGTCGACCGGGAATTCCGCTCGATGTTCCCGATGTTGGCTGCGGCCACTCTTCTCGGCGCCGCGGCCTGGACGGGTGCGGTGGTCATCGTCCTGCTTGTCGTTTCTGTTGCGGTCCTTCTGTTGGCTCTCGTCGCCGCACTTGTCGCCGCGGGTTTCTGGTGGCGGGCCCGACCGACACCGACTGGGGGTAGTGGTCGACCGCCGGGGTCGCGCTCGTTCATCCGATCGATACGAATGCTTGCTCACCGAACCGCTTATCTCGATCTCTCCCGTCGGTACGGCCCGGTCTTCATGACGTCGCAATTCGGGCGGCCGGTGGTGTGCGTCGTTGGCCTCGAGCGCGGACAGCGTCTGCTACGGGCCAACGCCGATTCCTTCGGGCCGAGTCCCCTCCGCTTCGCCGAGGAAGTTGCCGGGGGATTCCTGCGGTACATGGATGACGGAACCCATGACCGTTACGGTCCGGTTTTCCGTCGTTCGCTGTCGACCGAGGTGAACGCCGCGGTAGCTCCGCGTGTCGACGCTGTCATTCACGAGGAACTGCTCGGGATGAATCGGAACGGTGAATCGCCAGTCAGCGCAGCAGGACGGATTGCCGAGACGGCGCTGCTGTGGTCACTGCTGGGAATGGACCCGGAATCTGCCGCCGGTGTCGACTATCTCAAGACCAGCGCCGAGTTCTCGCGTCGAACAACACTTCGTCCGGACCGTCGGGCCGGATCCGAATCCTTTGACCGGTTGCGCAGTCTTGTGCGCGGTCAGATTGACGCGATCGAAAGCGGATCCGTTCCCCCGTGTGCATTGCGAGAGATGCGCCTGAGCGATCCGACGCTTCCCGACGATGTCTGCATCGACAATCTGATCTTCATGCATCGTCTTGGCGTCGGGAATCTCGCCGGTCTTCTTGTGTGGCTTGTGCAGATGCTCGGCACCAACGAGCAGTGGCGCCAGCGACTCGGCGAGGCCGAAGGCGCAGAGCGTCGGGTTCTGGCTGATGCGTTCGTCGACGAGACCCTTCGTCTCGCACAAAGCGAGTACCTCTATCGCAGCCTCACCGCCGATGTGGAGTTCGAAGGATTCCGGCTCCATGCAGGTCAACTCGTCAGACTGTGTGTCTGGGAGAGTCACCGAGATCCGGAAGTGTTCGACCATCCGACTGACCTCACCGACCGTTTCGTGATGGGTACGTTTCCGCAAGGCCAGTACTGCCCGTTCGGATTCGGTCGGCATGCCTGCAACGCCGGCAGCGTTGCGAAGATGGCCGGAGTCCTGTTGGTCGAGGCGATAGCGGCAGACATGACGCTGTCGATCCAATCGTCGGAGTTGTTGGCCCGTGATGCGCGCCATTGGGCCCATTGGCGCCCGGGGCCCGATCTTCGCGTGTTTCGTTTACCACGCTGACCTGATCGGACTGCGGGTGACGCAGGTTAATGAAGTTGCAAAATCAGGCGGTTTTCCAGGCGGAGAGATCGCGGTGCAGCGTGTCCTCCATGGCGTCGATGTCGTCGCGGAGCAGGTTGGCAAGGCGCATGCGCAGGGTCGGATCGATTCCTACTGATTCGAGATCGCCGAGGAAACCGCGACCGGCGATCGATCGGAAACGTGCGGGAATGTGTGGGCGCATCGCGGTGCGGACGCGGACCGAACGGGTCCAGATCGTGCGTCGCACCGGATTTCGTATGCGCCCGGTGCGGTTGAGTTGGACATCGAGGGGCGGAAGGAAGCCCGGGTCGACGTCGAGAAACCGGAACATCTCGGCAAGGACGTCGGGGGTGTTGGCGATCAAATCATCGAACAGCACGATGTGCACCCTGTCGCGTCCGAAGCGATCGATGTAGGGAGAAAGGAATCGGTGGTACTGACCGCAGCCTATGTAATGTCCGAAGGCAACGACCTCGGGGAGCGGGACTGTGGATTGCTCCTCGAAACGCTCCTCGAGCGTGACGGAGGACGGTTCGATTCCGTCGCGCTGTCGGCCGAGGAAGTGCGAGCACGCCCGCGCCACCGGATCGCGCAACACCGCGATTATCCGTGCATCCGGACTTGCGTCGTGGATAGCGCCCGCAATCGGGCGCGCCTGCAGATAGACAGGTGAGACATCTCCGATGGCAGTTTCAACCGTCGCGTCATCGAAAAGTTTGCGATACGACTGCTCATCGTGAACCCAATCGCGGGCCATCTGCCGAGCCACCGGCGTCTCCCAGACAGGCTGGTCGATCGACGACGCGAAGTAGTTCGGTGACTTGCGGGCTGGGAGATAGATGTCGGGATGTCGGCCCAACCAGTCATTGAGCGATGTCGTACCGCTACGCCCGGCGCCGACCACGTAGAAATTCGGAAACGTCATAGCTTGACAGCGCGTACGACAATGAAGTGGGCCGTGAACTGGCGGGTCGGAAGCCGGCCCAGCCATTCCCAGCGCATCATCCGGGTGACCGCTCGCTCGTCCGGTGCTCCCTGTCGTCGAACATCTTTCCGATGTGCGAGGTGGAGAGCGAAGAAGCGCGGAACATGCATCAGGGTTCCTGTCCCCTCGACCCGAAATCCGGTGGACTCGAGCAAGCGGACGAGTCGCTTCATGCTCAGTGTGGCCCCGACGTCGTATGGGACGACTCCGCTCCAGCGGAGAAGCCGGAGGGCCATCCCCGATCTGAGAGCGACAACCGGATTCAGGGGATTGTCGAGGGTGATCAATAACTCACCGCCCGGAACGAGGATCCGATGCAATTCTTCGACCGAGCGATCAATGTCGTCCCGGTTCTCGAAATGATCAAGTGTGGAGTTCGACAGAACGAAGTCGAACGAATCGGTGGCCAGGGGAAGTGCACGCACATCAGACTGGAGGACACGTAGCGATCGATCTTTGCGATGGGCGGTCTTTGTGATTGTTGCCGAAAGATCGATCCCAAATACGTGGCTGGCGACGGTGTTGAGTTCGGCGGTAACGCCGATTCCGGCTGCCTCGTCGAAGAGGTCGGTCTTTATGGCGCGTTTCCCGATCGTTGCGGGTCCGAAACGGGTGAGCAGTTGGGTGGTGAGGCGATCGCAGTATGTTCGCCATGTATTTGGGTTCTCATTAGTGACGAACTTTGCTACCTCATCATCCCACGACCCATTGGTTGAAGCGATCTTTCCCTGTTTCACACCCAGACCTCAGCGTGCCGAGCCCGCGTTTCGCGCCGACCCTGTCGTCGTTGCACTTTCGGACTCGACTCGACGGCACTCGCAAAATGCAATCGCTCTATTTGACCAAGATTATCAGTTGGTGCCGAGGCCACGAAGTGATCTCTGATCACAACGTTGGATTGTGAGTTCAGCCTTGACGTAACCGGCGACGGCGTTGGCGTGCCCGTGACCCATTTTGCTGGTGGGGACTGTGCTCGGCGACGCTCTTGCGCTCGAGATGAGCACGAATCGATGGGTAGTTCTGCCGCACGGTTGGTTCTTCCAGCGACGAGTCCATGGTTCGCTGCACCGGGTGAGTCGCAGGAGTGTGCTATTTCTCTTAGATGAAGTGCTCTGTTCTGGTGGCGGCAAGGAACGGTTTCAGATCGGCGGAGTCGGTGGTAACCGAACTCAACGAAGCCCGGCTTGAACTGTCGGCGAGTGGTACGGAAATGCTGGTGGTATTCCTGGGTCTTCGACCCGGTGACCTCGCCCATAGCCAAATTTCCGCAGTAGCCGAACGGATCGGACTTCCGTTTGTCTCAAGGGGAGACACTGGACTGACATTTGCCGAACTGATTCAGGATGGATTCCGCGGCGCGCTCGACGCGGGTTCCGATCTGGTGGTGACGATCGATGGTGACGGTCAGCATGACGCCCGTCAGATTCCGAGACTTGTGGCGTTCCATCTCGAACAGGGATGCGGTCTCGCCGTTGCGAGCAGGTGGGCGCGGGGCGGCTCATCACCCGGGGCGGGCTTTGTCAGGGCGATCGCGAGTCGCGTTGGAAATGTTTTGGTGAAACTCATGACCGGAGCGAGGGGAGTCACTGATTCGGCGACCTCATTTCGATCGTGCGGGAGTGAAGTCGCCGAGTTCCTGAGTCGCGAGAAGTTGCCGTCAGGAGCGCACGGATTCTTCGCGGCAATGGTCCCGGTCGTGCAAGCCGGTGGATTTCTCGTCAGTGATTTCCCGATTCGGTTTATGCCTCGGACCGCGAGTGGTCCTCGAATCAGCGCTGGCGATGTTCTCGAGTTCGCGGCAAGTCTTCCAATGACGCGTCGGTTGGTCCGAAGGATTCGTCACGACATGCGCAGCAATCAGGTGCTGTGGGCACAACGAAACCCCCGGTTGCGCTCACAGGGGGACTCAAACGGTTCGACATTTGGTGCAATCGCTGAACTCGAGTTGCTTTCCGAATCGAGTCGATTTCTCTCGTGGATCGTCGAGGTTCTCGAACCTCAGTTAGGTCATCGGGTGCTTGATGTAGGTGCAGGCCTCGGAGCCATTTCAATCCGACTCGCTGAAGCCGGCCATCTTGTGACTGCTCTCGAGCCAGCAGAAAACGTGTTCCCGCAACTCGCCGAGAAATCTCGAGGTGTTGCTGGTCTCAAGGTCATGCAATGCACCTCCGGAGAACTCTTGGAATCCGGGGTCGACCTCGGTTTCGATTCGATTGTCTATGTCAGTGTGCTCGAACACATTCTTGAAGACGTCGCCGAACTCCGCACAGCGTGTTCCCTGGCGCGTCCCGGTGGAACCGTTTCGGTGTTCGTTCCAGCGATGCCCGGCCTCTACGGAAGCCTCGACTTCAAGTCGGGTCACTATCGTCGCTACGACGAGGCACTTTTGCGGCAAGTGATTCTGGATTCGGGACTCCAACCCGTCTCGATTCGCTGGATGGATCTCTTGGGAGTGGTTCCCTACTTCGTGTTGTATCGACTTTTCGGCGTGTCGCGGTTGGACGCGGGATCGTCTGGCCTTTACGACTCGGTTCTGGTCCCCATCAGCCGATTTCTCGAATCAATCATCGGCTCGCCTCCCTTCGGGAAGAATCTGGTAGCGGTGGGAATTCGTCCGGATGATTCTGCGAAGGAACAGCGATGACTGGCGTGGGCTCTGGTCATCAGGTGTCCGATGGGGGACGTGCATCCGAAGGAAGTTCGTGGAGTACTGCAGTAGTCAACCGGATCCGGCTCGTTCCCGTTGAAGCATGGAACTATCTGGGCATCGCGATTGCCGTCGTATCGCTGCCGTTTCTCGGTCTTCTAAGCGGCGCCGATTCGGCGTTGGTCGGTGATGTTCCCGCCTACCACCTGCCGATTACGGCCTGGGCGTGGGAGACGATTCTTGCCGGAGACTCGCCGTTCTGGGGCAACTGGATCTTCGCCGGTCAGAACGTTGCCGGAATCGGTCAGGCCGGGATCTTTTATCCGTTCAACGCTGTTTTCGGACTCGTGGACCCGGTGTTCGGCCTGCGCTGGTGGATCCTCTTCCACGTGATCATGGCGGCGACGGGGGCCTACTTCTGGTCGTGGCGTTCGTGGCGATCCGGTCCGGCGGCTGCGGTGACGGCGATCGCCTATGGCCTCAACGGATTCTTCATCCTGCACTTTGTCCACATGAATTTCATCGTGTGTTCGGCCTGGATCCCGTGGGTCTTTCTCGGCTCCGATCTGGTCTCCGATCGATGGTCGTTGAAACGCGCCTCGGTGATGGTGATTCCGCTCTTCTTCATCACCGTCAGTGGTGGTCCGCAACTCATCTGGATCACCGTCGTCGGCCTTGCCATCTATTCGGTGGTTCGCCTTGCGAGACGTGGCGCGGGACTCTGGCCTCTGGTCAGGGTCGGATCCGGAGTCGGACTCGGAGTCTGTCTCGGCGCTGTCCAACTTCTTCCTCTTTATTTTTTCAGCAGAACGAGCGAGCGGCCATCGTTGACGTTCGAGGCGGCGATGTCCCACGCCTCACAACCGAAAGACCTGTTGACCTCATTTCTCCCCCATGTCTGGGGAGGTGGAGCCGGGTTTCCCGGTCTGTCGTTTCGGTGGACCGGCGGCGTGAATGGTGGCAATGCGTACAACTATCACGAGGTGTCGAATCACGTCGGCATAGTGGTTCTCGCGCTTGCGATCGTGGGGATCATCGCTTTTCGGAGAGACAGGCGCGTGATCGGACTCATGACGGTCGCGATTTGGGCGATGTTGATGGCGATCGGAGACAGCACACCGTTCGGCCGCTTGGTCTTCGACCTTGTGCCTGGTGCCTCGCTCTTCCAGGCGTGGTCGAGGAACATCGTGATGTTCAATCTCGCCGCAGCATGGCTTGCCGGTGCTGGCATGAAGGCGCTTGTCGCCGAACCATCGCGCTGGGCAATGAAGCTTGTGTTCATCACGGCTCCTGTTGCGGCGGCGATCCTTTTTCTTCCGGCGATCAGCGATTTTGGCGGCGCAATGGTGGTTCCGGGCGCTCAACTAATGGCACTGGGCTTTCCGGCTGCCATCCTTGTCGCCTTCGCCTGGTCGGTGGTGGTGATGAGTAGGCGGCGCAGGTTGGGGATCGGATTGGTTCTCGGTCTTTGCTCGGTCAGCGTGATTGTCTTCGCTTTGTCTGCACCGTGGAGGGAACCGGACTGGTCGGGTGCGAACGTTGCCGCAGATCTAAGCGGAGCAGGGCCCCGGGCGGTTAACCCCTACGATGCTCCGGGCGGCGTCGATCGATGGGTGGCCGAAGGCCGGGTGGTGCCGGTTTTCCTCGGCACGGGAACATCGGTGGTTGATGGAACGCAGATGATCAACGGATATGACCCGTTGATGCAGGAGGTCTTCGCCGACCTCACAGGAGCCCTTTGGTATGGCTCAATAGCCGGAGGCAGGCTCTGGTCTCCGGGCTGGATGGCAGACGTTCTCCGCATCACGACGGTGATTACGCAACCGGGATTTCGACCCTCGGGACCGGGCTGGACCAACGTGCCTTCCCTTGCTGATTCGGGGTTGCGTGTCTGGCAACGCGAACCGCGTCTTCCCGAGGCCTACGTAGCGTCCCAGGCCGAGGTGGCGACAATCGTCGAGATCACCGCACGTTTGCTGATCGAATCATCGGACTTCCGGGACACGGTGTACCTCGAACCTTCGGCGGCGAATGGCGCGCTTTTCCTTGAGAGTTCCGCGTCTGGAAGTGTCGAGGCAGTTGTCGAGGGCTCGATCGGGGAGCATGGGTCCGGTCGCTTTGTCGTCGAGTCGGATGCTCCCGGGCTTCTCGTTGTCTCGACTGGTTGGCTCGATGGCTGGTCAGCGACCGTCAACGGTAAACATGCCCCCGTTGTCAGGGCCAACGGCCTGACATTGGCCATTCCGATTGGGGCCGGCTCGAGCGAGGTGAAACTCACCTTCACCCCGCCCGGGTTACACCTCGGCCTGGCGGTGTCGGTCTTAGCGCTCGTGCTGCTTCTGATTTCGTCGCGCCTGATTAGCGCAATCGGAATGCTTGTGGGTGGGAGAACTAAGAAACATCCGGTCCTAACGCAGTAGTCAGCGTCCCGAGTGGACCTTCCGATCAGTCCCTTGTCGACCACAGTGAAGATGTCTGTTGCTAAGGCACTTTCACGGGTCTGCGGTCACACACTGGGAACACGCGTTGTGCAGAGTGGGAAGTCATTCGTGGAGGTGCGTTCGCCCTATCGGCGCACTGTTGTCGAGTTGGCGAGCGCGCTTCGGCGCCAATCCCGCCAGCCGGGTGACGTTCGCAGCAAAACTTCAGCGATGTATCGGCCGGCGTAGCGGTCCATTCGTTGGGAGATGCCCTCAGGGGTCCAACGACGCGTCATCCGTTGCACCCACCCCGCGAGGCGAAGTAGTGGATACGACCTCGCAAGGGCGGCGAATTCCCAAATTGGGTCGAGAAACGCGTCATCGGCGAGGTTCCACTTGTCCATGAATCTGGCTTGCGAACGCCGATTGACTGTCTGAGACCACCGCCCCATGTACATCGAGACGTCCCGCCACCCCAGCGATGTCGGGAACTCGACCGTGACGCGAGCAAGCGGGTCGAGCCAAATGCTGCCGCCCACCTGCCCAATGCGCAGTGTGAGATCGAGGTGCTCACCCTGGGCCTCGAGTTGCTCATCGAACGCGCCTATGGCGGTCAACTTTTCGCGGTCATACAGCGCGCAGTGGAACTCGAGAAGGTGGATCTGCTCCACCGCAATTCCGGCTGCCATCTCTGCAGGCGCGTGCAGGTGTCGGTGGCGCTCGACGAACTGCCGTCCCGACGCCGTCTCCTCGATGTGGCAGTTGCCTCCGCTGGAATGGATCCGTTGCACACCACTCGGTCCGAATCGTTCCATCAACAAGGCCGTCACCGCTGTCGCATTGTGCGTTTCGAGAGTTTCTATGAGCGATGTCAGCCAGTTCCGCTCGGGCACTGCGTCGTTGTCAACGATGGCAACGAGCGGAGTGGTCACGTATCGAAGTGCCAGGTTGCGAGCGGTGTTCGCCATCACATGGTGGCGTGGTCCGATCACGCGCACCCGGTCGAGCGATTCAAGTTGATGACGATCTGACCGAGGCATTCCGCCTGCCACGACGAGAACAGGAACATCATGCGCAACGGTGTCGAGGATGGCGCCGACGGTACGCAGCGTTGGCGCGTAATGGTCTCGCACCACCAAGACCACGGACACCTTCGGCGCTGCTGCGATCGGTGGCGTCATCGATGGGCTCCACGAAGCGACCATGCGCTTTTCAGTTCTTGGCGCGCTCGCGCTGTTGCGCGCTGGAGGAGTGCCACCGGTCGATGATCGGGTTGGTGGAGGTCCCACCGGGGCACAAGGTCTGCAGCGAGCGAGGCCTTAAATCGTCCTGCAGGTCCTGGCCGAGCACCGTTCAGATCAAGTCGAACCACACCTTCTTCGTAAAGGTGACTCGCTGCCTTCCATCGCAACAGCGTGTTTGCCCCGCGGTCGGCATCTGAGCGAGAGGAACCAGTGAACAGGTTGAACGAGAACCACTCATGAGGGTGACGTGTTGCGAAGACATCAAGATCGGTGATGTCGATGTCTCCGAACGTTATTTCTGACGGATCGGTTGTCGTCATGGTGGTTGTTGTCCTTATCGAAGGATGACTTCGTGGTGAACAACGAATTCTTGGGAGAAAACTTTGTTTGGGCGATGATAGGGCGGTTCAGTCGCGAAATTCCTTGAAAAGCCGTGGACGGGTCGGTCATGGGAACGTGAAGTAGCTGCACTCAGAGGTTTTGGATGGTGTCGATAGCTGATGAGTCGTTGCGTTTCCTGTGGGCCTAGTGGATGATCTGGAGGGGGGTAGTTATGCCGAAGCGAGAGCTCGAAGGAAAAGTCGCACTGGTTACCGGTGCGAGTCAGGGGGGAACGGGAACGGCAATCGCGGTCCGCTTCGCCGCCGAAGGCGCAAAGGTTGCAATTACCGCGCGAAGCGTTGATGGGCTCGAAGCGACTCGAGCGCGAATCGTTGAAGCGAGTGGCGAGTGCTTGGTGATACCTGCCGATCTCAGTCGCCCCGACGGTGGGCGCTCTGAACTTGTTCCGAAGACCGAAGAATCATTCGGGCCGATTGACATTCTCGTTAACAACGCCGCAGTGAATGGCTACAAGCCGTTCGAAACGGTGACGGCAGAAGAACTCGAGCGAAGCCTGCAGGTCAATCTTTGGGCACCGTGGGAGTTGATGACTGCGGTAATCGGTGGGATGCGCGAGCGCGGTCATGGTTCGATTCTCAATCTCACGAGTTTCGCTGCGGAGATGCCTCCTGGCCCGCCGTTTCCGACGAATAAGCCTTCGACCGGTGGTTCGTTGTACGGGGGAGCAAAGGCTGCTCTTAACCGCCTCACCGTTGCGGCGGCGAGCGAAACGTTCGGTCAAGGAATCTCAGTGAACGCGCTCGCTCCGCAAGCCGCAATTGCAACTCCTGCACTGATTGAAGCGGGTTGGATCAACGAGGTGATGTTCGAACCGCTCGACACGATGGCCGAGGCTGCGCTTGCCCTTTGCACTGGCGATCCCGCGGTTTTGACGGGACGAATCGCGTTCAGCCTTCAGCTTCTCGTTGAGTTAGAGCGTTCGGTGCGCGATCTGAATGGTGAAAAATTGGTTGACGGCTGGCAGCCGGTTGATCTTCCACCGATCATCGCTCGACAGGAGCTGGGTCTTGCCGATGTTGGTTGGAACGATGCCTACATGTTCGGTCGGGTGCATAGTCCTCGTCCGTGAACCCTTGTGATGCAACTCTGAATTTTTGTTCTTTCGTTACTAGGCCGGAGACTTGGCGCCATCATTGCGGTTGTTGCGGTCGAAGGTTGTCACTGCGACGACACAGGAGATCGTGAGTAGCCCAAACGCCCAGAGCGAAGTAACAAAGCTGATCTCGGTGTTCATCGATTTTCCGGACATGTAGGTCGACATGCCGATCATGATTGACATCTGGAACGCAATCGCTGCCCACATCGTAAGCCGTGGTCGGGTCCACAGCAGTACGGGCAGAATGACTGCCTCGGCGAGGATGGTCCCCCACACGAGCACCGGAGTTGGCAGAGCGTCAATGAGGAACAGGTCGCCGCGAGTAAGAGTGGTCCCGGCGAGAAATTTCGGTCCGAGTTTCGCAATACCGGCGAAGACCCACATCGCAGTGAGCTGAACTTTTATAAGCAGGTTCAGTTGTTTTGGCGAAGGAAAAATGGCGAGGATCGCAGCAACGGAGAACACAAGAAACTCGTGCGACGTAGACATCGTAAACAGCAACCCGATGGCGGTGATGGCCGCGCCAATGCGACGATTCAGTATCAGTGCGATCGCGCTCACGAGGGCGATGGTTGTGTCGCGAACGGCCTCGTCTGGTCTCCATGTCGCCTCGCTCACTGCGCCAAGAAGGCACGCAACAACAAGACCCCAGCGGATCAGCTCGTGAACATCGCCCAACCCCAGTAATAGAGGTTCTTTTGATCGAGTGTGTGCATCAGTAACTGGGCGATCGCTGGCACCCCCAAGATCAGCAGGATCGCTACGTGCACCATCCATTGCGGCCTCTCAGGCGCGACACCGGTTCGCTCGGAGGACCCGAGGGTGGGTATCAGACTCGGTCGTCGCATTCGCTGATCTTGGCAGAACCTTGACGAGGAGCCGGTGCATTGCCTTGCGAGCGAAGCTTCGTCCTATGTCACCGGCGATGAGATTTCCGTCTGGGAGGCATGCAGAAGTAGCCAAAACCTCAGAGTGTGGAGTGCTTGAATTCCACGGCAGGAACGATCGTTGGTGAGTAGGTCGTTTCACCGTTAGCGTCTCGTACACGTCACGCCCTCATCGTTGTCATCCGAGCCGGTTTGCCGCTGCGATTTTCGTCGTACTCGCCACCGCCACTGTTCTGATTCCCACTTCCTCACCCGCTTCGGCCACGGTGCTGTCACCGGCAACCTCAGTTGCAGCCGGAAAGGAATTTGCATGTGCGCTCACTCCGACGAACACCGTCGTGTGTTGGGGAAGCAACTCTGATGATCAACTGAATGTTCCTTCGGGAACGTTTGTTGACGTCGCCGCGGGGCGTTACGACGCCTGCGCGCTGACTGCAGGGCAATCGATTTTGTGTTGGGGTTCGAATCTCGCACCGTTTGATCCGTATGTGACGAACCAAGCAGTGCCGCCTCGCGGTGCAACATTTGCCGCAGTTACCGCTGGTGCGTTTTTCAACTGTGCGCTGGGCATCGACGGCGTGGGCGCAATCGTCTGCTGGGGATCTGACACGTTTGGTCAGTTGAATACACCGGCCGGGGTCTTTACCGAGATTTCAGCCGGAGGCAATGTGACGATTGCCAAGCGCGCCGATGGTGTTGTTGTTGCTTGGGGTGAGAACAGTGCTGGACAAACCGTGGTGCCCGATTCAGTGCAGCCCGTGTCGCCGTCGCCCAGTCCTGAACCCGGTCCAACACCGCCGCACTTCACCGGTTGATTCGATAACGCAGTGGGTTGAGCCGGAGGACTGCGCATGTCATTGATGCCGTTAGTTGAGACTTCTCCACTCGGAATTCAGTGGAGTTCGCCGATCAATTGGTCTGCGGCCTCAAGAGCAGCATCAACGACATCTGCAGACTGATGTGCGGACGCGCGTTCGGAAATCAGCGGATCGTTTCGCGCATCGCCAACACGTGGGTAACCAAGTGCTGACGTAAGCAATGCGATATCTGCAACCCACTGCGCAGGAGATGGTTGCCACGGCTGAGTTGCACGAACGGCTGCGTGGACAACTGCGTCGTGCGGACCGAGGAGAAACGCACCCGAGGTTTCCAGCGATGCGTAGTCCCAAGCGCTTGAACTGGCTTTGGGCCAGGGGACGCTCTCTATCACCCGAATGCGAGCGCTTCCCTGTGTGAAGTGGCGGGGATGATGGCGCCAACGAGCGCGGAACTCCTGTTTCTGAGGTTTCCAGCCGAGTCCGTCGAGTACGTCAATGGTGGTGTGCAGTGATTGGCGGGGCAAACAGAAATCGATGTCGTAAAGCGGTCGAGTTCCGTGGTCGGTAATCAGGTTTGCGAACGTCAGGGCCTCTACATGCATGATCTGCACTCCAGCGGATACGAGCGCAGTACGAGCGGGGACGGTCGATGTCATGAGCCGCTCATTCGATACCCACGATTTTCGATAGAGCCCGCGAATTCGACCTTGGAGCGGGTCATCGGTATCAAGAATTTCGGGGCGCAGGGCCACTATCGGGAGTAGGCGCGCTGACGGCCAATCGACATCGTCGAAGACCACCGACTCGCGCCATGTTGCCCAAGCGGTCTTTGCTGAGTCGGTCGTTGAAAGCGCAGCGATGAGGAGAAGCTGGTGGTCGGGTGAGATGTGGCGCAGGAGGTCAGCGTCCTGAGTCATAGCAGTGCGTCCTTTTTGACTGTGATGCTCCCCGACGTCCCATAAAGGGCTACCTCAATGTCGGCTGCGCGCGGGAGATGCGCGTTTGAGAGAACGCAGATCCTCATTCTCAGAGATGTTCGGCTTCGGAGAGTGTGGCTCGGAATCGCTCGGCCCACTCGACGTTCAGGCGATCTCTCTGTCGAGACAATTGGTGCGGAGGAACTTCAATGCCGGTTGCGCCGATGGCATCCAGTACCCGTCGAATCGTGCCCTCGTAGTCCGAGTCAAGTTCCTCGTAGGTGACTTGAATTGGGGATGCGCCCAGAGCGGCGAGATAGGAATCCCATGCATCGTTCTCGGGTTGGATTCGCGCGTAGAACTGAGCAATCTGGTCGCCGTCGTAGACCGGAACAGTGCTCTCTGGCTTGCCCGCTCGCCAAAGCAGCGTCTGTGCCGCCCGGGCATACGACACCGCTTGGCCAACGTGATCATCACGGCGAATGCGGATCCAGATAATCTGTACTCCGAATGCATCAAAGTCAACGCCGTGACCGTGAAGCACCGATTTCACGTCGCTCCACATGATTTTCAGGGAGAGAGTCCCTTCGGGAGTGGTGTGAGCGTCGGCGATTCGTTGGAGTGCGATTCGCACGGAACGAGTACTCGCCCTCTCTGTGGCAATGGCTGGAGACTTGATTCGGCGAGTGACACGACTGAGGCCTGTGAGATACCACGCGAAGTTCGCGGGGTTGAAGTACTCGGTGGCGTTACCGGCCATTCCGCTGGCTTGCAGCGCAGTGAACAGAAGACTGCTCCCCGTTCGGGGGGTAGCGGCGATGACGACTAATCGGTCTGGCGTGCGATGTCGTGCGACTCGCGGCGCGAACCGACTGAGCAGTGAGGGGTGACGCTGGTCGTTCTTCGTGGTCATGGTCGAAGTCGCTCTCGCTGCGGAGGCCGCAAGCGCGTCCAGAACTCGTCATCTGCGTGTTGGTTGAACCATGGTCGAGCGGCACCGATGGTGTGTTGGCGCGACGCATCAGATCGGAACCGAGGGATCATTGAAGGCATCCTATGAAATTGTGGCGCTACCTTTGGGTTGCTATGGCATCTGATCCCAAGAACTCGCACATTCCTGATTTCGCGATACCCGTTATGGTCGATAGTTCGCGTTGTACATCAGAAACACTTGGCGACGAGACCTTGGTCATCGACACCGTGTCCGGAACGCTGTATGTGCTGCGCGGTCTGGGCGCCACAGTCTGGGTGGCTCTGACGAAGAACGCGGCTCGACCTTCCTTGCTCGTTGAGCAAGCGACCGAAAGATTCGGATCAGAGGTTGGCGATGCGTTAGGAGCAATGCTTGAAGGGCTTTCCGAGCTCTTTGTGGCTGGTTCTGGAGAAACGCCAGTCGTGGATTGGCCCCAGAAGGCGGAGCCGCCAACGTTCGAACGCTTCGACGACATCGCTGACATTCTCACCCTCGACCCGATTCACGATGTTCAGTCCGATGCGGGTTGGCCGTTCGAACCCAAGTCTGAAGATTCGTGA
>JBILIB010000084.1:0-8694 GCA_044350215.1 Acidimicrobiales bacterium
CGACTGAACTCTGGCGTTGCGTGGATCGTCACCGCAGGCACTGCGGAAATGCCCTTCAAATAATTGTCGGCCATCCAATCGATTGGACCGTCGACGGGATCGATCGCGCCTGGTTCCGCGAGCCCTGAAGGACCGTCAAGCACTGCCATGAAAGCGAGACAGGGGTCATACTCAATCGCCTCAAGAGCGGCTTCGTCCTTTGCGGCGAGCGTGACCTCGCCGTTTTGGAGCAGCGCAATTGTTTGTGGAACGGGAGACGTAGCAATCACTGCATCGGCAACAAGTTCCGAGCCATCAACAAGCGCGACCTTCCACGACTCCCCATCGTGACGAAGCGCAGCAACCTGTGATGCAGTTCGCACATCAAGACCGATGGCGAGATTCTTGGCAATTGCATTCATCGACACTGAGCCACGGAACCGGGTATGCCCGTCAGAGTCGTTCACACCTTCTGGTCCGACGCGGCCGCGAAACCATGGAGCAACGACGTGCTCGCCAACCAGACGGTCCACCATCTCAGCGAACTCGGACGTGTGCGTCGTAATGAACTGTGCACCGTGATCAATGGTTGCAGCACTAATGCGACGCGTCGCGAGACGACCACCGACTCCGCGTCCTTTGTCGAGAACAACTACTTCAGTAACTCCAGAAAGTCGATGAGCAGCGGTGAGGCCAGCCATGCCCGCACCGACCACCACCACTCTCGGAGGAGTCACCTCAGAGACCGCGATTGGTCTCCGCAAGACCCAGCTTCACCTGAGCCGAATCGATGTAGGTCTTCTCGCTAATAAACGCGTGCTGAGTGCCGGTGTAAATGTCGCGGAATGCGCGCTCAAGACGGCTTCCTTCGCGAATCGCGGTGGTGCCTGCAGCAAGATGAGCCCACTGTGCGACCTCGCGGCTTGCTTCCGTGGCATACGTGGCAGCGATACGCATATCCGCACGCATGTCGACCGTGAGTTCTCCGCCCTCAGCGACAATTCGCTCGGCCTCGGAATAGGTGTCGACGACAAGCTGTCGAGCAGCGCGCCACATACCAAGGTGATGGGCGTAACCACGCTGGAACGTGGTCTTGTGCACGAGGGTTTCCATATCGCCCATACGCGCTTTCACCTTGGCAAGTTCAGCAACGTCGTCGATCATGCTCTTTGCAACACCAAGGGCCCATGCTGCGTGACCCGCTGCAGTAATGGCCATGAGACCCATTTTGAACGTCGGCGAACTTCCGCGATGCGGTGTGCGTTCAAAGAGTTCAAAAACGCGATGATCAGGCACAAACAGATCGGTGACGTTGTAGTCGTACGAACCCGTGCCCTTAAGCCCTTGAACGTGCCAACCATCGGTGAAGTTGATGTCGTCACGGTGAACCACTGCGGCAAGAAGAAGAATCTCTCCGTTTGCATCGAACATGAAGTTGCCGTCATCGATGGGGAGGAATCCTGCGCAAACAAACTCGGAATGTCCGGTTCCGGAACCAAAGTTCCATGAGCCGCTGATCTTGTAGCCGCCTTCAACCTTCTGCCCTTGACCATTCGGCGCGAACTGCCCACCCATGGTGACGCGTTCAGCACTACCGAAAGTCTCTGCAAAACCCGAATCGGGAAGGTAGGCAGCAACGGCGGCAGCGGATGGAAGATTGGCAATACCGATCCAGCCAAACGAACCGTCAAGTTCGGCCATGGCTTGCCAGGTATTGATCATGTCGACGAAGGACGGTTCCGAACCGCCAGCTTCAGCCGGATTCAAGTACGTCATGAGGCCGCATTCCCACATCGCATCGACCACCGCTGGGGTCATGGTGCGATTCTTTTCACAGTCGGCGGCTTCGGCCAAAACGAGTTCGGCCATGCCATCGACGAGTGAAGTTCCTGAGTCAGTCAAAGTCATGTCCGCAATGTAGGCCCTCTTTCGATCAGCGCAAAAGCAAAGGAATGTTTTCCGACGCGGAAGCCGCCGATTCCGTTCGAATTTCGTGATCGTCTGCGACTGCCTCATCCACTAGGGCCCGTGGCTTCGGATACCTCTCGTGACGTTGACCGAGGCCCCCCAGCGTTCCAAAACGGCGAATCCGCCGCATTTTCGCGTCCCGATGCCATCTTTTCCGGGATCTGTGGCACCTTTTGCGTTCGAAACTATGGACCTCTCTTCCGCGGCACCAGCCCCGTTTTCCAAGACATACCCGGCATCCGATGACGGTGACCTCGTCGATGTAGCGCGACGCGATCAGTCAGCGCTTGCGAGGATTTACGATCGGCTTGGGAACGCTGTCTATGGGCTCAGCCGACAAGTTCTCAAAGACGATGGCCTAGCCCAAGATGTCACTCAAGAGATCTTCTTGCGGTTGTGGAATGAACCTCAACGATTTGATCCAGAACGAGGGTCGTTACGTTCTTTTCTTCTCCGTGAAGCACACAGCCGTTCAATCGAAAAAGTTCGATCGGAAGAAGCTCGAAGGCAGCGTGAGTCCCGCTCCGAGTTTCGGGATCGACCTGTGCTTCGCGATACAGAAGACGATGTGATCACGTCACTGACATCAACCGAGGTCCGCAACGCACTTTCTCAACTGCCCGAGGCAGAACGATCCGCCATTGTTTTGGCGTATTACGGCGGCCATTCATATCGTGAGGTTGCCAGCGTTCTCGGCGCCCCCGAAGGAACAATCAAGAGCCGCATCCGTTCTGGGCTCTTGAAACTCTCCTCGCTGCTAGGTGACGAAGGATCGGAGGCCAAGCCATGACACCTGAAGACCAAACCCGTGAACTGCTTGGCGCCTACGTGCTCGATGCCGTCGATGACGTTGAACGCCGACGAGTAGAAAATCTCCTCGCCAGCGATCCGTCAGCCCGCGACGAAGTCGAACGACTGCGCCTTGTCGCAGACAAACTCGGGAATGCCGCTGAATCTGCTCCTCCAGCTCGGCTCTGGGAGTCAATCCAAAGTGCCGTTAACACGGATTCATCTGCTCACAAGCCCTCGGGTTCGACCGAACCAACCTCAATCTTCTCTTCGAAGAAACACCGAAACGTCAATAAACCATTCCTGGCCGCAGCCGCAGTGCTCGCAGTTTTTGTGATCGGCGGTGCGATTTTCGCAGGCGTTCGTCAGGACGAGAATGTCCCCAGCACCATTGCTGCGATGACCGCAATGGCGAACGACGCTGCCTCCAAACCTGGTTCGCGAACAGGGTTTCTCACTGACCCTGGGCAAACAATGACGGTGCAGGTTGTCGCCGATGCTCAAGGTCATGGCTTTCTGATGACCGATCCGTTGCCGGCACTTCCCGAGGACGAGACCTACCAACTCTGGGCTGCAAACAACGGAACCATGATTTCCCTCGGAATGCTCGGTTCAAATCCAGAGATGTCAATGGTCCCCATTGATCCATCGGTGACCGAACTCGCGCTGACTCGAGAACCAGTGAGCGGGAGTGTTGCTCCAACAAGCAGCCCCATGGCCACCGGATCTCTGGCTTAATCAAAGATTTCTAGGCGATCACTCATCCGGCTATCGCTACAGCTTCGGAGTAGGGGAGATGCACCCCACGTGCGAAATGCACACCCCCTCACTTAGGAGTTCACATGTCATCACGCCCCATCAAAATCGTAGGAAGCTTGATCGTTGCTGCTTCGCTCACCCTCGGTGCTGTTGCTTGCAGCAGCGACTCAAACTCAAGTTCTTCTGACACGACTGCAAAGTCCAACTCGTCAACCACCAAGGCCATGAAGTCGGAGACCCTCGTTGAAATCGCATCCGGCAATGCCGATTTCTCGACTCTCGTTGGCGCCGTAAAGACTGCCGGCCTCGTTGAGACTCTCTCAGGCAAGGGCCCTTTCACCATCTTCGCTCCGACCAATGAGGCGTTTGCCAAGCTTCCCGCCGGAACACTTGCTTCGTTGACCCCTGAGCAGCTCAAGTCGATCCTCACATACCACGTTGTCGCAGGCGAGGTTCTGGCCAAGGACGTCAAGCCCGGCAAGGTCAAGACCGTGAACGGCGAAGAACTCACGATCAACGTGAAGGACGGCAAGGTCTCGATCACTGACGCAAAGGGCAACACCGTCAATGTCGTCAAGACCGACATTGTTGGTAGCAACGGTGTCATCCACGTCATCGATGGCGTCTTGATGCCGTAATCAGCACATTCGCATGAAGGGGAGGGGCCCGGTAGTACCGGGTCCCTCCCCTTTTTTCGTTGACGCATCCGCTAGCGGGCTTGCGCTTAAACGGATTGAGGGTTGACCGATGATCGCGAGGAAAGCGATGGCACACTGAGCCCGTGATCGATCCCACAATCAAACGATGTCTCGGACAGATGATCAAAGGCGTGCAAGTTGTCGCCGCGTCACATGACGGCGTGACTCGGGCCTACACCTCGCACTGGGTCACTCAGGTTTCATTTGAAGAACCAGTAGTGATGGCGTCTCTTTCAAAAAAACATGACACGTGGCCGGTTCTTCAAGAAAGCGGCGCATTCACTGTTTCACTTCTTGCCGCCGACCAAATCGCCGAAGGGCAGTACTTCAGTTATCCGGGACACAAGATGCGCTACTCCGCACCCGAGTTCCTTGAGGAGATTGATGGTCACCCCGTCGTCCCCAACTGCATTGCTTGGTTCACCTGCGAAGTCTTTGATCACATCAGCTTGATTGATCATGAGCTCGTGTTCGGTCGAATCACAGCTTCTGGTGAAGGTCGCCTCAAAGCTCCTCCTCTTCTCTATTCAAGTCGCCACGGCTGGCGAATCACCGGCGAGAAGGCGCGTGAGCCCGGTGTCTCGATACGAGATCAACTTCTTGCACGAATTGTTGACGACACAGCGACGGAATCATCGACATGACTATGCCCGCAGAAGATCGACCACTCATCGATCACATGGTGCACACCCACGAACTCCCGCCGCTCCCACAACGGGAATCGCGAATCATTGCGTCACAGTGGATTGAAGCACCGAACGAGATCAGGACGCTGGGCGATGATCTCCAAGCCGACCCTGGATACCTGCGAGGAATCGGTCGGTACTTGCTTTGGCGTGCAGGCCCAGCCGTGCGCGCTCGAGCACGCTACGGAGCCGTCGACAGCACAGACCTCGAACGCATCTGGACTTTTGAGTTGGATGCCGAGGGCAACGGCGAAGGTCTCGGACCCGACGGAACCATCCACAGTCGATTCCGCACGTGGAAGGAATCGCTGCGTGATGATCCGGAACTCGGGTCCGAGTCCGACGAGGTGAGTTAGCCCTTCGTTACCAACGCGCCAGGGAAGTCTCCCGCAGCGCGGAACTCATCGAGATGAGCGTGGTAGTCGAGAAGACTGCCGGCGAAGACAAGGCCCTTCGCTGCCTTTTCGTCCGGTACCGACATTTCGTTGTTGTAGTAACCCGGCGTACATGTGGCGACATATTCAGCACCGTTGCCGATGACGCTGTACAGCACCATAAGCCAACCCTCTTCGGCTTCAGGTGTCGCTTCGATAGCGGCGATGCCTTGGTCGTTGCATGCCTTGATGAGTTCGGCAACGTGACGAGCCGAACGGCCAAGGAAGTGAACGAAGTTGGTGCCGAAACCAGCCTGCACGAGGCTGATCACCATCATGTTCGGGAAGCCACCTGACAACACACCGTGAAGGGTGTGCGCACCGGTTGACCACGACTCATTGAGCGACACGCCGCCACGACCAACCGGGTCGAAACCAACGCGTGCATCAAGATCGGTATTGACCTCAAAACCTGAAGCAAACACAAGACAATCGACGGGGTATTCCACGCCACCGACAACCACACCGGTTTCGGTTACACGTTCGATGCCCTTACCGTCAGTATCGACAAGATTCACGTTGGGCTTGTTGAATGACGGCAGATAGTCGTCGTGGAAGCACACGCGCTTACAATTCTTGCCGTAATACGCCTTGAGCTTTGCAGCGGTTTCAGGATCTTCAACGATTGCGTCAACGCGAAGACGAAGCTTTTCCATCGTCTTGAAATCGCTCAGTTCCATCTCGGCGAGATGCTCGGGTGACTCCACCGTGGCCTGCGTGTTGCGCCACATCACGTCGGTCCATCCGTCGTTCACCAGATCGACCTCGGGCATCTCGCCCGTGACGGCTTTGGTGAAGTTGACGATGCGTTCTTGCTGCCAACCTGGCTGCAAGCTCTTGAACCACGCTTCATCGGTCTTGCCGTTGTTGCGCACACCAACTGCGCTGGGCGTGCGCTGGAAGACGAACAACTCTCCGGCGGCTTCAGCCAACTTCGGAACGGCCTGAATTGCGGTTGCGCCGGTGCCGATGATGCCAACTCGCTTGTCCCCAAGCTTGTCCATGAATTCACGCGGACCGCCGCCGGTGTAGTCGTAATCCCAGCGACTGGTGTGGAACATGCGTCCCTTGAAGTTTTCAATGCCGGGAATGCCAGGAACTTTTGGCTTATGCAGAATGCCGCCGGCAATGACGATGTACTTCGATGAGATCTTGTCGCCGCGCGATGTGGTGATGTTCCAACGATTCGCGCTGTCATCCCACACTGCTCCGTTGATGATCGTTTGAAAGAGCGCGTGGTCGTAGAGATTGAACGTGCGGCCAAGCAGTTGGCAGTACTCGAAGATTTCTGGCGCACTGGCATAGCGCTCAGTCGGCATGTATCCGGTCTCTTCAAGTAGGGGAAGGTAGGTGTAGGACTCGACGTCGCACATACAACCGGGGTAACGGTTCCAGTACCAGGTGCCACCGAAGTCGCCGCCTTTTTCCACGATACGGAAATTGGTGATTCCTTGGTTCTGCAAGTCGATTCCGGTGAGCATGCCGGCGAAACCGCCGCCAACAATGACGACTTCGGTTTCTTCAACGATCGCATCGCGAGTGAAGTTGGGATCGGCGTAGGGGTCTTGGTCGAGTTCTTCGAACTGTTCCTTCAGCCCGGCGAACTGCTTCAGACCATCGGTGCGCAGTCGCTTCAGCTGTTCTTCCGCATACTTCGCGCGAAGTTCCTCAACAGAAACCTCAATGCCTTCGTTCTGCTCTGCCATGTCCTACTCCCCCTGGGTGCTGACGAGTTCCTTCTGCGTCAAGAGGCGCCATTGTGTCAGAACTTGGGCAAGTGTTCCTGTTTGGATGTTCCCGCTCCCGCCAAACGCTCTTCGGGGAGAACACCATTCGATTCGATCAGCGAATCGACAGAAATGGATCGTCGAGCACCCTGCTCATGCGGCCATCGAGACCGAACGGCGCAGCACCGCGAATTGTGACTCTGCGCATGCGACGCGGAGCATCTCCGTAGTCGTCACAGGCGTAATGCATGGTGGCCCGGTTGTCCCAGAGCACGACGTCGCCGGGCTGCCATTGGTGACGAACGACGAACTCAGGCTGCGTCATGTGCGCATAAAGAAGACTCAGTAGTGCGTCGCTCTCAATCGCGGAAAGCCCGAGAAGGTGGCTCGTGAATCCGGGATTCACGAACAATGCAGGTCGACTCGTCGTCGGGTGAACTCGTACAACCGGATGAACAACAGGAGGAACCTTCTTCGCGTTCTCGAGTAGTTCTAACGCGTCTTCCCGAGAAAGAGCGGTGTCGTGCGGAACGCCCCAATAGGCGAGAGGAGTGATGCGATGCACTGCTTCCATCTGATCCAGTGCGCCTCGAAGGACTGGTGAAAGACCCTCATAAGCACCGCGAAGGTCGGCCCACAAGGTGTCCCCACCAACCGATGGAAGTTCATCAGCAACCAGAACCGACGCCGCCGGCGGTGTCGGACTGAATGTCACATCGGTATGCCACTGCGCGTTCTTGCCGCCTTTAGCTCCATCGAGTTCAAGAATCTCGGGATGATCGGGGTGCCCGGGGACAACAGGGTGCGCGGGTGTCGGTTCACCAATAGCTCGGGCGAGTGCGACCTGCTCGGCATGGTTGAGGAATTGCTCGCGAAAGACAACAAACAGATTCGCCTCGAGTTGGTCGAGCACCCAATCGCCGTCGCGTTCGATGTCGATTCGTGAACCGCTGAATTCAACGCCGAACGAGGCCGTCAGCGGAGTTGTGGTCCAGCGTTGGGTGGCGATTGTCATGAGAGGCACTCCGGTCGGCCGCCATGGCGTTAAATCCCGACGGGTTTGGTCAGGTTTAGCCGAGGTCGACTGACTGGGGCAAGGCCCCGCTTCAAAATGAGGCTGAATCCCCCGCAGATTTCGTCGAAGCGCCACTAACGGGGGTCGACGATCTTGCCCCGGCCTTCGGCGTCACGGTTCGAAACGTCAGGTTGATTCGCTCACCCACAGGCTTTTTTGTTTTTGGCACCCGATGGCGCCACAGCGTTTGCGTCATTCCGCTCATAATGACGAGATCGCCGTGATGCAGTTCAAGTTCCACCTTGATCGAATGGTCGTCAACCCGTCGTAAGTCGAAACGGCGAGTGGCACCAAGACTTAATGAGGCAATCACTGGCATCGGCCCAAACTCTGGTTCATCGTCGGCATGCCAGTCCACGCCATCACTTCCATCTCGATACAGATTGCACAACACCGAATTAAACCTCGTCCCGGTGTGGCTACTTGAGAGGTCTCGCAATTCGACGAGTTCACCGATCCACGGATCGGGATCGTGATGAATCCCTGAATAGGTGTAGTCAAGACCCTCGTCGGCAACCCACGCTTCAAGACGGGGAACAGGAATGATTTTGCCGAACATTTTCAAGTGGTCCTGCTGCC
>JBILIB010000085.1:0-8618 GCA_044350215.1 Acidimicrobiales bacterium
CGGCGCACGGCGGGGTCCGAATGGAAGACAGCGTCGTCGTCACCCCCGATGGGTGTCGACCCCTCACTCACACAACGAAGTCACCGACTCCCTGACCCACATCACGGACTCGGATCAGGAAGGCCCTCATGCCCACCATCACCACCAACGACATCAAGAACGGGATGGCCCTCGACATCGAAGGCGTGCTGTTCGAAATCGTCGAGTTCCAGCATGTGAAGCCGGGCAAGGGTGGCGCTTTCGTGCGCACCACGCTCAAGAACGCCCGCAATGGTGCTGTGGTCGAACGGACCTTCCGCGCCGGTGAAAAGGTCGAGCGGGCAATGATCGACAAGCGTGAGATGCAATTCCTCTACCGCTCAGGCGACGAGTACGTCTTCATGGATAACTCCACCTACGACCAGCTCAACGTGGGCCCGGCATCGCTTGGCGACGCCTCGAACTATCTCGTTGAAAACGGTGAAGCAGTACTCAAGATGTACGGCGACGAAATCGTGGGAGTCGAACTACCTGCGGCCGTTGAGCTCAACATCGCCGAGACAGAACCCGGCATTCAGGGTGATCGTGTTTCAGGTGCTCGCAAGCCCGCAACGCTCGAGACTGGTCTTGTGATTCAGGTTCCGCTGTTCGTCGAACCCAACGACCGGGTCAAAGTCGACACCCGTACCGGCGAATATCTGACCCGGGCGTGAGCGACGACCTTGGTAACGCAACCAATCGACACGACGCACGCGAGCGCGCGTTTCACCTTCTTTACGAAACCGAGATGAAGGGCGACGCTATCGCCGACATTCTTGCGTCGTTGCCGGTGGGCCCAGACGAGTTCGCTGCTCAACTCGTGGTTGGGGTGGGGGAGAATCAGGACGATCTCGACGCAGTGATCGCTTCTCATGCCCGCAATTGGGACGTCGATCGAATGCCGGCTCTCGACCGGGCGATCCTGCGTTTGGCTACCTACGAGCTCATGCACCGGCCCGATGTTCCGACTGCCGTGGTGATTTCCGAAGCGGTCGAACTGGCCAAGTCCTATAGCACCGATGACAGCAGCCGCTATGTAAATGGCGTGCTCTCAGCAGTCGCAGGCGCGGTTCGCTAACTCGCGATATACTCTCGCTCTGCTCGTGAAGCGGGTCCCGTGAGGCCCGAACGGACAGGAAGGACCACGAACGTGGCTGAACGTGAACGACGCTTGACGCCCCCTTATGGGGGCGTTTTTGTTGCCCGGACCCGGGTCATGAGCGCTGATGACATGCAGAGGGCCACCAAACGGATGGCCCACGAAATCATTGAGCGCAACCAAGGACTCGACGATGTCGTCGTGATCGGTCTGCAGACTGGGGGAGTCCCTCTTGCAGCGCGGTTATGCCAAGCGCTTGAGCTCATTGATGGCTCTGAGGTGCCCCTCGGGTGCCTCGATGTCGCCTTCTATCGAGACGACATTGGTCTTCGCCCGGTCCTGCCGGAAACCGTCACCGACATTCCCTGCGATCTCGATGGCCGCACGGTCGTGTTGGTCGACGATGTGCTCTTCACCGGCCGCACGATTCGCGCCGCTCTCGATGCGCTTTCCGACTACGGCCGGGCCCGAGCAGTGCAGCTTGCCGTCATGGTCGACCGTGGTCACCGAGAACTGCCGATCCGGCCTGACTTCGTCGGCAAAAACCTCCCCACACGGCGTGACGAAGCAGTCGACGTCACCTCCGACGGGGTTGACCTTGGGGAGATGGTCAAGTGAGCCGACCAGTCACGAACCCCCGACATGGACGCATGCGCAATCTTCTTTCGATCTCCGACCTCGGCCCCGAAGTAGCAGTGGGTATCAACGAAGTTATGACGCTCACTGATTCCTTTGTCGAAGTCAGCGAACGAACCATTCCCAAGGTGCCTGCGCTACGTGGTCGCACGGTGGTATCACTCTTCTTCGAAGACTCGACTCGCACCCGTCTTAGCTTTGAAACTGCAGCGAAGCGACTCTCGGCCGACACCATGAACTTCAGTGTCAGTACCTCTTCGGTCAAGAAGGGCGAATCGCTACGCGACACCATCGAAACCATCGAAGCAATGGGCGTCGACGCAATTGTTGTGCGGCATGCATCGGCGGGCGTGCCTCGCCAGGTTGCACAGTGGGCGACCAGCGCAGTTATCAATGCGGGCGACGGTTGGCACGAACACCCCACGCAGGCATTGCTGGATTGCTACACAATCCGCCAACGCTTTGGCGATATTGCCGGCAAGCACATTGTGATTGTCGGCGATATTCGCCACTCGCGAGTTGCGCGCAGCAACGTTGCAGCGTTTACCGCTCTCGGTGCCGACGTCACACTTGTTGCACCTCCAACACTGCTGCCACCGAGCCTTGAGGGTTGGCCAGTCAAAATCAGCACCGATATCGACGCAGTGTTGCCAACAGTCGATGTTTGCTACTTGCTGCGCATGCAACGCGAACGTATGACCGAAGCTCTCATCCCCAGCATTCGCGAATACAGCAATAGGTTCGGTCTCAATGAAAAGCGTGCCGAGTTGCTCCCTGATCACGCGCTGATCATGCATCCCGGCCCCATGAACCGCGGCGTCGAAATCGACGCAGCGGTGGCTGACCACCCCAACACCGTGATCGTCGATCAGGTCCGCAACGGCGTGGCTGTTCGCATGGCGGTCCTGTTCCTGCTTCTCGGAAGCGGAACCACATGGGGAGGCGAACCCGATGTCTGAACCTCTGAACGCAACCGATCGAAAGGCAACAGTGTCCGATTCAGCAGGATGGATCATCTCTGGCGGTCTCGTTGTCGACCGCACCGGTGAACGAATCGCCGATGTTGCAGTTCGACCCGACGGAACAATCGCTGCAGTCGGAACTGCACTCGATCTCAACGCCCTTGGTCTAAACAATGCCCCAGTCATCGACGCCATCGGATGCGTAGTTGCTCCTGGGTTCGTCGACATTCACACCCACTTGCGCGAACCAGGTCGTGAAGAAGCCGAAACGATTGAAACTGGTAGCCGGGCCGCGGCACTTGGTGGATACACCGCAATTGTCGCAATGCCGAACACTGAACCAACCATTGATTCGGTGGCGGTCGTTCGTCAGGTACTCGATGCAGGAATCGCCGCGGGCCTTTGCGACGTTCGCTCCTCAGGCTCCATCACAATCGGTCGCGAAGGTGATGCTCTTTCACCCATGGCCGAACTGGCTGCGGCGGGTGTTCGCATCTTCACCGATGATGGCTGCGGCGTGCAGGACGACCGCCTCATGCGTCGGGCGCTCGAATACGCCTCAGGTTTGCCTGAGTCTGTTGTGCTCGCCCAACACTGCGAGGTCGAAGCCCTCAGCCATGGCGGTCACATGCATGAAGGCGAGTGGTCGAGCCGTCTCGGTATTCCCGGTATTCCTGCCGAAGCCGAGGAACTCATGGTGTTTCGCGACATCGCACTTTCTCGGCTTACGGGTATGGCAGTGCACTTCCAGCATCTGTCAACCGCTGGGGCAGTCGCTTTGGTACGCGACGCAAAGGCCCGTGGCCTTAATGTCACCGCTGAAGCGACACCACATCACTTCACGCTCACCCATGCTGAAGTTGCCTCGTACGACCCAGTATTCAAAGTAAATCCTCCTTTGCGTAGCGCAGAAGATGTCGCAGCGGTGAAGGCGGGTCTTGCCGACGGCACGATCGACGCCATCGCCACCGATCATGCTCCGCACACTGCCGACGTCAAAGAAGCTCCTTTCGATCACGCTCCGTGCGGAATGCTCGGGCTCGAAACTGCGCTTGCGCTCGGAATTACTGAGTTGGTCGAACCCGGAATCCTCACCATGACCGAGTTCATGGCGAAGATGTCTTGGAATCCAGCGGCAATCGCTCGCATCGATGACATTCATGGCCGAACGATCGAAGCTGACGCGCCTGCGCATCTCGTGATTTTCGATCCGGCGTTCGAATGGACCGTCGACCCTGCAGCACTTGCAAGTAAATCCGACAACACGCCCTATGCGGGGCGCGTCGTGCGCGGCAAGGTTCGCTACACGCTTTTGTGTGGCGTCCCGACCGTATTCGACGGAGAGGTACAACGATGAGCGGTATCGAAGAAGCGCTGTTGGTTCTTGCCGACGGCACTGTTTTTGAAGGTGAAGCGATTGGCGCCCGACGCGACGATGGCATCACGTCAGGTGAGGTTGTCTTTAATACAGCACTTACGGGCTATCAAGAGATCATCACCGACCCTTCCTATGCCGGTCAGCTCATTACGTTCACCTATCCGCATATTGGTAATTACGGGGTTACTGCATCCGACGACGAATCGCGTCGACCGTTCACGCGGGGCATCATCATTCGTGACATGGCTCGCCGTCGTAGCAACTGGCGCGCCGAAGGTGATCTCGAGTCGTTCCTCCAGAAGGCCGGTGTCCCTGGCATTGCAGGCATCGACACTCGTCGACTCACGCGTCACATCCGAGACCTCGGTGCGATGCCCGGTGCGTTTGGCACCGCGTCTGAGTCAGCGCTTCTCGCTGCAGCGAAGGCAGAGCACGGAACCAGTGGTGTCGATCTCGTCGGCTTGGTGACCTGCGCATCGCCGTACGAGTTCACATTCACTGGCACCAATGGTCGAACCCCTAAGCGAGTCGTGGCCTACGACTTTGGTATCAAGACCACAATCCTTCGTCATCTCTCGGGCATCGCAACGGTCGAAGTTGTTCCCGCTGACACACCTGCATCCGAAGTCCTCGCACGCAATCCCGATGGCGTGTTTCTCTCGAATGGTCCTGGTGATCCCGCAGCAGTGGTTGGTGCCCCGCAAATCATCGATGGATTGCTAGGCGAGGTTCCAATCTTTGGCATCTGCCTCGGGCATCAGTTGCTGGCAACCGCTCTTGGGGCCGACACTTACAAACTGCCGTTCGGTCATCACGGCGGCAACCATCCTGTATGTCGTCTCGATACCGGAACAGTGGAGATCACGAGCCAGAACCACAACTATGCAGTTGACGACGGTTCAATCGGGCAAAAGGTTGAAGTCACGCATCGAAATCTCAACGATGGTGTGGTCGAAGGTCTCCGCAGTCTCGACATTCCTGCATTCAGTGTGCAGTACCACCCCGAGGCGGGGCCGGGTCCGCACGACGCTGCCTACTTGTTCACCATGTTCGATGAACTGATGGATTCCGTGAAGGGAACCAACTGATGCCGCGCCGTACTGACATCGAAAGCATTCTGCTGATTGGCTCGGGCCCGATTGTCATCGGTCAGGCCTGTGAATTCGACTACTCCGGGACCCAAGCGTGTCGGATCCTTCGTCAAGAGGGATACCGCGTCGTGCTCGCTAACTCGAACCCGGCGACGATCATGACTGATCCCGACTTTGCCGATGCCACCTACATCGAACCACTCGATCTTGAAGTGCTTACGCGGATCATCGAACGAGAACGCCCCGACGCGTTGTTGCCCACGCTTGGCGGGCAAACGGCTCTCAATCTCGCAATGGCATTGGAAGAAGCCGGAGTGCTCGCGCAGTACAACGTCGAAATGATTGGCGCCGATGCGCTCGCTATTGCAACCGCGGAAGATCGCGAACTGTTCAAGCAAGCAATGGCCGAAATTGGACTGGCTACGCCGAAATCAGCAACTGCGCACACATTTGAAGAAGCCATGAATGTTGTCGGATCCATTGGTCTTCCTTGCGTGATCCGACCCGCCTACATCCTCGGTGGTCGCGGTACCGGAATCGCTTCAACCATGGAGGAGTTTGAAAAGGTTGCGGCCTATGGACTCGAGTCCAGCCCTATTTCTGAAATTCTGATCGAGACATCGATCGCCGGTTGGAAAGAATACGAACTTGAGGTCATGCGAGATCACGCTGACAATTGCGTGATCGTTTGCTCGATCGAAAATGTCGATCCCATGGGTGTGCACACCGGCGATTCCATCACTGTCGCTCCGGCACAAACACTTTCCGATTACGAATACCAGCTCATGCGCGATGCGGCGTTCGCTGTCATGCGCCGAGTCGGCGTCGAAACGGGCGGCTCCAACGTTCAGTTCGCTGTGAATCCCGAGAACGGCGACATGGTCGTAATCGAAATGAATCCTCGTGTGTCGCGTTCGTCGGCACTCGCATCAAAGGCCACAGGTTTCCCGATCGCCAAGATCGCAGCGCGCCTTGCGGTTGGGTACACGCTCAACGAAATTCCGAACGACATCACCAAAATGACACCCGCCTCGTTCGAGCCCACTATTGATTACGTCGTCACCAAGATCCCGCGCTGGGCGTTCGAAAAGTTCCCAGGAGCGAGCGGTGTCTTGGGAACGCAGATGCAGTCGGTTGGCGAAGTAATGGCCATCGGGCGCACGTTCCCTGAATCGCTACAAAAAGGACTGCGATCACTTGAGCAAGGTCGGCTTGGACTCAACTGTGATCCGGGCGAGGCGGCTTACGACGATATTCCCATCGACGAACTTCTCGCTCAGGCATGCATCGGAACCCCAGAACGAATCTTCCAACTCGAAGCCGTAATGCGTCGAGGTAAATCAATCGACGAGGTGTACGCCGCCACCAAGGTCGATCCATGGTTCCTTGACCAGATGTCTGCGATTACGGAAGAACGCGCTCACCTCGCCGAAGTCGGATTCCAAGACCTGACTCGTGCAGGCTGGAAGCGTGCGAAGCGACTGGGCTTCTCCGATGCCCAACTTGCTTGGTTGTGGGGCCGCACCGAAGCCGAGGTTCGCTCGCGTCGATTGGAACTCGGAGTCCTTCCTACGTACAAAACTGTTGACACGTGTGCTGCTGAGTTCGATGCGAAGACGCCGTATCACTACTCGACATGGGAAGACACCGATGAAGTCGCACCGTCAGATCGCAAGAAGGTCATCATCCTCGGGTCGGGTCCGAACCGAATCGGGCAGGGCATCGAGTTTGACTACTGCTGCGTGCACGCGTCATTTGCACTACGTGATGCTGGTTTCGAAACCATCATGGTGAATTGCAATCCAGAAACTGTCTCAACCGATTACGACACCAGCGATCGTTTGTACTTTGAACCGCTCACCCATGAGGACGTCATGAACGTCATCGATGCGGAAAAGCCGGTCGGAGTCATCGTTTCGCTTGGCGGACAGACGCCGCTGAAACTGTCGAACACGCTTCCCGCTGAGTTGATCGCCGGTACGTCTCCTGCGTCAATCGATGCAGCGGAAGATCGCGAACTCTGGAATGCATTGTGTGCACGTCTCGAGATTCCCCAACCTGCCGGTGGCACTGCAGCCGATATCGACGCGGCTCTGGCAATCACCTCGCGCATCGGTTATCCAGTTCTCGTTCGTCCCAGTTACGTGCTTGGCGGCCGGGCGATGGAAATCGTTTACGACGACGAAGGTCTTCGGGTTGCAATGGCGCAGCTCGCAACGTTCGGAAGTCTTGGCAAAGAAGGCGGACTTTCCGCCGAACGCCCTGTGCTTGTCGACCGTTTCCTTGAAGATGCCACTGAGGTCGATGTCGACTCCATCCGCGATGCCAATGGCGATTTCGTCATCGGCGGGATCATGGAACATGTCGAAGAAGCCGGTGTGCACTCGGGCGACTCCGCATGCGTGATTCCTCCTTACTCGCTGTCTGCCGAAACCATGGCGGTCTTGACCGATTACAGCCGTCGTATTGCCGACGCTCTTGGTGTCGTCGGATTGCTCAACGTTCAGTACGCAGTAAAGAGCGGCCAAGTCTTCGTGATCGAGGCCAATCCGCGTGCGAGCCGCACCGTTCCGTTCGTAGCAAAAGCCACTGGCGTTCCGCTGGCCAAGATTGCTGCCCGCGTGATGCTTGGCGCGTCACTGTCTGAATTGCGCGAAGAAGGTTTGCTTTCTGAACCCGTGCAGGGTGATCACATCGCTGTCAAGGAGGCTGTGCTGCCATTCAGTCGCTTCCCTGAAGCCGACGCGTTGCTCGGCCCGGAAATGCGTTCTACCGGTGAGGTCATGGGAATCGACCTCACCTTCGGACTCGCTTTCGCCAAGAGCCAGTTGGCTGCAGGCACAAACCTTCCAACATCAGGAAAAGTGTTTCTGTCGCTCGCTGATCGCGACAAAGAGGTTGGCGTCAAGACGGCGCAACGATTCCGCGAACTCGGATTCTCAATTGCTGCGACCTCCGGTACCGCAGATCATCTGATACGAAACGGCATCGACGTCGCTACGGTGGTTGCAAAGATCGGTGAGCCCGACGGGCAAGACGCAGTCGATCTCATTGAAAGCGGCGAGGTTGTCCTCGTCGTCAACTCGCCTCGGGGTCGAGGTCCACGTGCCGATGGTGCACATATCCGCGCTGCCGCCGGAAAGCACAACATTCCCTTGCTCACCACTGGCGCTGCGGGTCTCGCCGCAGTGAACGGAATGGCCGACCGGGCTGCGCATCCACTCGAGGTCCGACCCTTGCAGGAATATCACCAGGGAGTTCGTCGCGGGGAAGCCTCCTAATGGCTGGCCGTCGTCGCTCCCGAGTGTCGGTTGATCTCACCACCACAGTGGGTTCGCTCACGTTGCGAGCTCCAGTAATGACGGCATCAGGCACGGCCGGTCACGGCGATGAACTCAGTGCTTATGTCGATCTTTCGTCGCTTGGTGCTGTGG
>JBILIB010000086.1:0-8591 GCA_044350215.1 Acidimicrobiales bacterium
GCATTTCGCTGCGTCAGGTTGCGGGGCCTACCGTGTGAACAGATCTCACTGAGGGGAATACGTCATGGCCGATTTCAGTATCGATCCAGCATTCCAAGAGCAGCTCGACTGGATTCGCGAGTTCGTCAAGACCGAGGTCGAGCCACTTGATTTGGCTTTTGCCGGCGAGGACATGGTCTACAACAAGTCCAGCGCGTTCTACGAAGAGGCGATTCGCCCACTGCAGCAAGTGGTGAAGGAACGTGGTCTGTGGTCCTGTCACCTGACTCCTGAGTTTGGAGGACAGGGATACGGGCAGGTGCAGTTGGCGTACATGAATGAAATTCTTGGCCGTTCGCAGTTCGGCCCGACGGTGTTTGGAAATCAGGCCCCCGATTCGGGCAATGCCGAGATCATCGCTCATTACGGAACCCCCGAGCAGAAGGTGAAGTATCTCGAGCCGTTGCTCGATGGCCGCATCTCTTCGTGTTACTCGATGACCGAACCGCAAGGCGGCGCCGATCCCGGCGTCTTCACGTGTAGTGCTGTGCGAGATGGCGAGGAATGGGTCATCGATGGCGAAAAATGGTTCTCTTCGTCGCTGCGTTACGCCTCATTCTTGATCGTGATGGTGATTACCGATCCCGATGTCGCAGTACACAAGGGCGCCTCGATGTTCTTGGTGCCTGCCGATTCACCTGGGATTGAAGTTGTCCGTAACGTTGGTGTTGGCCAGGAACATGATGGCCATGGCGGACATGCCTACGTTCGCTACAACAGCGTGCGGGTTCCAGCCGACCACCTTCTTGGTGGCGAGGGTCAAGCATTCGCGATTGCGCAGACTCGGCTTGGTGGCGGACGCTTGCATCACGCTATGCGAACGGTTGGCGCAGTGTCGCGTTGTCTCGACATGTTGTGCGAGCGTGCGCTCAGTCGCACCACACAAGGCGAACTTCTCGCTCGTAAGCAGGCGACGCAGGAAAAGATTGCTGATTCGTTTATTGAGCTTCTGCAGTTCAAACTTCAAGTACTTCATGCAGCCTGGGTCGTCGATCAAAAGGGCGGTCATGCAGCACGAAAGGAGATCGCCGCAGTAAAGGTGGCAACGCCGAAGGTGTATCGCGAAGCAGTTCTGCGGACGATGCAACTGCACGGAGCTCTCGGTGTCTCGAATGAAATGCCGCTGGCCAACATGCTCATGGCGTCAGTCACGATGGGAATCGCCGACGGACCAACTGAGGTTCATAAGTTCACCGTCGCGCGCGAAGTACTCAAAGAGTATTCACCGGCCGAAGGTGATTGGCCGAGCGAGCACCTTCCGGAACGAAGAGCAGCCGCGCGTGCTGAATATTTCGATCTACTTGAACGCTCTGCTGCCGATCGTTAATCAGAGGGCTAGTAGCCGCCGCCGAGTTTGCGGTGATCCCAAGAGATGGTGCGCTCGACATTGAGTTTCACGACAACGCGCTTGTGAAGCATCATCTCGACCGCACCCTTCATCTCTTCGGTGTAGGGCGCCATGTAGCGATCGAACACGCTGATGCCCAGTTCGAACATGCGGTCGGGGTCATCGATGATTTCGGCCTTACCGATGAGGGTGACGCCACGAAGGGTTTCGTAAGTTTCGCCGTCCTCGACAAGCACCGTGAGGTTGGGGTTGCGGCGAAGATTCATCACCTTCTGGGCCTTGGCCTTGGACTCAATGCCGATACATCCTTCGAGAAATCCGTACCACATCGCGATTGAGTGGATGCTTCCGTCGGAGTTGAGGGTCGACATGGTCATCGAACGGCGGCCTGAGAGAAACTCGTCGATTTCTTCCTGGCTCATCACGATCTTGTTTCGCTGCTTGACGCCACGCTGTGGTTCTTCGTCGGCCATGGTTCCCCCTCGTTGTGCGGACCGGAGAACGGTAACACCGAGCCCGGTGGAGATGACCATTTGCCGCTGAGCGCATAGGGTTCGCATGCTTGCGGCCGAAAGGGGCCTCAGATTCCGGTTGAGAGGAAGAACACATGACGCAGGTCGAAACTGCCAAAGCCATTGCCAAGCCAGTTGGCGAAATGGGCGGAGCTTTCATGCTCGACGGCGCCACCTACGCGCGAGGTGCAGAACTGGGGTTTTCGGGTATCGACTTTTATGTACTCGGTCGAGGCGGCGTTCTTGGCGACACCATTCCCGACGTGGTTTCGTCGGCATTCTTTTTTTGGAATCCTGAACAAGTCCGAACGCAATGGGAACTTGCGCGCAAGGTGATGGACCCGGCCAAGGCCGCGGTTGAGTGGGCCGACCTCTGTCACGCCTATGGCGAGGCGCATCTACCCGAATTCGCTGAGCTCAATCGTTTCTCCGAGCTTGCGGCGAAGGTATGCGATGCAGCATCGCCGGCAGGTGCTGCGTTGTTCGCAGGGTGGCGCACATTGCCTGCTCCTGGCACTGATCGCCCAAAGGCTCGAGCGCAGCATTACCTCAACTCTCTGCGCGAACTCCGTGGCGGTTTGCACGGTGGTGCAATTCTCGCAATGGGACTTTCGCCTGCTGAAGCAGTCGCTGTGCATTCACCCGGGATGGCACCGGTGTTTGGTTGGGATGTTTCGACCATTCCTGTCGATGACATCTCCAAAGGTGAATGGAAGACCGCAGAAGCAGGAACTGACCTTGCCATGGCGCGTGTATTGCACGCACTAACGGCAGAAGAATGTGCTGAATTCGAGAAACTCGTTCTTGCTCTACACAATGCTGTGAAGGCCGCCAAGAAAGGTTGATCGTTATGGATATTCGTGAAGCGCTCTACACAACTCGTGCCATGCGTCGAGTCAAGCCTGATCCGATTCCGATGGATGTGCAGGCTCGAATTATGGATGCCGCAGTTCGTGCGCCAAGTGGTGGCAACACACAGAACTGGCGATTCCTTCTTGTCGACGATCCTGAAGTGAAGGCGAAACTCGGTCCGATCTATCGCCAGGCAATGTCAGTGCTTTGGGGTTCTTATTACAAGGATCGAATTGATGCAGCGCATGCTGCTCCTGAACTTGAAGAATCGAAGTCGATGCTCCGTGTTCAAAAGTCAGCGCAGTGGCTGGCCGACAACTTTGAAATGGTCCCGCTGTATATGTTCGGTTTTGCGCAGCACGACCCCAGCGGTTCGTCGGTCTACCCCGCGCTCTGGAACGCGCAACTTGCAGCACGTGCTGAAGGAGTCGGCACATCACTCACTCAGGTTCTCGTGTTCCATAACGACGAAGTGCTCGACATCCTCGGCGTTCCGAAGGACGAAGGCTGGAACATGCTCGGCTGCGTCTCACTTGGCTACCCGACGGGCAAGTGGGGCGTCGCTACGCGTCAGCCAGCGCACGATGTGTCGTTCCGCAATCAGTGGGGCTCCGACGTCGGCTTCCGCGACGACGAACCGCTGTGGCCCTAAGTCCTTAACGGGGGACTAGTAGTTAGTTCTCTTCAGCTGCCGGCGCCCAATGGGTTCGCAGGTCGGCCAGCCAGTCGGGAAAGTCGACCGGTGGGTCGGGTAACTGCGTGACGCCGTGTTCGGCGAGCGCAGCCTCGAACACCTCGGGCTGGTCGCCCCACGAGCGCGGGTCGCCCATCATGACCTCGTACAACTTTGCGCCTTCTTCACCAGCTCGGATTGGCCCGAACGCAGCACCAAATGGAAGTTCCACATGCGTGCCTGCCGGGCACCAGCGATCGCCGAACCAAAGACCACCATCGATAACAAACACGATGTGTGGCGAGTAGTGGCCGTGTCGACGCACCATCATGCCCGGGTCGTATTCGGCATAGAGCGAGAGGTACTGCGGGTCGGGGCTGAACGCGAACCACTTCTCGCGCACGTAGGAGGTTGACCCGTCGGCATTCTGCTGAGCGCGACACAACTGCCACGGCATATCGGGGTCGTCCATGTGGCGAAAGATGACTTCTTTGCCGGGGATAGGTAGCGGAACTTCTGTTGGATCGATGCTCATGCGATGAAGTCGAAGTCGACATGAGCCGACTCGATGCCGCGCACGAATGCGTTTGCCATTTCGACCGGCGCCGTGCCTGGCGTCAACTTCCAACCCGAGGTGCGACGAAGAAGTTCCTCGAAAAACACACGGATCTCGAGACGAGCAAGTGACGCTCCTAAACAGAAGTGCGTGCCGAAACCGAATGCGATGTGGTTGTTCGGCGTGCGATCGACGAGGAATTCCTCGGGCCGATCAAAGTACTTTTCGTCACGGTTGGCTGAGGAGTACATGAGCACAACCTGATTGCCCTTTGGGATGGTGACGCCATTGACTTCGGCATCGACCTTCGCAACGCGACACATGTTGTGGATCGGCGTGACGTAGCGAATCATCTCTTCGACCGCGACAGTGAGGTCGGCGCCATTTCGCAACTTCATCATTTCAGCGGGATTGCTGATCAGGTTGAGAATCGTCCAGGCAATGACGGTTCTCGTGGTCTCGGCCCCGCCGTCAAGGAGCAATAGCGCGTCAGCGATTGCATCGTTGGGATCGAACGGGCATCCGTCGACTTCAGCGGTTGTGTAGAACGAGAAAATATCGTCGGCTGGACAGGACTTTTTAGATTCGAAGAGTTCGGCTGCGGCGCCAGCAAATTCAATTGCTGAAGTCATCCCAACTTCGTTGAAATAACGAGGACCACCCCCAAGGGCAATGGTGGTTTCCGACCAATGCTTCAATTTTGGCCAATCGGCTTCGTCGAAGCCGAGGAGTTTGCCGATCATCATTGCGGGGAGTGGAGCAGCGACGTCGTTGATGATTTCGGCAGAACCGCCTTTGTCGCGAACGGCATCAAGAATTCCGGTGACCTTTGCCCGGATGTCGTCTTCCCATGCGCTTGCAGCACGTGGAGTGAACCGACGAGAAACCATGTTGCGGCGCTTCATGTGGAGCGGGTCGTCAAGGCCGATGATGGCGTTGTCGGCGGGAAGGTTCGGTCGGTATCCGCCCTTCTCCTGGTCGGAGTTGATGAAGACGTCCTTGCGCTTTTCGATCTCGACGATGTCGTCATAGCGCGAGATCCCCCACAGCTCGTTGACTTCGTCCCAGTAGACCGGTTCGTTGGCGCGCATCCATGCGTACGTGGGATATGGGTCGCCGCCGTACAACTCAGGGGCGAGAAGATCTATTGCGAGCCGTTCCATGGTCCCTCCAAGGCAATGAACTCAACCGATCGGTTGTGCAGACCGGATGGTACCGCTGTCTGCGGTTCCAAGGTTCCGCGGGTCTTGGTCATCGGCTGACGCGGGTAGTAGCCCGCGGTGACGCCCCGGTAACCCATGTATGAGGCCATGACCTCGAAATCGATATCGGCGGGGCTCGGCAGCGGAACTTCTGTTGGATCGATGCTCATTCGATGAAGTCGAAGTCGACATGAGCCGACTCAATACTGCGCACGAATGCGTTTGGCATTTCGACGGGCGCCGTGCCTGGTGTCAACTTCCAACCCGAGGTGCGACGAAGAAGTTCCTCGAAAAACACACGGATCTCGAGGCGAGCGAGCGATACGCCCAAGCAGAAGTGTGTGCCGAAACCGAATGCGATGTGGTTGTTCGGCGTGCGATCGATGAGGAATTCCTCGGGCCGATCAAAGTACTTTTCGTCACGGTTGGCTGAGGAGTACATGAGTACAACCTGGTTGCCCTTTGGGATGGTGACGCCATTGACTTCGACGTCGACATTTGCGACTCGACACATGTTGTGAATCGGCGTGACGTAGCGAATCATCTCTTCAACCGCAACGGTGAAGTCAGCGCCATTACGGAGCTTCGCTTCTTCGGCGGGGTTGGTGATGAGATTGAGAATCGTCCAAGCGATGACGGTACGCGTGGTTTCTGCGCCACCATTGAGAAGAAGCAATGCGTCGGCGATTGCATCGTTGGGATCGAACGGGCATCCGTCGACTTCAGCGGTTGTGTAGAGCGAAAAGATGTCGTCGGCGGGGCAGGTCTTTTTAGATTCGAAGACTTCGGCTGCGGCGCCAGCAAATTCAATTGCTGAAGTCATCCCAACTTCGTTGAAATAACGAGGACCGCCACCGAGAGCGACGGTGGTTTCTGACCAATGCTTCAATTTTGGCCAATCGGCTTCGTCGAAGCCGAGGAGTTTGCCGATCATCATTGCGGGGAGTGGAGCAGCGACGTCGTTAATGATTTCGGCAGAACCGCCTTTGTCGCGAACGGCATCAAGAATTGCGTTCACCTTTGTCCGAATGTCGTCTTCCCACGAGTTCGCAGCACGTGGCGTGAAACGACGCGACACCAAGTTGCGGCGCTTTTGATGTAACGGATCGTCAAGTCCAATGATGGCGTCACGAGCCGGGATATTCGGCCGGTATCCGCCCTTCTCTTTGTCGGAGTTGATGAAGACGTCCTTGCGCTTTGCGATCTCGACGATGTCGTCATAGCGCGAGATCCCCCACAGCTCGTTGACTCCGTCCCAGTAGATCGGTTCGTTGGCGCGCATCCACGCATACGTGGGATATGGGTCGCCGCCGTACAACTCAGGGGCGAGAAGATCTATTGCGAGCCGTTCCATGGTCCCCCCACGGCAATGAACTCAACCGATCAGTTGTGAACACCGGATGGTATCTCTGTCTGCGGTTCGATTGTCCCGCGAGTCTTGGCCATCGGCTGACGCGGGCCTCAGCCCGCGGTGACGCCCCGGTCGCTCGAGAAGATCGCTCCGTGGATGTTGGTTGAGCCTGGAGCAGCGACGAGCGCAATGAGTTCGGCGATGTCATCGGCCTCACCCTGCCCCCGGTAACCCATATATGGGGTCATGAGCTCGAAGTCGATGTCGGCGGGAATCTGGAAATTCTGTGTGAGGTTGGTTTCGATTGCACCTGGAGCGATTGCATTGACCCGGATCTTCGTCTTTGCGTATTCCATGGCCAACGAACGTGTGAGTTGGACAACAGCACCCTTCGTCATGCAATAGGCCGTCGTGTAGGCCTGACCCATGAGCCCTGCGTTTGATGCGATGTTGACGATGTTGCCGTCAGACGCGAGCAAATGGGGAACGGCGGCCTGACAAAAGAAAAACGGCGCATCCATGTTGACCGCAGCCATACGTCGGTACTGCGCTTCGGTCATGTCAGCGAAATGAAACGCTCCGGCGATTCCAGCCACATTGACGAGGACATCAAGTCGGCCGAAGGCCTCAACCGCTTCGGCAATCGCATCGAAACATTCCGAACGCTCGGAAACATCGCCAACTCGCGAGACAGCGGTCCCACCAGCCGAAGTGATCATTGAGACCGACTCGGCCAATGACTCGGGGTTTACGTCATGGACAAAGACCTCGGCACCCTCAGCGGCCAGTCGCAGAGCCGTGGCTCGACCAATCCCAGAGCCTGCGCCGGTAAGAAAGGCAACCTTGTCGTTGAATCGGCCTGGAACGAGATACGGCATGTCGGTCTCCTCGTGGGTGGACAGGCGGAGATCGTCGCACATTGGCGAACTTCAGGCCGTCGAAGTGACGAGGTATCGCGAGGTGGTTCAGTCGCGATACGTTGCCAAGGCGCTGCACTGCCAAGGGGGCACTGCGGGAGAGGAGCTTGAGATGGACATCAAGGCCGGTAGCCGACTCGCTTGCCCGGAGTGCAGCGTCGAACTCGTCGTGGTCCGTCCCCCGAGCTCTGCTGTCGTTCTCACCTGTGGTGGTGTTGAAGTTGTCGACGCCTCGGCCGATCGTCCCGGTGGTGGCCATGCCGACGCCAGCGGCGATGGCACCCTGGTTGGCAAGCGTTACGCCGATGAAGACTCAGGAATTGAAGTGTTGTGCGCCAAGCCCGGTCCGGGCGCATTGGCTGCCGATGGCCGTGAGGTCCCCATCAAGGGCGCCAAGCCGCTTCCGTCCTCTGATTGATCTGAAGGTCATCGCGTGAATCTTTCGCTCCTGCTCGAGATGTCGGCGTCGACGCTCGAGGATCGTCCTGCCGTTACTTCCGGAACTCGGTCGCTGAGTTACGCCCAACTCGATGCAGCAGCACGTCGATGTGCGGCGAAGTTTTTGTCGATGGGAGCGACCGGTGTTGTGTATTGCGGTACGAATGACGCAAGTTTTCCGATCGCAGTCTTTGGGGCTGCCTATGCCGGCCTTCCGTTTATTCCACTGAACTATCGCTTGGGTGATGAGCAGTTGCAGCCACTAGTTGAAGCGAATCGTGGCGCAGTTGTCATCGCTGAAACGGCAAAGATCCCCGGGGCCGATCCTGAGATGGTCGTGCTTCGTTCCACACTGCTTGATGCATCGTTTGCAACCTCAGCCGATGTCGAACTCCCGCCCTTTGTCGATCCTGAAGATGTCGCCATCGTGCTCTACACCTCGGGTACTTCAGGAACTCCGAAGGCTGCGTTGCTTCGTCATCGCCATTTGACTGCATATGTGATTGGCACCGTCGAGTTTGCTGGCGCCGAACCTGACCAGGCTGCACTTGTAACTGTGCCGCCGTACCACATTGCTGGTCTCGCCAACTTGTTGTCGAATATGTACTCGGGTCGCCGGATTGTGTATCTCGAGTCGTTCGACGCGCAGTTGTGGCTCGACACTCTTCGCAATGAACGCATTACGCAAGCCATGGTTGTTCCC
>JBILIB010000206.1:0-2887 GCA_044350215.1 Acidimicrobiales bacterium
AGTCTGGTGTGGTCGGGTGCATCCATGGTGATGAACCAGGAATCAAGTGGTGAGCCGAGACCGGTACGTAACGTTGGTTCAAGAAGGCGACCAATCGCGCTTTCCGGTCGGGTCACCTTGGATGATGCATGTGGAGAAGTGAACACTGCATGACAGCCAGCGTGGTTGGGCGTGAGGTAGACGCCGAAGCGGCTCTTCACGAGTGGTCCTGCTTTGAGTAATGCGTTGTGCAGAGCATCGCGATCAATAGGCCCGCCAGGAGCATCGAACGCAGCAAATGGATCGCCGAATCGCCTGCCTACGCGGGAGACGGTATTCAGCGCCGATGTTGCGATCGCGACTCTCGCTTGTTCGCTGACGGGAACATCCGATGCCGACATGGTGAAGTTGGTCATGTGACTAACAATACCAAGAGTTGGTCATGCGACCAACTCTTTCGTAGACTCGCGGTCGTGCCCTACATCAGTGCTGTCGACCGCAGGGAACAACTGATCAATGCGACCATTGCGGTTCTGCAGAAATCTGGCCTTGAGCTTGTTACAACTCGGTCAGTTGCTGCCGAGGCCAAGGCGCCACTTGCGTCCATCCACTACACCTTCGGGTCGCTAGATGATCTTGTGCTCGCTGCCTTCGAACGACTCATCGATGAGGTGAGCTTCTTGGTCGCCGATGGATTAGATGTGAATGCCGGATATGGCCCGTGCATCATCGGCATCATGAAGCGTGTATCCGCCCTATTGGAAGATGAACGGTACGGCGTCTTGCTTCGTGATCTCAATCCAACTGGCGACCGTCGCGTTGAGATTCTCGAGGAGAAGTACTACCGACTCGCTCAGGACCTCATCGATTCAATCGCAGATGCAGTGGGTCACGAACCTGCGATACCACGCCCTCAGTTGGCGCGCATGACAATGGCCGCAATCGACGGAGTGGTGTTGCAGTTTGCAGCAAGCAATGACATTGAGACGGCGTGCAGTGACCTTGCTCAGTTTGGTCTCGTCCTAGCTGATACATCTGAACGTCGGCACTGACAGCCACAAGTGCGGAGATCGTTGAACTTCAGAAGGTTGGCTGTAGAAATCGTGGCTCGGTAACCGGCCGAAAACGCAGCTGATCCTCCTGTGCGAGGATCGATGCCTACGGGGAGGTCCTATGGACGGTCAGGAAATGCTGGAACGGTCTGCGCGCTGGATCACTGGCGAAGAACCGCTCGCGATGAATGGGCTGTTTAGCGAAGACGCCGGCGGCGCAGCGGTCGTTGCCGATGGCGTCGTTCTTATCGAAGCGTTTAGCAATGTCGTTGCATTCGATACCGACGAAGGCATCGTCCTTTTCGATGTGTCGCACCACATGTCTGCACCGCAGGCGATCACCGAACTTCGAACCTGGTCGAACTCACCAGTGCATACCGCCGTGTACACCCACGGGCATGTCGATCATGTCACCGGCGCGCAGGCATTCGACGCCGAAGCAGCAGCGCGCGGCGATCAACCAATTCGTTATGTCGGCCACGAAGCAATCCCCGAACGCTTCGATCGGTATCAACTGACGAATGGCTACAACGGTTGGATCAACATGCGGCAGTTCCGTCTGCCCGAACCGGTGTGGCCCAGTGAATTCATTTATCCCGAACTCACCTACCGCACTTCAACGAACCTCACCATCGGCGGAACAGAGTTCGACCTCCGTCATGCTCGCGGCGAAACCGACGATCACACCTGGGCATGGATTCCAGAAAAGCGCGCCATTTGCGTCGGCGACTTGTTCATTTGGCAGTTCCCCAATGCCGGCAACCCGCAGAAAGTGCAGCGTTTCGCTTGGGACTGGGCGGTTTCACTTCGAGCAATGGCAGCCATGCAGCCGGAACTTCTGTTGCCCGCACATGGTCCGGCCGTTGGCGGTGAAGACATGGTTGCAGAGGTACTTCTCAAGACTGCCGAAGCACTTGAGTCACTGCATGATCAAACGCTTGCACTTATGAACTCTGGTGCGCGCCTCAACGATGTGATTCACACCGTGAAGCTTCCGCAAGAACTCGCTGATCTTCCTTACCTACGACCCTCGTACGACGAACCAGAGTTTGTGGTGCGCAACATCTGGCGTCTCTACGGCGGTTGGTACGACGGCAACCCCGCAAATCTCAAGCCCGCTGCCGATGTTGCACTCGCATGCGAGACCGCTGCGCTTGCCGGCGGTGCAGATGTGCTCGCGGCGCGCGCCGAAGCGCTTGCGGCTGAAGGCGATCTGCGTCTCGCTTCGCACTTTGCCGAAATGGCAGTGATGGCCGAACCCGAATCAGCGCGATGCCATCAGGTGCGCGCTGCGGTGTACGACGCTCGACGAAAGTCCGAAGCGTCGTACATGGCACGCGGCATTTATCGGTCGGCAGCAATCGACTCAAAGGTCCAACTGAAGGACCTCTAAATCGAAGCGCTACTTCGCTTTCTTTACTTCGACACCGGCAAGATCACCAGCTTCACGCCAAGCAATCAGGTGGTCGGCATATTCCTCAACGCTGCCCATGAATGACGCTCCGCGAGCGGCTTTCATGTCACCTTCTTGCTGTTCACGATTCAGGTAACCCGGCGTGCACGAGGCGTTGTACATGCCAACGCCCATGACCTTGCTCATGAGTACGTTGAACCAATCTTCCTCAGCCTGAGCCGATGGTTCGATCTGCGAAATACCTTCGTCGAGACACATGCGAATAATGGCGGCGCAATGCTTCGAGGTTTCGGTGAGGTAGTGAACAAAGTTCGTGCCGAAGCCGCCCTGCACTGTGCTGATCATCAACAGGTTCGGGAAATCGCGAGTCATCACACCGTGAAGGCTGTGTGGACCTTCGCCCCATGACTCAGTCATCGGGATACCGTTGCGACCCTTGGGA
>JBILIB010000087.1:0-8538 GCA_044350215.1 Acidimicrobiales bacterium
TTCGACGATGCGCAGGAACTCTTCGGCATCGAACTTTTCGAGCACAACAACCGTGCCGCCGATTTCGTGAACACCACACGACCAAATAATTGCCGCAGAGTGATAGAGCGGCGCCGGACACAAGTAGATCGACTCAGAGTTCATTCCCAGCATGAACTGCAAGAGCAACGAGATCGTTCCGCCCTGGCCATCGTCAATCGTTCGATCGGGAAGCTCGCGCTTAATTCCCTTCGGCCGACCGGTCGTGCCTGAGGAATAGAGCATGAAGTCGCCGCGAGGTTGTTCGGCAAAGACTTCATCGCTCGCTGCGGCGATCGCGTCTTCGTAGGACTCGAAACCGTCAACCGTTCCGTCCATCATTAGCCGCACCTGACAATCAGGAATGAACTCCAACATCTCGGTCGCAACCTTCGACTGATGCGCCGTCGAGAGAAATGCTTTCGCGCCTGAATCGGTGATGAGATACGCAGCTTCTTCGGCCTGTAGATAGCGGTTCACGGTGACGAGGTACATCCCGGAGCGCAGCGCAGCCCATGCAACTTCGAAGTAGCGGGGATGGTTTTCGGCGAATATCGCCAACATGTCGCCGGCGACAAGACCGCGCTCGTGAAGTAAACGAGACAGTCGCCGCGAACGTTCATCGAGTTCGGCGTAGGTCACGACCGTTCCCGAAGATCCCATGATCACTGCGGGTTTATTCGGCGTTGTACGCCCGTACTCTCCCGGATACATAACTCCCCCTCGGCCGAACTGTTCTCGGCTTCAACGAAACGGACCCTAGCCCCGGAGATCGGTGAATGAGCATCGACCCGATTGAGTTAGTCGCTGCCGTTCATCATCGTGAGTGCAGCTCGACAGCCCTCGCAGACGGGGTATTGATAGGGGTCGCGAGTGGGGATGAACTTCTCGCCACAGAGTGCAGTGATTTCCTCGCCAAGCACATAGCCGCGCATTTGGTCGTCCTTACGAATGATGTGCGCGACTTTGCCCTCTTCAAGACCAGGATCAGACGGCCGAGTGTCTTGGCGTTCACTGACGTCGGATTCGGTAATCGAGAGACGAACTGCGGTGTTACTCACACGTTCAGCGTACCGCTCCGTGCAGGAGGTGCCGAAGGTCAGGTGCCCCGAGTGTCCCAGTGCCACGGCTCGCTGGGGAGGTTATAGAACCCAAACCGACCCGCATTTGCCGCAAGCCATACAAATCCGGGGTTGCTCCGAGAATTGATGAACCGGCCATTGGCCATGAAATCAATGGCCAAACCGCGCTCGTGATAGGAGTACCCGGGTCGGGCCGTTGGGGGTGAGCACGCGTCGGGGGGCATCTCCCAAATGGCGTACTGAGTCGTTCCACAGTTCTGACGGCGCAACGAAATCTGCGCATTGAAATCTCGGTAGCCGTAACCGCTCAGATTGATGCCGTCTGCGGATGCAGCGTTCAGCAACCCACGAACACGGTCGGCAATGCTCGAGGCAACAGTGATTCCATTCACCGTCGTGAGGGCTGGAGTGGGATACGGGTTGTTGCCACTTGGGGGTGGAGTGTTGGTGTTCGAAGAACCAGAACCAGACCCAGAGCCAGACCCAGACCCAGAACTGGGAACACCGACGACGGCTCTGGCAAGCGCAGCAGCTTCGGCGGCGATCTGTCGACCTAATTCCGCATCCATGCGTGAAAGGAAGGCGGCGTCAGACAACGTCTCATCAAGTCGCTGGCGCACTTGACTGGCGTATGCCTGTTGCTGGGACTGCGCAACCGACAACGACTGCAGCGCGCCCTCGGCTTCTGCTGCATGGGTTTCGGCGGCACTCTTGGCCGCTTGAGCACGAGCACGTTCCTCTTCGAGGCGCGCCTTCGTCGACCGAAGTTGATCGATGACGTCAGAATCGCTGCGCGATTGCATGTTCAGCAGCGCGTTCCGAGTTGCGTCCTCTTGTGCCGATGCTGCCTCGAATCGGCGCATCAGTTCTTCGCCCGGGGGCTCCACATAGGCCTTCACGGCGTAGCGCGCGACTCGAGCCCGAAGCGCATCGAGGTCGCGGGAAGTCTGCGCTGCATCTTTTTCGGCTTGCGCTGCCTCGGCCGCGCTGACCTCGGCTTGACGGCGAGCTTCGGAAAGCACTGCCTGCTGGCCGCGGACGTTTTCCTCCATGGCCTGGAGCGCCGACATGACCTGGTCCTGCGAACTTTCGAGCGCATTTACTTTGGCCGCAATTTTTGCCTGTTCTGACCGAACATTCGCCCGTTGCGTCCGTGGGTTAGTTGCGACTGCCTCAACGTCGATCGACGAACCGATGGCCATCCCAAAGATGCCAGCAAGTGCCAGCGCGGCAAACGCGCTCCAACGCCAAGGTCGCTGCTGCAACCTTTTCGGAATTGCACTGCGGGGGGATGTCATGGCCATGGTTCCTCGTCTGATCACGTCAATGACGCAATCGTGGAAGGCCCGGTATCCGCCCGAGGACTCATTACCTTACCCCAGGTCTGCGTGCATTGGTCAACCCCTGTGGAAAAACTTGTGGATAGATCTTGGGAAACTCAATGCTCCATGCCCGTCTGATCGGTTGAGAGTCGGCGGTACTGTCCTAAGGATGACCGACCCGGCCGGATCCGTGGATCCACTTTCCTCCTTCGAGACCATTGCCTCACTCCGGCGATCCTCGCTACGGGTTGACCCTGACCGAGCTATTCCTGACGAACTAATCGACCGCCTCATTGCGGTTTCAGCCACAGCCCCTAATCACAGACGGACCTTTCCTTGGCGGTTTCGCATCATCACGGGCGAAGGTCGGGCTGAACTCGGCGAAGCGCTCGCTCTTGATCTCATCGAGACAGGTCAACCCGAGGCAAAGATCGAAAAAGCGCGATCGAAATATCTCCGAGCACCGGTGCTCATCGCGGTGGCGTCGATTGCCGGCGAAGATCCCACGATGACTGCCGAAAATCGCGATGCCGTAGCGGCTGCCATCCAAACGCTGCTGCTTGGAGCCACCGCCGCTGATCTCGCTTCGTATTGGTCCACCGGCGCGGCAATGACCTCGGTTCGATTGCGCGAGTTCTGCGGCTTCGACGAAACCGACACGATCGTGGGCCTGCTCTATCTCGGCTGGCCCATTGGCGATCCTCCCCCGATTGATCGGCCAGCGCCTGAATCACTGCGCATCGGAACTTCTACCCAAACGCCGTAGGGTCTCGCCGATGGCTACCGCAAAGAAGAACGCAAAGCGATTCGGACCCAACCGACCCGAGGCTCCAGCGTTGGTTCGTCGGCAGCGGGTGTGGTCGGTGATTGGCACGTGGCTATTCATCCTCGTGTTCTTTGTTGCACCAATCGGATTTGGAAACCCGCTGTTCGTCCTTCCCACTGTGGTGTTCACACTTCTTCTCCTCGCAACAATTCGATTGTCTCGTCGACCCGACGGCCCCGACGCTGAAACCCTTGCAAAGGGCGAACTTCGAGCAGCAACAACCAGTGATCCTGTCTCGGTAAATGGCGTGTGGTCCCCTGGCGCCCGGGTTCGCGGCGAACCTCCCCAGCGCGGCTTTCTGATTTGCGATGGCAAACGACTTCGTTTCGAGTGCCTCAAAGACCAGGTGCGCTTCGATGCCGCAATCAATCAGGTCGAAGTCATCACCGTTCCGAGCTTCATGCGTCCGCAACTCGATCTGTCAATTGATGGCGTCACTCATTCCGTAAGGTTCTTCCCGGCCTGGGATCTCGGCGCAACCTTTGTTGGGCCGACGATTGCCGGTGAGTGGTACGCGCAGTTGCGAGAACTCGGAGCCTCCTGACGTGGCTCGCATCAATCACACTCCCGATCCGAATCCGACACGCGCCAAAGCGCGCGCTCGACGAAATATCAATCTGGTTCTGTGGTGGGGCATTGCCCTCGTGCTGCTTTTCGCGCTTTCTGCCGGTGCGCCTTGGGTTTTGATTCTTCCGTTGCTCGTAATCGGCGCACTCGTCGTCACGAACACGATTCAAGTTGTACGCGGCGACGGCGCGGAACAACACGCGATTGAACCCGGGCGACTTGTCCGAGCAACAGTCGACAATGACCCCGTCTCGGTTCCTGTAACCCGAGCGCCCAACCGTCGCGAGAACGGTCGGCGACGCGGAACGCTTCACTACGCCGGCGGCAAACTTTCGTTCACTTTCGGTACGAACCCGAAATCTCGTGCGAAGAAGGCTGACGAAAACCTCGAGGGGACGACAATCTTTGATTCGTGGCCCAGCGACATTGCTCTTGGCCCTCGACCAACCATGATGCGCCCCCAGCTCACGATGACGATCGATGGCGTCAACCACGTCATCGAATTCACCATGCCCGAGGATCTCGCAGCCGGAATGCTCGGGAAAGTCGTGGCCGGTGCATGGTTCGACCAGTTAGTCGATCTCGGCGCAACGTCCCGAGAGGCAAAGTAGTAAAAGCGGCACCGATTCACGTTGCTGTCGTGTCAGCATTGACTCGTGGCTCTTCTCCCCCCGGGTCCGCCCGCTGACCAAACAATGCTCGCCAACGCGGTCGACATCCTGCGCGCCGCTGGCACCTTCACCATGCAGTGGTTCGATAACCCCGCCTTGGATATCAGCACCAAAAGTGATGGCACACCAGTAACTGAAGCCGATCGCGGAGCCGAACAAATCGTTCGAGATCGTCTCGCCGCCCTTCATCCCGAGGATTCCGTGCTCGGCGAGGAACTCGATGATCACATCGGCACCAGCACAAGAACGTGGATCGTCGACCCTATTGATGGCACCAAAGCGTTTACGCGCGGAGTGCCGTTGTATTCGAACCTTCTTGCCGTGGTCGATGAACACGGACCCCTCATCGGTGTCATCAATCTCCCAGCACTCAACACCACCGTGTACGCCGGTCGCGGTCTCGGGTGTTTTCGCGACGGCCGTCCAGTGCGCGTCAGCGACAGAAACACTCCCTCGAGTTGCGTGCTTTCCACCAGTGGCTTTGGAACTTGGGGCGAAGATTCTTTGCTCGGCGTGAAGCGAGCAGGATTTGAATTGCGAACCTGGGGCGACGGCTACGGCTACGCCATGGTTGCGTGTGGCGCCCTCGACGCAATGGTCGATCCTCAGGTTTCGCTTTGGGATATTGCGCCAATGCCTGTGATCTTCGATGAAGCCGGCGGAAAATTCACCGGCACCGACGGCAAAGAGGTTTCACTGGTCCCAGGATCCAATGTTTCAGGCGTGGCATCAAACGGCGTTGTTCACGACGCGGTCATCGCCGCATTCAATAACCGCTAACGCTCGTCGTCGTCTTCACACACCGTGTGGTCATGTCCATGCGCGTGATGATGCGGATCGTCAATAAGTACGATTCCATCAGCCAAACGCAACAAGCGCCCGCCATAGGCCTCGGCGAGATTCGCTGCAGTGAGGACTTCGTCGGCGGTACCGCTCGCAACAACTCGGCCGGCCAGCAACATCACGTGATCAGTCTCAGCTGCTTCAGCAAGATCGTGCGTCGTCATCACAATGGTGCGACCTGCGTCTCGCTCTTGGTCGACGACGTCGAGGATGTGTTGACGACTCACGACATCGAGGCCGGTCACCGGTTCGTCGAGGAGGAGGATGTCGCCTCCTTGCGCCAGACCCTGAGCGACAAAAACGCGTTGACGTTGTCCACCGGAAAGTTCGTGAAGATGGCGCCGAGAGAGGTCGCCTAACTCAAGGCGATCCATTGCCTCGTCAACGATGCGGCGATCATCATCTGTCATCCGGCCAAAGGCGCCGCGCGTTGCGAATCGTCCCATCGAAACAACTTCACGAACCGTAACTGGTAATTGATCATTGACCTTTGCCGATTGCATCACGTACGCAACCCGGCGACGCATGTCGGTTGGTGCTCCACCCGCCACCGTAAGCGTTCCAGACTCAACCGGCAGCAAACCCACAATCGCGTTCAACAAACTGGATTTCCCAGCACCGTTGGGACCAACCAACGAAGTGACCGCACCGGTCGGCAACGCGAAAGACGCGTCGCGCAGGACCGGGTGACGCCCATACGCGAGCACCACGTTGTGCCCTTCGACAGCAATCGCTGACTCGCTCTCAGACATTGGGATGACCGCGCCGTGATGGTTCGGGGATGGGAATACGATTGGACACTCCGACAGTCTTACCCAACCCGCCACACAGTCTTGCCAACTCGCGGAAAACGAGAACACATGTCCCGTAGTACCCGACAACTCGTTGCCGCACTCGCGATTCTCGTTGGAGTTCTCGCTCTCGGTACGACCGCCGCGTCAGCTCACGCCACGTTGGAGAGCTCTTCTCCCGCCGATGGGCAATCGGTTCTCACCTCGCCGAGCGAGATCCGAATCACCTTCAGTGAAGCAGTGACAACCATTTCGGGCGGACTCAGTGTTCTCGATGCCGATGGCAAGACTGTCGATACCGGAAACAGTGAAATCGTCGATGGTCGGACACTTGTTGCACCAATCAGCGAGTCCTTGTCCGATGGCACCTACGTCGCGACCTATCGCGTTCTTTCTGCTGATGGTCACCCAGTAAGCGGTTCGCTGCTCTTTGGTGTGGGCGAAGGAGCACTTGATCGAAGCGCACTACCCAGTTCGACCGGTGATCGACTTTGGGAAATCATCGGCGGAATTTCTCGCTTCATCATCTACCTCGCTGCGCTTGTCGCTGCAGGTGTCGCGTTTTTCTTGGCCTTTATTCATGATCGCGCTGAAGATCGTTGGCGGATTGTTCCGTTTGTTCGCATTGGTTCGATCCTTGCTCTGTTCAGTGCTATCGGCATCGTGATGAGTCAGGCTGCGCTTCTTACAGGCAAGGGAGCCGGCGCCGTCACTGACTCCGAGGTGCTTCGTGATGTTCTCAATCAAAACCTTGGTTGGTCGCTCGCGTTGTTGATGATTGGCTTGGCTGCCGTCCACCTCTCAACCGATATCCCCAAAAAGGTGGTGTCGCAGTCACTTGCCCTTTCTGGCGGTCTTGCTATCACCGTCTCGTTCGCTGTGTGGGGCCACGCGACCGAACTTTCCCCCACAGCCATCTCGCTGGCGGCCAATGCCATCCATGCCACTGCGGCTGCGCTTTGGCTTGGCGGACTCGTTGGTTTGGTCATGGTGCTTTCGCTACGCGCGCCCGAAACGGTTGGCTCAACCGCAGGCATCATCGGTCGATTTTCGCTTATGGCCTTTTGGTCGGTCATTGCACTCACCATCGCCGGGCTGACTCTCACCATCACCGGCTCCGACGCGAGCCTGAACTCGATCCTCACCACTACTTGGGGTCAGCTCATTCTCGCCAAAATCGGACTCACCCTCATCGTCGTACTCATCGCTGCATGGAATCGACGCAAGCTCGTACCTTCGCTCACCAGCCCAACCGAGAACACCAGCGAACTGGCGGTTCGCTGGGCGACTCTCCTCCGCACGATCCGGGCCGAAGCGGTACTTCTCGTTGCGGTGATCGCGCTCACCGCAATCGTTGTCAACGTTCCCCCCGCTCGAACGGCAGTCGTAGCAACGACCGAACGAGTCGACACCACCCAACGGGTCGACACCGGCACCGTCCAACTTTCTGTTGATCCGGCGACTGTTGGGCCAAATACCGTTGCCGTCCGATACACCGACGAGACCGGACAACCAGTCAATGTGGCCAACAGCATGAGCATTGAATTCTCGCAACCATCGGCCGGACTTGAGCCGATCACCCGGCAGGTGCCAGCCTCAGAGCCCGGAGTGTTTGTGATTCAAGGAAACGAACTCTCGATTCCTGGCACCTGGACCATCACGATCGCAGTTCGAACCGGTGACTTCACTGAACAACGCACCTCATTCGAAGTTCCCGTCCGTCGCTAACCACAGTCAAGGATGCACATGGCCCTCCCCCGACGCTTTCTCATCGCTTCCGCTGCATCGCTTACCGCGCTTGTGGCGTTAGCGGGCCCCGCATTTGCCCACGCGAACGCCAGCGCAAAAGCCGAACAAGCTGGCCGCACCGCAATCACCGTTTCGATTGAACACGGTTGCAACGGCAATCCCGTCACTGGCGTTCGAGTTGCACTTCCGAACGGAGCAACTGCTGTCACCGGCACCAATTCGGGGGCCTGGACCTCCACCGTGTCGGCCACGGAAATCTCGTGGACTGGTGGCTCAATGCCAGCAAACTCCTCTGCCGACTTCGACTTCAGTCTCGTGTTGGCGCAACCGGCGGGTGAGACCGTCAGGCTTCCCACCATCCAAACCTGCACGAACAACACCGAAATCGCGTGGATTCAAGCCGACGGTGGCGAGAAATCAGAAGCAACCCAGCCCGCACCAAAAATTGTGGTGCCCACCAACAGCACCTCGGCGAGCACGTCAACAACTGCCGTCGACGCCGCAAGTGGTTCGTCAACCACCGCAGTCGCTCGGATGGCAACAGAATCAAACGCGGTTACCGATGCAGGGAGTGAGACCAACGCTTCGGGTCGCTACGTCTTTCTTGGTGTCTGTGCCGTCATTGTGATCGGCGCTGGAGTTCTGTTCCTCAAATATCGCAAGCATCCG
>JBILIB010000208.1:0-2873 GCA_044350215.1 Acidimicrobiales bacterium
GGCCAAGGTTCGACAACGGTGTCGATGTACAGCACATTGAGTTCGCGACACAGACGCATGATGTCGACCGAACCAGTGTCGACGGAAAGGTTGACGCAAAAGCCCTGACCTTCACCATTGGTGAGCAGCGGGGTGAGGATCTCTACGTAATTCTCCGGCGTAAGTTCCACCTGTTGGAAAGCGATGCCGTATTCATCGGCGTACTGCTTGCGATCCGCTAACGGATCAAGGGCAATTGCACGTGTCTTGTCGAAGGCAATGTGGCGATCAAGCAATGGAAGTGTTGCTCGACCGATTGAACCCATACCGATCATCACGAGCGGGCCATCAATGGCCCCAAGTTGTGCGCCACCGTGGGGCAGTTTCGGGTTAGTCATTTCAGGCACCTCGCTTAAATGTCGGATTCAAAGACGAAGCGCAGAACCTAGTTGTTCGTGACAACGCTGAAGCAACAACAAGGTGAACTGTCTGCGAGACTTTTGAAATGTCTCAATTCCTTCCCGACGATCAGGTGTGCGAGGCGTATCGGCAAACTCGCCAGTTCGTTCTTGAACTTCTTGAGCGGACACCAGAATCGTTCGCGACGCTTGGTGTTCCGGCGTGTCCGGACTGGACGGTGCAGCAAACCGCTTCGCACCTTGTCGGCGTACCTGAGGATCTCCTGGCCGGGCGCATGGAAGGCATTACTTCTGACGCGTGGACAAACGCACAGGTGCAACGTCACGCGGGTCACTCCCTCGAAGAACTGCGCGCTGCTCTTGAAGCGACAGTCACTCCCTTCGATGCGATGTTGCCTGCGATCTCTAGCCCTTCGAATTCTCAGCTCGTGATGGACGCCCTCACTCACAGCATCGATCTTCGGGAAGCGCTGGGCGTGGAGTGCGAGGAGTCGTCACTCCCACTCTTAGTCACCAAAGCGTGGCTGCTCGACTTGATTGAACGTCGAGGCCCATCAGCAAGCGCGGCAGTCCAGTCCGCTGAGTGTTCCGATCTTGAGGTGGTTCGGGCACTAACGGGACGGCGGTCCGCCGCTCAAATGGACGAAGTGGGCTTGCCCGGTGCCCAGATCGTGGCCGCCTTGGCCGGTACCCCGCTACGCCCGCCCGCCTAGAAACAGATCGTTCGCCTCTTTCGGCACCGAGTCTCCAGCACAACACTCCAACTTCGCCCTTCCCCGAATACCCAATTTCGTTCGGTATCAAACTGATACCATTTTGGAATGGCAATGACACTTCGACTCACCGACGACGAGCAACAGGCATTACAGGCCCAGGCAAAAATCGACGGAATCTCCATGCAGGACGCGGCCCGCCAAGCCATCCGTGAGTACGTCATGCGCCGTTCCCACGAAACCGCTGTCTCCAGCGCCGCCGACCGAATCATCGGGGCTCATTCCGATGCGCTTCGCCGCCTCGGCGAATGAGTTCGGCCACCATCTATCTCGATCTCGATGACGTCCTTTCACTCGCAACCAGATTGCTGGGCGATCCGCCGCCCATCCGCGATGTCGGACTTCTCGAGTCAGCGGTTGCGCGCCCGCGCACTGTTGTTTTCGGCGTCCACGCCTATGAATCGATCTGGACGAAGGCCGCTGCGCTCTTGCAGTCCATCGTAAACAATCACGCACTAATCGATGGCAACAAGCGCCTCGGCTGGCTCGCAACTGCCGTCTTTCTCGAAGTTAACGGCATACCGATTTCACGGGCCTCAAATGATGACGTCTACGAATTTGTGCTCTCGGTCGCCAGCGGCTCGCCTGAAGTTGACAAAATCGCCGAACGACTTCAGGACCTGATCAATCGCTGAGGACCTCCTCTTAGCCACAGCAACCAGTTGCACGTGCTCGTTCATCCAACTTGTTGCAGTGCGACGAGAGGTAAGCAGCAGCTGGAACGTGAAACAACAACGTCGGAGCGAACCCAAACGACATCTTGCGTGTTGCTGGTTCTGTGGTCACCGACCTGAAACGCATTTCATTCTTGCGTAGCTAGTCACTAGTGACCTTAGAAGTTTGAACGGAGGGATTTAGTCAGCAGCACAAGAGTCGAAGTTATGGAAAGCACTCCCGCCAACACAACGTACGTGGCTCTAATCCCGAAACTTTCAACTGAGATTCCCGCAAGTACCATTCCTAGTGGTGGCGCGGCATAAAAGACTGCCGTTTGCACACCAAATACTCGCCCCTGTAAATGTGCTGGCACTCTTTGTTGCACCAAAGTACTTATAAGTGGATTGTACGGACCCCATGACAATCCCAGAAGAAATCCAGCAAGCATCAACACGGGCAGTGGAGGAAGAAACGCCATTGGGATGATGCTGACTGCACTTCCCATGAGAATCATCCGTATCAGTGTTTTTCTCTTAACTCGAGCGCTAATCCATCCATATCCAAATGACCCCACTGCAGAACCGGCGGCAAGGGCCGAGATAACAAATCCAAGCCCACTGGGATTATCAACATTTTCAAAATACGTTGGAAGAACAACAGCTTCAGTTGGTAGGTAAACAGCGGCAATAATCAAAAGCGCGACACTGAGCGTCCTCAACAACTTGTCATCCCAAAGAGTCTTTGCGCCGATACGCAAGCTCGTATCTGTTTCCTCACCAGTTAGCTTGGCAAGTTCGCGAGAATCTTTGCCCGAATCTCCAACTCGCAAGAATGAAATCACCAAAGCGGCGATGAGAAACAAACCTGCAGAAAACCAAAACGAGTTCACTGCGCCGACGCTTGCAATCAATACAGCACCAACTGCGGGACCAAAAATCCATGCGACTCCCATGATTCCGTCATGTATTCCATTGAGATGGTCCAGGTCTGCATCAGAAGCCATCGCTACATCGTCAAGCAGAGTTTTTCGAGCTGTGTAACCGGC
>JBILIB010000207.1:0-2873 GCA_044350215.1 Acidimicrobiales bacterium
TCCCGCGTGATCGGGCTATCCAACTCTGGCCCTGAAGCGACCCCTCGTTGAATCGTAAGCGTGACGGGTTGCGATTTCGGACATTCTGACTAGAATTCTGGTCATGTCAGATGTTCTTCCCCTCGCCGAAGTCAAAGCCAAGTTCTCGGAAATGGTTGATCGAGTGGAACAACAGCACGAACGGATCACGGTCACGCGCAATGGGCGGCCAGCAGCGGTATTGATGAGTGCCGAGGAACTCGACGCGCTCGAGGACACGCTTGACCTCCTGTCAGATCCGACAGCGATGGCCGAAATTGAACACGCGCGACTTGAAGTCAGGGCTGGCCGGAGCGTCTCTGCCGACGAGTTGCGCGCGAAGTATCTGAGCGAGTGACCAACGAAGGTTGGAATCTGCGCATTGCCGCGTCCGCTGAACGACAACTTGCGCGACTCCCTGAACGAATCGCCGCAGCCGTCGTCGAGTTTCTACTGGGACCTTTGTGCGAGAACCCTCGCCAGGTCGGGCATCAGTTGCAGCGTGAACTCGCGGGGCTTTGGTCGGCTCGACGTGGCGCCTACCGAGTCATCTACGAAATCAATGACGAAGATCGGACTGTCTCCGTGCTTCGTATCGAACATCGATCCGATGTCTACCGACCTCGTTAACAAGACCGCATCGCACCACAAGCGGTTCGTCAACCTAGCGACGCTCGAGTACCAACACGGGAATGACGCGAGTGGTTGCCGCTTCGTACTCTGCAAACACAGGGCTCGCCGTCTTCTGACGATCAAACAGTTCGTCGCGTTCAGCACCGGTCGCTTCGCGTACATGAACCGGCACAATGTCGGCACCAAGTTCGATCTGCGTATCGGGATTGGCAATGAGGTTGTGATACCAGTCGGGGTTAGTCGGCTGACCACCCTTTGAGGCAAAGATGACGACATCGTCACCATTGGGGAGATACACGAGTGGTGCATGGCGAACGATGCCACTCTTGGCGCCAGTGTGGTGAACGATGGTCATCGGCCGGCCTTCGAAGTGGCCGCCAACTTTGCCTGCATTGGCACGGAACTCATCCATGATCTGCTGGTTGAAATCGTTAAGTGCATCAGTCATGGTGCGAACGGTATCGGTTTCTTTCGATCGACAAGATGCACGATCAAAGGATTTCTTCGCACGTCGACGGCATACTTCTTGTTATGACAACGGAACTAGATGCGGCCCGGTACATCGCCTTTGTTTCGTTTCGAAAGGATGGAACTCCGGTTTCAACTGCAGTTTGGGTGGTCCCATTCGAGGATGGCTACGCCTTCACGACCGATTCTGATTCGTGGAAGATCAAGCGCATTCTGAAGAACCCCACCGTGACGATTCAGGCGAGCAACGTACGGGGTCGGCCAAAGCGAGGGTCAGCTGCGTTTGCTGGACAGGCCGAAGTCTTGGATCCTGACGCGGTGGCGAGGGTGCGCGAAGCGGTACGGGCGAAGTACCGGATCATGTATCGCCTCCTGATCGAGCGAAGCGACAAAAAAGCGGCAAAGCAACACGGTTCAGCGACGGCTGGGACTGCGGCAATCAAGGTGGTGCTCCAGGGCTAATCCGCCCTTGTGGGAGACGACCAGAATCATGTGGCCACGTCCCGTCGATTGATGCCAGCGTGGTTCGCATACTGTTGGGCATCCAGCAGTCCGGGGGCGGTTGTCCCCATCAGCCCGTGAGGAATAAGCGCCATGTCAACGAGCATTGAAGAAGCCCGTCAGAAGTACGCCGAAGAGCGCGCAAAGCGACTCCGATCCGATGGTACGGCGCAGTACTCAGCACTTGCTGGTATGTACGAAGAATTCAATCGTGATCCTTACGTCGAACCCGGCTTCACCCGCGATCCCGAGATTGCTGATGTTGATGCAGTGATCGTCGGCGGCGGATTCGGCGGGATGCTCGAAGCTGCGAATCTTCGCAAGCTTGGCGTCGACAATTTCCGCATCATCGAAAAGGGTGGCGACTTCGGTGGCACGTGGTACTGGAATCGTTACCCCGGTGCGATGTGTGACGTTGAGTCCTACGTCTATCTGCCGATGCTTGAAGACACGGGCTTCATGCCCACGAACCGTTACGCCTTAGCACCTGAGATCTTTGCCTACTGCCAGGAACTTGGCCGCCGTTTCAACATGTACGAGAACGCGCTTTTCCAGACCGAAATCAAAGACATGGTCTGGAACGAAAAGACTGAGCGCTGGACTGTCACTACAACACGTGATGATGTGCTTTCCACGAAGTTCATCGTTGTTGCAGGTGGCGTCCTCCATAAGGCAAAGCTTCCCGGTATCCCCGGTATTGAGAACTACAAAGGAAAGTCATTCCACACGAGCCGTTGGGATTATTCCTTCACTGGTGGAAGCCCCTCAGAGTTGATGGACAAACTGAAGGGCAAGCGTGTTGGCATCATCGGCACCGGTGCAACGGCCGTGCAGGTTGTTCCCCGAGTTGCCGAAGCGGCCGAAGAACTTTTTGTCTTCCAGCGCACGCCAGCATTCGTTGGCTACCGAGGTCAGGCTCCCACAGACGTTGAGTGGTTCAAGAGCCTGAAACCAGGTTGGCAGGACGAGCGCATTAGGAACTTCACACGTGCAGTCTGTGGTCAGCAGCCAGAAGAAAATATGGTGGCTGACGAGTGGACGAATGTCATGTGGACAGACACCACGAAATACACAGAAGATCCCGCAGAATCAGCGGAACTCGAGCGCATTGACTTCGAAATTATGGAAGGTGTGCGCAAGCGCATCGCCGACATCGTGGAAGATCCTGAAACCGCTGCGAGCCTGCAGCCGTGGTACGGAGTGCGATGCAAGCGTCCGTGTTTCCACGATGAGTATTTGCCCGCATTTAACCG
>JBILIB010000209.1:0-2872 GCA_044350215.1 Acidimicrobiales bacterium
ACTTGAGCGACACCTTCCGCTTGACCAACTTCTCTTCAAGAACTTGGCGAACGGCATTGAGTCGATCAGGACTTGCCGACTTCATCTCGATGGAGAGTTCTTTGTATTCAACTGATGAGTTGGTGTTTTTGAAATCAAAGCGAGTGGTGAGTTCGCGCGAGGCCTGGTCGACCGCGTTGCGAACCTCTTGCTCGTCGACCTCGGACACAACATCGAAGCTCGGCATGTTTCTCCTCGTTCCAACCGCTCGCCCAAAGAGGCGAAATGAGTGGGTTCCAGCCGGCAACCCCGCCCGACGGGCGGGGAGCCGGATGGTGGGCCGGGATGGATTCGAACCATCGAAGGCAGAACCGACGGGTTTACAGCCCGTTCCCTTTGGCCGCTCGGGCACCGACCCTGAAGGGAGAAACCATAGCGGAGCAGCCCAAGTGATTCGAATGAACTCTGTCGGTCGCCGCTTTCGAACGATGCCCGCAAAGTATCGTGCCTGCGAAGTCGTCGGTCTTCCCAACGTAAGGATTGACTGCGGCCCGCTCGAGAGAGGGAAGCTGAGGACACATGCGAGCAGCGAGTGCAATGGCGATAGTCGTGGTACTCCTCGTTCTCACGGTTTCCTGTAGCGGAGAGCCATCGGCGACGAGAGCGGCCAGTGGATCCGAATCTGTCGAGCCTGGTGTGCTTGTCAGCATGGGCGATTCCTACATCGCAGGTACGGGCGGTCGTTGGAAGGGAAACAGCAACGGTGCGACGACGCTTCCGTTGAACCTTGATGCCTTCAGGCGAACCGATACCGGCGACAACGCCTACGACAACTACGGCCTGAGTTTCCCGGGTGAGGAATGTTTCCGTTCTCGTTCGGCAGCAGTACATCTCGGTGGTCAGTTTTCAAGTATCAATATTGCGTGTTCCAATGCGCGTACCTACAGCCGCATGGATGAGGAAAAGAAGTACAAGCCGGGGATCGACACCGGTGGCCAACTTGATGAGTTGGCGAAGATTGCGACGAACCAGCGTGTTTCCTTAGTCGCAGTATCGATCGGTGCCAACAATTTCCGCTTCGGGCCCGTCATCCAATCTTGTGTGACGTCGTTTCTCACAAGCATGTCGTCGAATCCGAGACTCTGTAGTCAGAACCCGGAGGTGCTGTCGACGATTGGGCCTGCCAGTGTTGCTCAAGTGCGCTCTGAGATTGTCGAAGCGTTGAACGCAATCATCACCACGATGCGAGCGGCAGGGTATGCCGATAGTGACTGGCAACTTCTTTCTCACACGTACCCCAGTCCGCTGCCATCGGCATCCGAAATGCGTCATCCTCAGGTGGGGTTGTCCCGTCAGGCCGAGGGCGGGTGTCCTTTCTATGATGCGGACATTGATTGGTTGAGCGCATGGATTGACACCTTGAATGCCACTGTGCTGGATGCAGCGAATGATGTGTCGTCGAAAATGAGCAAGAACGTCTTCACTCTCGAAATAGGTGGCTTGTTTGAGGGGCGTCGATTGTGCGAAACGGGCGCGAGGCTTGCTGAGGGAACTTCCGATGAAGCCGAACTGGTGGCTTTCGGTGAACGAGTCGCGCAAATCAACTTGACCTCTTCGATACCGGGCTCTCCTTACAAGTTGAGTGAAGGGGTTCACCCGAACCAGTTGGGTCAACTTGCGATTCGGGCCTGTCTTCGAAACGCGTTCGGCGACGGGAACGCCCGGTCGGGCGTGTGCGGGCCCCCGTCGGACTGGGGTGCAGTGGACTCACAAGGAGAACCAAGGGTCGTCTTCACTCCGAAGTGACGTTGATCGTCCTCAGAGCATCCGTTGCATGATGACGACATCGAGCCATTTGCCGAATTTCCGGCCAACTTCGCGCTCGGTACCGACGATTTCGAAGCCGAGAGAGCTGTGGAGGCTGATGGAGGCGTCGTGGCCGCCCACGATTCGGGCCATCACAGCGTGAAAGCCCCGGGTAGAGGCAATGTCGAGAACCTCGGCCACAAGGGCTCGGGCGATACCTTGGCCTCGGAAGTCGGCATGGACATAGACCGAATCTTCAACAGTGGTGGCATAGGCCGGGCGGTCTCGGTAGGGCGAGAGTGAGGCGAATCCCACGACGTGGCCATCGATTTCGGCCACAACGACGGCCATGGCTCCGGAGCGCTGGTCGAGCCAGGCCAATTGGTCCTCGATCGAACGGGGGACGAGGTCGAAGGTGACGGTGGAGCCGGTGACCTCAGCGTTGTAGATCTCACAGGTGGCTTTGGCATCTTCGGGGCGGGCGAGGCGGAGGTTCACACCGATCACCGTACCGGCGCCCTAGGTCGTGAGTTGGGAATCCCCTGTGGGGCGTGGCAAGATAACGCCTCGTTTGTCGGGCTCGCCCGGCGCGCCCCCTTAGCTCAGTCGGCAGAGCGTTTCCATGGTAAGGAAAAGGTCGACAGTTCGATTCTGTCAGGGGGCTCTGTGTCGGAAGGGCTCCGCCCAACCGTCCAAACATGTCGGCGTAGCTCAGCTGGTCAGAGCACTCGGCTCATAATCGAGTGGTCGTCGGTTCAAGTCCGACCGCCGACACCAATCGGGAATCCGATTCCCACTCGGTGCAAGAGCAACAAAATCGCACCACAGTCTCAAGTCGCAGTATCCGCAACAAGAAGCACGCAACACTCAGAAAAACGTAAAAATACAGGCCGCACTACTACAGGCCGCACAAATACAGGCCGCACTACTACAGGCAATGGCCACGAAAGGCACCAGGAGAAATCATGGCACGCGAGAAGTTCGAGCGGACCAAGCCCCACGCGAATGTGGGCACGATGGGTCATATCGATCATGGTAAGACCACGTTGACCGCGGCGATTACGAAGGTGTTGGCGGATGCTGATCC
>JBILIB010000011.1:0-28226 GCA_044350215.1 Acidimicrobiales bacterium
TGGCATCGGGCGCATCGTGAGGAAAGAGTCCGAGCACTTCAATACGACCGCGCAGCTCAACGTCGTTCTCTGAGGCATTACGGATGTTGTCGATGATGGTTCGGTGTTCTTCAACCGTTCCCACTCGGACACCAAAGTGCGGCGAGTTCTGCGGAGCAGCGCGAACCATCTCAACCCATTCATCGACCGAATCAGCCATCGCCACTTCGATGGCCAGTTGTTCAGCCGGTGCTTCAGAGGCATAGAACGAGTTGTTGGCGTAATCACGCAGATTGGTGTCGATGAACGCCGTGAACCAGTGACGACCGCTGTCGGACACCGTGCAGCCCAGTAACTCAAAGACTTGAGCGGCCAGCGCGCGCTCACCCGGTGCGTGCAATAACTCCACATGTGTCAGACGACGATCAACGTCCACGAGGCCCCCTTCGACAACATGACTGTGATCGTTGCCAACGAATCGGAATTAGCCGAGACGCTTTTCGAGTTCGCGCAGTTCGTCACGAAGTTCTGACGGAAGCTCCGCACCAAAGGTGTCGAGATGAGCTTCGATCTGCGGGATTTCGGCGCTCCATGCAGCGTTGTCAACCGACAACAAGGTGGCCATGGTGGCGTCGTCGATATCGAGGCCGGCAAGGTCGAGGTCTGAAGCGCTCGGAACACGACCAATGGCGGTGTCGGTTGCACCGGCGGTGCCTTCAAGGCGCTCGACGATCCACTTGAGAACACGGGAGTTCTCGCCGAAGCCAGGCCACAGGAACGAACCGTCGTCGCCCTTACGGAACCAGTTGACCCAGAACAACTTGGGAAGGTTCGACGCGTCGGTTGCTTCACCGATTTCAAGCCAATGCTTGAAGTAGTCGCCCATGTTGTAGCCACAGAACGGAAGCATGGCGAAGGGGTCGAAACGAAGTTCGCCGACAACGCCAGCAGCCGCTGCGGTCTTTTCTGAACTCATGATCGAGCCAAGGAATACGCCGTGGCGCCAATCGAATGATTCGGTGACGAGCGGAACATTGGTGGCGCGACGGCCGCCGAAAAGAATTGCCGAGATCGGCACACCGGCGGGATCTTGCCATTCCGGTGCGATCGACGGGCACTGTGCTGCCGGAGCAGTGAAGCGCGCGTTCGGGTGGGCAGCGGGGGAGTCCGAGGCCGGAGTCCAGTCGTTGCCCTTCCAGTCGACGAGATGCGCAGGCGCTTCATCGGAAAGGTCTTCCCACCAGATGTCGCCGTCGTCGGTGAGTGCGCAGTTGGTGAAGATTGAATTGCCCTTCACCGATTCCAGCGCATTGAAGTTCGACTTGGCCGAGGTGCCGGGGGCAACGCCGAAGAAACCCGCTTCGGGGTTAATGGCGTAGAGACGACCATCGGCGCCGAACTTCATCCATGCGATGTCGTCACCAACGGTTTCGACCTTCCAACCCGGAAGGGTGGGGATGAGCATTGCCATGTTGGTCTTGCCGCATGCTGACGGGAATGCCGCAGCGACGTACTTCTTCACACCTTCTGGTGAGGTGAGGCCGAGAATGAGCATGTGCTCAGCCATCCAGCCATTGTCGCGAGCCATCGTTGAAGCGATACGCAGCGCGAAGCACTTCTTGCCGAGCAGTGCGTTGCCGCCGTAGCCCGAGCCGTAGGACCAGATCTCGCTGGTTTCAGGGAAGTGCACGATGTACTTGTTCTCGGCATCGCACGGCCAGGCAACATCGGCCTGGCCAGCAGCGAGCGGCATGCCAACGGAATGCACGCATGGAACCCATTCGCCATTGCCAAGAACGTCGAGGGCGCCCTGGCCCATGCGGGTCATGATGCGCATGTTCACTGCGACATAGGCCGAGTCGCTGAGCTGCACACCAATGTGTGCGATCGGCGAACCGAGAGGGCCCATCGAGAAGGGCACGACGTACATCGTGCGGCCCTTCATGGCACCGGCGTAGAGCTTGTTCATCTCGGTACGCATCTCTGCGGGCGGACGCCAGTTGTTCGTGGGGCCTGCATCGACTTCGCGTTCGGAGCAGATGTAGGTGCGGTCTTCAACGCGAGCAACGTCGCCCGGGTCGGAGAGTGCGAGATAACTGTTCGGACGCTTTGCTTCGTTCAGCGTGCGGAACGTTCCGCCTTCAACGAGCTGTGCGCACAGACGCTCGTACTCTTCAGCAGAGCCGTCGCACCAATAGACGTCATCGGGTTGCAGAATTTCGCGCCACTGTTCGACCCAGTCGATCAGCTTTTGGTTTGTTGTCTGCCCGGCCATAGTTCCTCCGACGTCGTTGTCGAATGCGCGTTGCGCTTGAGTGGGGGGTTGTTTCGGCGAGTGGTTGCCGCCGAGTGAACCTGTGGTGAATCTGCGAAGCGTAGAGGATTCAACGGCGCTCTCCGTCGCCGAAACCCTAGGTGTGCCGCGTGGCACTTAGCCGTCGGTGCCGCCCTGAGGGTGCTGCACATTGTCGGCGTTCGGTTGTTCGAAACCGGGCGTACCCATATCGGCTTCAGAGCCCATACGAAGACGAATGGCTAAGGAGCCACCGTCGAGATCGAAGACCACTCGCTGTCCCTGACGCAGGGAACGGAAAACCGAACCCACGAGGGCACTGCGGGTGAATTCGTAATCGTTCAGGTCCGTATCGCAGATGATGGTGCCCACGCCCGAAACCGGGTCATAGGACTTGACGACTCCCTGCAAAGGACCAGCAGACACGGTCAGCGGACTGCCTTGACGACCTTGCCGGCCTTGAGGCACGACGTGCACACGTTGACGCGCTTGGTCGAACCATTGACGATGGCTCGGACCCGCTGAATGTTCGGATTCCAACGGCGCTTCGTGCGGCGATGGGAGTGGCTTACCGCCATACCGAACGATGGGTGCTTTCCGCACACCTCGCATACAGCTGCCATGACAACACACTCCGGGACGTCAGAAGAATCGAACGGCGAATCGTAGCAGCGAGCCCCCTCAGGCCCAATTCGGAGGCTGACCGGCCTGAATCGGGCCGATTTGGGTTGCCTCAGCCGAACGCCGGGCACATCGGTAGTCTCTCCGCCGATGTCGATCGCCACCAGCCTGACCGCCGATGACCTCCGGATGCTCATCCGGGGCTACGCCGATGCCTTGGCCGCTCATCGAGAGACCATTAACCGGCTGAATGTTTATCCGGTTCCCGATGGCGACACCGGAACGAACATGGCCCTCACCCTGGCCTCGGTCGTGGCCGAGCTTGAGGGCGTCGATTCCGATCTTGATTCCACATGTCAGGCGATTTCGCACGGTTCGCTCATGGGTGCTCGTGGAAATTCGGGTGTGATCCTTTCGCAGATCTTGCGTGGGCTGTCTGCTGAGTTCCGGGCCGCTCCAGTGATTGATGGCGCAGCATTCGCAACTGCACTTGATGCCGCAGCCACTGCCGCCTACGGAGCAGTAATGAAGCCGGTCGAAGGAACGATCCTCACAGTTGTGCGGGTTGCGGCCGAAGGTGGGCGCGCTGCGGCCGATGCTGGATCCGATCTCCTCGGAGTACTCGAAGCAGCACATGCATCGGGCACCGATGCGCTCGCGCGCACTCCTGAGATGTTGCAGGTATTGGCCGATGCTGGTGTTGTCGATTCCGGCGGAACTGGCCTTATGTTGATGTTCGATGTTGCGCTCAACATTGTGAGCGGTCGCCCGATTCCTGAAGCGGCGGAAGATCCCGCTGGGGCATCGGCAGAATTTCTCGATGCGTTCGATGCTGCTCATGGCGATGGTTCCCACGACGGATCACTCGCGAGTCTTCGTTACGAAGTCATGTACTTCCTCGAAGCACCCGATGAAGCGGTGCCCGGTTTCAAAGATGTGTGGTCGACCCTGGGCGATTCAATCGTCGTTGTAGGTGGCGACGGAATCTGGAATTGCCACATTCACACCGACGACATCGGCGCAACGATCGACGCCGCTGTCGATATTGGTCGTCCGCGTTCCATTCGTGTCACTGATCTTCTTGAAGAGGTTGAAGAAGAGCGTTGGGTACGCGAGGCCGAACCCATGGTTCCCGAACCGGCAACAACACACGACCCGGTTCCGTGTGCGGTCGTTGCGGTGTCGGTAGGCGACGGCATTCGTCGCATCTTCCATTCGCTTGGTGTGCAGGTGATCGTCACTGGCGGCCAAACGATGAACCCGTCGACTGCGCAATTGCTTGAAGCAGTTGAAGCGGCTCCGGCCGACGACGTTGTGTTGTTGCCGAATAACAAGAACATCATTCCGGTGGCCGAACAGGTCGACGCCATGACGACCAAGAACGTTCGTGTGGTGCCCACTCGTGGCGTTGCAGAAGGTTTTGCCTCGTTGTTGGCATATGACCCAGAAGGCACTGCTGCTTCGAATGCCAATGCAATGTCCGAAGCCGCTGCGCATGTTGTTGCCGGCGAACTCACTCGGGCCGTTCGTGATTCAAGCAGTGATGCTGGTCCCATTAGCGAAGGTGACTGGCTGGGTATTGCACGCGACGGAATCATTTCGATCGACGCCGACCTATCCGAAGCCGCTGCTGCCCTGCTTGCCCACATCGTGATTGACGATCATGAAATTGTCACGATCATCGAAGGCGAAGGCGCAACGCCTGCGGCTACTCGACATCTTGAAGTGTGGGTGCACGACAATCGACCTGGTTGTGAGGTCGAAGTGCATCACGGCGGACAGCCGCTTTATCCCTATCTCTTCGGTATCGAGTGAGCGAGATCGTGGGACGTCGGTTGGCGCAACTCGCCAACCTGCCGGCAAGCGAACTCAAAGGAGTTGGCGCGACTAAGTCGGCTTCGCTCGGAAAGATGGGTATTCGTTCGATACTCGATGTTTTGACGCACTACCCACGCCGTTATATCGATCGCACGAAAGAAGCCAAGATCGCTGATCTTGAAGTAGGCGAAGAAGCAGCGATTCTGGTCAACGTGAAGCGTTCTACTCAGCGCCGCACTGGTAAGGGTAAGTCGATGGTCATCGTGACCGTCACCGACGGCACGGCGTCGATGGATGTCACGTTCTTTGGACAACCATTTCGCGAGAAACAATTGCAACCGGGGCTTGATGCAGTCTTCTTCGGGAAGCTCGAGCTCTATGGCGGAAAGCGCAAGATGACCAACCCGGTTGTCGATCTGATCGGCAATCGCACGGGAAGGATTCTCCCTGTTTACGGACAGTCCGAGAAGGTGGGAATCGCTTCGTGGGATATCGCTCGCTTTTGTGAAGAGACATTGCGCCGAGCGGGTGACTTCGCCGAGCCGCTTGATGAGGCCTTGCTCGACCGGCTTGATCTTGTAGCAAGAACTGAAGCGTTTCGTGCCATCCATATGCCCGAGTCGATGGCCGAAGCTGCTGCGGCTCGTCGGCGTTTGGTGTTCGACGAACTGTTGCGAGTGCAGGTGGAGTTGGTTCGTCGCAAACGCGAGCTTGAACGCACCGCTGTGGGCATCGCGCAAGCGGTTGGCGACCGCGGTGGGCCGTTAGTGAAGCGCTTCCACGAAGTTCTTCCTTACGATCTCACCGGCGCTCAGGCTCGAACGATTGGCGAGATCAATGAAGACCTCGCCAAGGGTCATCCCATGCATCGGTTGTTGCAGGGTGATGTGGGTGCGGGAAAGACCGTGGTGGCGGTGAGTGCGATGTTGGTTGCGGTGCAGGGTGGTCATCAGGCCGCGCTAATGGCGCCGACTGAAGTTTTGGCCGAGCAGCATCATCTCGGCATCAAACATCTGCTCGAAGGTTTCACGGTTCCCGATACTGACGAAGGCAATTTGTTCGGCGGCGCTGGGATGGATCGTTCGTTGCGAGTGGCGTTGCTCACAAACCGAACGACTGCCGCCGATCGGCGAAAGATTCTTGAAGACATGGCGACAGGGAATCTCGACATCGTCATCGGCACACATTCGTTGATCTCTGAAGGTATTGAGTTCAATTCACTTGGCGTTGTGGTGATCGATGAACAGCATCGTTTTGGTGTCGAACAAAGAGCGGCTTTGCGTGACAAGGGTGTCGGCGACGCGATGCCCGATGTGTTGGTCATGACCGCAACACCAATTCCGCGCACCGCAGCAATGACGGTCTACGGCGACCTCGATGTTTCAGTTCTTGATGAACTTCCTCCAGGCCGCACGCCGATCGTTACTCGATGGGCGCAGAGCGACATGGATGAAATACAAGTGTGGCAGCAGGTCCGCGACGAAATTGCCGCTGGTCGCCAGGTCTATGTCGTATGTCCATTGATTGAAGAGAGCGAAAAGCTTGAGGTTCGATCGGCACAGGAAACGTTTGAGGAACTTACGACCGGCGAACTTTCAGGGCTACGAGTTGGCCTGCTGCACGGTCGACTGAAGTCGGATGAGAAAGACGCAGTCATGACCCAGTTCCGCGCTGGCGAACTCGATGCGCTCGTTTCAACGACGGTCATTGAAGTTGGTGTCGACGTTCCGAACGCAACCGTCATGGTCATTCTCGATGCCACGCGTTTCGGCATTGCACAGTTGCATCAGTTACGTGGTCGTGTCGGTCGAGGCGCAGCGAAGTCCTTCTGTTGGCTGGTTGGCGAGGCGAAAACTCCCGATGGCGAAGCACGCCTTGAAGCACTTGTTCGGAGCACTGATGGGTTCGAACTTGCTGAAGTCGATCTCGACCTTCGTGGCGAAGGCACGATCATGGGGGAGCGACAAAAAGGTCAGAACGATCTGAAGCTGGCCTCATTGCGTCGTGACCGTGAGTGGGTAGTGATTGCCCGAGAGATTGCGATCGAGCTTCTCGATTCTGATCCCGACTTGGCCAAGCATGAACTGTTGGCCGAAGAAGTAGATCTGTTCCTTAAAGCTGACGACATCGATTTTCTGATGAAAAGTTGATCAGTTCTTCCTAGGATCTGGCCATGACAACAATCGTTCTAACGCACGGTGCATTTCACGGCAGTTGGTGTTTCGAACCGTTAGTGGCCGAACTCGAGGCACGAGGTGCAACCACCGCACTAGTCGATCTTCCACTTACCGACCTCACAGAAGATGCAGCGGCGGTAACCGCGGTCCTCGACGCGATTGAGGGCCCCATTCTTCTTCTCGGTCATTCCTATGGCGGCGCAGTAGTAACGGTTGCTGGAAATCATCCGTCGGTTGAACGATTGGTGTATCTCACCGCACTCGGTCCCGACGCGGGCGAGTTGGGCAGTGGCGGGCCGATGACAATCGGCGAGCAGTTCCTCACCACCATGCGAGTTGATGACGACGGACTGCCATTCATCGACCCTGAATTTGCAGCACAGATCTTCTACCCAGACATTGATCCGACTGAGGCAGCGCGCTGGGCCACCAAACTCCGATCGGGAAACACTGGCGGAACTGTCATTGTCGAAAAGGCAGCATGGCGTTCAACGCCGAGCACCTATGTCGTGTGCACCGACGATCCGATCCTTCTTGTCGACGGTCAGCGTGCCGTCGCCGAACGCATGGGTGCCGATGTTGTTGAGATGCCCGGCGATCATTCGCCGATGGTTGCTCGGCCGGCAGAATTGGCCGACATCCTCGTTGCGTTACTTGACTAACCGCTTGACATCTTTGGCCTACAACGAGCGCGGTGATCGCAACCTTCCGCTTCCATCAATCGCACCGCTGTAGATCAATTCAAAATCGCGTTGAGTGAACCGCAGTACACCGTCAAGGTCGCGCGCCATCAGGTCGTGATACACGCCGATGAGTTCGCTGAACGTTCCGTCCTCGCGCCATTGAAGTTCGCGAATCTGCCAACGCGCGCTTGCGTTGTCGCCATCGACATAGGAAATCGTTCCGTTGAGAACTTCCTGCACACATTGCCGGTAGGTGGGTCGAATCTTTTCGAATGTGGCCGTAATCAAGTCACGACCTTCGATGACCCCGTCGCCAGGAATCAGCCACCGTGCGTCATCGGCCCACGTGTCGGAAAACTCCTCGACATCGACGCGAAGCACCGCATCGCAATAGCGGCCAACAAGATTGTGAACGTCAGCGTCAATACCCATAGCGTGATCTCATGTCAGTAACGGTCGTCGTCATCTGACGGGTCGCCGAGAACGATGTCGAATCGCTCGTTGCAATCGGGGCAGCGGTAGGCCACGACATCTCCTGGTTCCCAGCCTTCCTCGGGTGGGTAGGACAATGGATGGAGGGTGCCTCCGCAGTCGACACAGGTCATTCCGAGTTCGGCATCCATCGTCACAGGGTACGGTCGCCGGGATGAGGGTTGTTGCCGGCCAAGCAAGAGGACGCAGATTGGTGGCTCCTGAAGGGAGCGCTACCCGCCCCACGCTCGATCGCGTTCGAGAGTCGATGTTCAACTCGCTCGTCAGTCTCGATGCAGTCGATGACGCCCGGGTGCTCGATCTGTTTGCCGGTTCTGGTGCGCTGGGAATCGAAGCCCTGTCTCGCGGGGCGGCCTCATGCGTCTTCGTTGATCATGGCCGTGACGCCCGCAAAGCGATCAGTACCAACCTTGAAACGACGGGATTTCTTGATCAAGCCACAGTTGTGGCCCAAGACGCGATGGTGTGGCTGCGAGACGCAGCAAAAAGCTCGTTACTCCCTCAGTTTGATCTCGTGCTGATCGACCCGCCCTATATGGCCGATGACGAACTGTGGTCTGCAGTCCTTCACCTAGTGACTCACATCGCCGCAGGCGGTGTCGTTGTTGCCGAATCAGCGCGAGAGATCACGGTTCCGGCTGGTTGGGATACACGAAAGGAGAAGAGATACGGGGGTACGCTCGTAAGCGTCCTGCTGCCCCCCGACAGTCCGGAGTCTCCGTGACCCGAGTGCTTTACCCGGGATCGTTCGACCCGATCCATAACGGTCACCTTGAGATCATCGCGACGGCGTCGCGTCTGTTCGACGAGGTCATCGTCGCTGCCATGCGCAACCCTCAGAAGGGCGAGCCATTGTTCTCGCTTGATGAGCGTCGAGAGATGCTCGAGGAATCAGTCGCTCATCTTCCTAACGTGACGGTCACGATGTTCGCATCGCTCGTTGTTGATCTCGCAAAGGAAATGGACGCCGACTTCATCGTGAAGGGTCTGCGTGCCGTTTCCGACTTTGAGAGCGAACTGCAGATGGCGCAGATGAACCAGAAAATTTCAGGCGTGGACACGTTGTTCATTCCGTCGGCCTCAGGGAATTCTTTCCTTGCGTCGAAGTTGCTTCGAGAGATCACCCGCTTCGGCGGCGATGTGACACCCATGGTGCCGACTGCCGTTGCCAAACGACTTCAGGAGAAGTACGGATCGTGAGCAAGTACGACAATCCCGGATTCGACGATCATGACATCGAGATCGATCTCACTCCACCGTCGGTGGGGGCGCAGTATCACCCGGCCGAGACCGAAGATGTGCTGCTCACGCTGCGCGACATGGTCGAGAACGCGCGTGATGTGCCGTTGTCTGCTTCATCGATGATCGTGAAAGACGAAGTCCTTGGACTTATCGATGGCGCGCTCGAGTCATTGCCCGAGGAACTCCGAGCTGCCCGTTGGTTGCTCAAGGAACGTGAAGAGTTCCTTGCTCGAACTCGCCACGAAGCTGACGACATTATCGAACAAGCGCGGACCCGAGCCGAACGCATGGTGCAACGCACCGAGGTCGTGAAAGCCGCCGAACAGCGGGCGTATGACATCGTCGATGGCGCTCAAGCCGATGCTCGTCGACTGCGTCACGAGGTCGAAGATTTCTGCGACCAGAAACTCGCCAGTTTCGAAATCGTGTTGGAACGCACGCAGAAACTCGTTGGTGCTGGCCGCGCGAAGTTGCAGGGCACCAATCTCCTTGCTGAAGCAGCGGCTGCTGCCGAACACGGCGTTGAAGGAGTATCCGAACAGGAAATCTATGTCGAGCAAGGTGAAGACTTCTCGGCACCGCCGACCCAACCTTCGGTCTACGACGAACTTTCGCAACTCGATGACGCGCCCGCCTTGTACGACACCGAAGGGGTGGTCAACGGCGACTCTTGGGACAACGGAGCACTTCCGTTCGATGATGAATACGACCCCTACGATGATCGTCCGCGCCTCACCGTGGTCGAGGACCGCTACTCCGACCTTCCTCCGCCCCCGTCTTCAAACCATCCGACTCAGACAATTCGCGACGCCGCTTCGAACTTCTTCGATCAGGATCTCGCGTAATCGATGACCTACCGACCACTGGTCGTGCCGATCGCCGACCTTCGTCGACATCCCGGCGCAAGGCGTCAGTTCGCTGAATCGGTCGAACTCGCCGGTTTAGCGATCACCTCGGCCACGGTGCCGGAGGGCGCATCCATCATCGTTGATCTTGAACTTGAGACACTCAGCAATGGATTGGTTGCGACGGGCACCATTGCCACTCCGTGGTTGGGCGAGTGTCGCCGGTGTTTGAGACCCGTTCAGGGTCAATCCGTGGCCCAGATCAGGGAAATCTTTGAACCCCGTCCCGTCGAGGGCGAGACCTACGCGATGGCCGACGACATCGTGAATCTCGAGCCCATGGTTCGGGATGCGGTGCTGTTGGCACTGCCTTTAGCTCCGCTGTGTGATGCAGATTGCCGGGGTCCCGCTCCTGAATTGTTCCCTGCTCGGGTCGCGGGAGAGGGAGAGGAATCCGAAGAAGCAGAGGGTTCTGGACCCATCTCTGACCCCCGCTGGGCTGCCCTGGCAGAACTGGACTTCGAACCGGGCGACCTAGGCGAGTAGAGTCCTCCGTCTGCCCGGGGCACCCCCCGGTCCCGCGAGCGGCTCAGTGTGCCGCCCCCCGAATCAGGAACGACCATGGCCGTACCCAAGAAGAAGACCTCGAAGTCCAAGAGCCGCAGCCGTCGTGCCTCAGCTTGGCGTATCGCCACTCCGGCTCGCAGCTCCTGTCCGCGTTGTGGCGCCGTAAAGCGTCCGCACGTTGTGTGTGGCAACTGCGGTTGGTACAACGGCCGCCAGGCCCTCGACGTCGACTGATCCCGAAAGAGCACTCATGCTTCCCATCGCTGTCGATGCCATGGGGGGCGACAACGCTCCCGGCGCAATTGTTGCTGGCGCGCGTCGCGCCGTCGATGAACTTGGTATTCCCGTTGTATTAGTCGGACGCGCCGCTGAACTTGGCGACACCGGTGGCCTCGAGGTCATCGAGGCATCGGAAGTCATTGCGATGGACGCCGATCCCGGCTCAAGTGTTCGCAAAATGAAGGATTCATCGCTCGTGCGCGCTGCAGAAGCCGTTCGCGATGGGAAAGCTTCAGCAATGGTGAGCGCGGGAAACACCGGCGCCACAATGGCAAGTGCGTTGTTGCGTATGGGCCGCATTAAGGGTGTTCAAAGGCCGGCAATCGCAACGCCGATTCCTGTTCCTGGCGCCGACACTCCAACGGTACTGCTCGATGCTGGAGCAAACTCTGAATGCAATGCCGAATGGCTCGTGCAGTTCGCGCAGATGGGCGCAGTGTTCGCGAAACAGCGTTTCGGAATCGCGTCGCCTCGCGTTGGTTTGTTGTCGATTGGCGAAGAACCCACCAAGGGAAATCCGCTTGTGAAGGAAACGCACAAGTTGCTTGCTGAAGGTGCTTGGATCGGTGAAACCGGCGCTCGGTTCATCGGAAACGTTGAAGGACGCGACATCATGACCGACGACGTCGATGTCGTGGTGACCGATGGCTTCACTGGCAATGTCGCGTTGAAGACTCTCGAAGGATCGTTGAAGTCGGTTATCAACTCACTGCTCGCCGCCTTCGATTCATCTGACGAAGCTCGGGTTGCGGCGGCTGGACTGTGGCCGTCACTCATGCCGCTCTACGACTCGCTCGATCCGGAGAACACCGGTGGAGCGATGCTTCTCGGTGTCGATGGAGTGTGCATCATCAGTCACGGCTCCTCTTCGGACCGGGCCATGGTGAACGCGGTGCGTGTTGCTGCCGACATGGTGAACGCCGATGTGGTTGGTCATATCGCCGCCACCGTTCGCTCCGCCGACTGAACCCGAGGTTCGGTCCCGCTCCAGCAGAGCGTTGAGCAGCAGTTTTCACAAGCGGGCAAAGTTTGACCCCGCTACGATCGGCCCGTTCCATCGCCGTCCGAGGAGACCGTTGTGCCCGCTGAGACCCATGTCGAACAAGGCCCTATCGACCGAGAGTTCGTCCTGAATCTGGTCCGTGACCGGTTGGCCGACATCCTCGAGACCGAGCCCACCGCCATTAACGAAGGCGATTCCTTCGCCGATGATCTCGATGCCGACAGCCTGGCCCTTATTGAGTTGGTAGAGGCCCTCGAAGAGGAACTTGGTGAGCGCAGTGTTGGCTTCCGCATCGAAGACGAAGACCTGGCCGATCTCAAGACCGTCCGCGATGCCGTTGACTACGTCATGGCAAAGCTGGGCTGAGGTCCTGAGCGCCGACGCCATCACCGCGCTGGGCCATCGCTTGGGTTACGGGTTCTCCGAGCCCGGGCCTCTTCTCCTCGCGCTTACGCATCGGTCGTGGTGCGCTGAAACAGGTCACGCTGCCTCTAACGAGCGGCTTGAATTCCTTGGCGATGCGGTTCTGGGTGTGATCGTCACTGATCACCTCTTTACTTCGCATCCGGAAATGCCCGAAGGTTTGCTGGCCAAGGTTCGGTCGGCAGTAGTAAGCGAACCGACGTTGGCCAAGGTTGCTGCTGACCTCGGTATTGGCCCCGCTCTCCGTTTGGGCAAGGGCGAAGACGCCAGTGGCGGACGGTCGAAGGCCTCGATCCTGTCCGATGCCTTGGAAGCCATCATCGGAGCGGTGTTTGTCGATGGCGGTATTGATGCCGCACGCGAACTTGTTCTTGGTCTGTTCGAGGCACCCATTGCTGCAGCAGCCGAAGAACCCGGTGACGGCGACTTCAAGTCACAACTTCAAGAACTCACGGCGCAACGTTTTTCGGCGGCGCCAGTCTATGAACTCGGGGCCGAGGGCCCCGATCACGAGAAGCGGTTCTTCGCTCGCGTGTCGGTCGACGGCAACGTCATCGGTGAAGGCGAAGGTCGCTCAAAGAAGGGCGCCGAACAGGCCGCTGCGCATGCCGCGCTCGACTACCTGTCGACGGTGACCGTTCCCAACCATGAGAGTGGGCAGCACGATGCCTGAATTGCCCGAAGTAGAAACCATTCGCCGCGAACTCGAAAAAGAGGTCGTCGGACGCAAGGTGAAGAGCGTTGACGTCACCGGGAAGAAGTCGATCAAACGTCAGAGTCCCGAAGACTTCATCACCGGTCTTGTCGGCGCCAAGATCACTGGTTCGCAGCGTAAAGGGAAGTACCTCCTCATGCCGCTTGACAATGGACAGGTGCTCATCGTTCATCTGCGAATGTCAGGTCAATTGCGTCGTGCAACGCCGAAGGACGAAGTCGAAAAGCACACACATGTGACCATCACGTTCACGCAGGGCGGCCAACTCCGTTTCATCGACCCGCGCACATTCGGCGAGATGTTTCTTGCTACTCCCGACGAAATCTCTTCTGAGATTGAAGAACTTTCAAACCTCGGTGTCGACCCGGTGGAAACTCCAATGTCGTGGGTCGATTTCGGTCATTTACTTCGTTCGAAGAGCCAGTCGCTTAAGGCGTTCCTTACCGATCAGTCAATGATTGCTGGTATCGGCAACATCTACGCCGATGAAATCCTCTTCGACTCCGGTCTTCGTTACGACCGCGAAACAGGATCGCTCACGACGCAGGAAATTCGTCGCCTCTACCGTTCGCTCGTCGAGATTCTGCACGAGGCAATCAAGTACAACGGCTCAACGCTTGGTGATGGCCAATATGTCGATCTTTTCGGTAAAGCCGGCGATTATCAAAGCCACCATCAGGTGTATGACCGCGACAAGCAGCCATGTCGTCGTTGTCGTCGTAACAACATTGTGAAGACCAAGGTTGCCAGTCGGTCCACCTTCTACTGCGAGGTCTGTCAGGTCTGATGTATCTGAAACGACTCACGATGAAGGGCTTTAAGTCCTTCGCCGATACGACAGCTCTCGATCTCGAACCAGGCGTCACCGTTGTGGTGGGCCCTAATGGTTCGGGCAAGTCCAATGTGGTCGACGCGATCGGTTGGGTGCTTGGTGCCCAGGCGCCTTCCGCAGTGCGTTCGCAGAAGATGGACGACGTCATTTTTGCCGGCACTACCAAGCGTTCAGCGCTCGGTCGCGCCGAAGTCAGCCTTACTATCGACAACACCTCGGGAATGCTTCCCATCGAATTCAACGAGGTGACCATTACCCGTACGTTGTTCCGTTCAGGTGACAGCGAATACGCGCTCAACGGCGTTCCGTGTCGTCTTCTCGATATTCAAGATCTGCTTTCCGACAGTGGTGTTGGTCGTCAGCAGCACGTCATTGTTTCGCAGGGTCAGATCGATGCGGTACTCAACGCTCGACCTGAAGAACGTCGTGCAATCATCGAAGAGGCGGCCGGCATCTTGAAATATCGCCGCCGCAAAGAAAAGTCTGAACGCCGCCTGACCGCAACCGAAGGCAACCTCACTCGTATGCAGGACCTGCTTCGCGAAGTGCGCCGTCAGTTGCGTCCACTTGAACGCCAAGCCGATGCCGCTCGTCGCCACGCCGGTGTTGTTTCTGAACTCACGGCATTACGCATCTTTATTGCTGGTCGCGAGCTTGCAGGCTTGCGTACCCGACTTGAAAACGGAATGCGCGGACGGGCTGAGCTTTCTGCCGAAGAAGAGCGCCTTCGTCGTTCACTCGCCGAACTCGATACGCAAATTATGTCGGTTGAGGCGGAACTCACCGCGATGGGTGGCGACGATCTAGGTGACGGTCTCGCTTCGTACGAGTCGTTGTTCCAGCAAGCTCGCGGTCTATCCGCAGTGCTCACTGAACGTCGACGCGGTGTTGATCGCCTTCGTGGCGCGTCGATCGATCAGGGTGTTGTTGCTTCACTCGAAGCTGAAGCAGCACGACTGTCGGCTGAACTGGCCGAGGTCAAAGCGGAATCAGAGAAGTTCGAGCCACTTGCTGCCGAATTGGTCGAGGCCGAAAAACTTCTGATGGCCGAACGGTTGGCCTTTGAAGAGCAGTGGGCGAGCGGTGTGCCGGCTCCCACAGGCGCTGCGGCCGAGGTTCGTGGAGAACTCGCAGCACTTCGCACCGCATCGGGACGTGCGCGCGAGGAACGCGATCGCATCGGAACCCGTGTAACCGCGCTGGCTGAAAAAGCTGCAACGCTTCTTTCTGAAACTGAGTTACTTCGGGCGCAACTCATCGAATTGGAATCGGCTGAACTCCCGTTGGTCGAAGCCATGGAATTGGCCGAAGCGCGTCGTTCGCAAGCACAATCCGCGGTTGAAGCGGCGGAATCGGTGCACCGTGCAGCCGAAAGCGAGCAGCATGCGTGGCGAGCTCGAGTCGAAGCGCTTGCTCTGGCCCTCGACGAAGCTCGTTCTCGAGCGGGTACCGAACGTCTTGCCGGTATCGACGGAGTCCTCGGCACGGTTCTCGATCTGGTTGAAATCGATGCGGGCTGGGAAGCAGCTTTCGAAGCTGCCGTCGGCGAAGCATTGGCTGCGGTTGTTGTTGATGGGGTCGATGCTGGTCGCCGTGCCCTTGAAGCGCTCAGCGCGGAATCGCTCAGCGGCGCCGTGCTTGCTCTGGGTGCGGGTCGCTCTACCCGCTCCGCTCCGCCCGTTGGTGCACCATTGCGCGGACACGTTCGAGCTCGTCGTCCCGATGTCGAACCACTTCTTGATGCGCTCATCGGTGCTGCAGTTGTTATCGATGGCGGCTGGGTGCAGGCGGTTGATGCATCGCTTGCTCACCCCGACGCCGTTGTTGTCACCAGCAGTGGCGATCGATTTGGCGTGAGCGGTTGGCGCGTCGGTTCTTCGGGTGCTGGTGCAACTGGTGCCGCGCTTGACGAAGCGACTCGCCGAGCAGAAGAAGCTGTTCTTGTCGCCGCAGAAGCAGCGGCGGTTCTTGAGGCGGTACGAGCTGAACTGGCCGAAGCCGCAAGCGTTGAAGCTGGTCTTGCTCGCGATCTTGACGTAAACGATTCACGACTCACTGCAGCAGGAGACCGTTTGCAGCGAGCCGAGACCGACCGTCGCGATGCGGCCACTGAAGCCGAAGCACTTAGTGATCATTTTGGCGAACTTACAGACCGAGTGACTCGTGAAGATGCGCGTATCTCCGAACTCGAGGGGATGCTTCCCGATCTCGAAGCCGCCGACAATGAACTCGCCGCGTCGGCCCGACGCATGGCTGAATCTCGTGCTCGGCTCGAGGAGCAGGCAGCAGAAGTTGGTTCTCGGCGCAGTGATCTCGAAGTTCGAAGCGTTGCGGTGGTCGAGCGACGCCAGTTCCTCACCGGCCGACTGGCCGAGGTTGAAACTCGACTCGACGGTGCCGCTGCAGAACGCGAGGCTGCCGAAGCTCGCCGCCTTGAACTCGATCGTGCTCAAACTGCACTCGATCGTTTGTCGGCGCTCGTCCAGGATCGCTCAGCCCTTATTGAGGGTCGCCTTAGTGATTTCCGGGAGCGTCGTCGTCAACAGTCCGAGGCTGCTCGCGGTGTCGCTGGTCGACTCGATGGCCTTCGTCGTCAGCGCGCCGATCAGGAACGCGGTCTCAGCGAGGTTCGCGAACGTCTGCAGCGCGCCGAAATTGATCATGCTGAAATCGAAATGCGTATCGAGGCAGCGGTTGAAGCGCTTCGACGCGACCTCGACTGCGAACCCGATGTCGCAATTGCCAGCGAATGTCCCGAACTCGCCGAAGGTGCGACCGCTGCCGGCCGAGCCCGCGAGCTTGAGCGCGACCTCCGCCTCATGGGTCCAATCAATCCGTTGGCGCTCGAAGAATTCGATGCCCTGCAGGAACGTCACACGTTCCTTGAGCAGCAACTCGATGATGTTAAGGAAAGTCGTCGTGAACTCGCCAAGGTGATTCGTGCAATCGATGGTGAAATCGTTAGCGTGTTTGCTGCTGCATTCGCCGATGTCGCTGCCAACTTCGAAGCGCTGTTCCAGACTCTGTTCCCAGGCGGCGAGGGTCGACTGAAGCTCACCGAACCCGACAACTTGCTGCTAACCGGCATCGAGGTCGAGGCAAAGCCCTCCGGCAAAAACGTTCGAAAGCTTTCATTGCTCTCTGGTGGAGAGCGTTCGCTCACAGCCTTGGCCTACTTGTTTGCAGTCTTCCGCAGCCGCCCATCACCGTTCTACGTGATGGACGAAGTCGAGGCCGCCCTCGACGATATAAATCTCAGCCGGTTTCTTGGTCTCGTTGCGGAATTCCGTAACGATGCACAGCTCGTCATCGTGAGCCATCAAAAGCGCACGATGGAAGCCGCTGACTGCCTTTATGGCGTATCGATGCAACCAGGTGGTTCGTCACGAGTCGTTAGCGAAAAGGTGTCCTCGTAACGAGTTTTAACTCGCCGTTCGTTTTGCACCGCAAGTGCTACGGCAGTCGGTTCGACCAGGCCAGAGCGAGACCTGACGCCAGAACGAGCGTGAGGAACGAGGCTGCAACGAACCACTGTGTGAGCGATGACTCCACCTCGTCATATCCAATGGAGGATCCGATCTTCGAATAGACGTCAGTCAACTGGTTCTGGGTAGATGCCTCGTAAAAGTTGCCGCCAGACTGCTTTGCGATCGCCTCAAGCGAGGGTGCATCGACAGGCACACTGACAATCTGGCCGCTGGGCAGCGTGACAGTTCCGGTCGGCGTGCCAAAAGCGATCGTTGAAACGGGGACACCTTCATCGACTGCACGTTGGGTGGCAGCGATGTTCGGCGTTCCCATCGTTGTCGTGCCGTCGGATAGCAGCACGATTGCTGCGGGAACCGCTGCGCCATCGGGGGCGGGCGGAACGTCTCTGAGCGCATCAAGGCTGGCATCGATCGCATCGCCTATTGCTGTTCCATCAGCGAGTTGAGCGTTTTGAATAGCGTTCGCAACTTGCTGACGATCGGTAGTGGGGGCAACGCGAATCTTTGCGCTTCCGGCAAAGGTCACGAGCCCAACGTTGAACTGAGCGGGAACATCATCAAGGAACGCGATTGCTGCTGCCTTTGCTGCCTCGATGCGGTTAGGTTTCACGTCGGTCGCTTCCATCGAGAGCGATACGTCGAGCGCGAGCATGACCGTTGCTCGTTCGCGAGGAACCTTCACGTCGTGCACGGGTTGAGCGAAGGCCAACACCAACGCAGAGAGCGCAACAAGTTGCACTGCTGCGGCGATGTGGCGTCGCCAGCCGGGGCGATTCGGCGCAATGGACTCGAGTAGTTCGAGGTTGGTAAATCGCACTGCGTATTTCGAGCGGCGCTTTTGGAACAAGGCATAGGTGATGCCGAGGGCAACGACGACGAAAAGCAGAAGCAATCGCCATGGGCTGAGAAATGAAATACCCATCATCGGGTGACTCCAGTGGTCATGGTCGCTCCCGCAATTGCTCCTACATTCCCAGATCCATGTGCAGCCGAACGAGAAAGTGAATCAATGCGGTCGCGTCGACGAGAAACGAATCGGGCGAGGTCAAGCAACCAATCGCGGTCAGTTCGAAGCACTAAATGATCGGCACTCGTTGCACGGATCCGAGTTGCGATTGTGGCTCGCTGATTGGTAGCGGCACGGGCATAGCGCTCACGAAACTTTGCGTTACCTGTGGGCACTTCGATTTCGCGACCAGTGACGGCGTCATGAAGCAACAACATTCCGACATTGGGAAGCTCCAGTTCAACGGGGTCGACGACCTCGATGCATAAGACATCGTGGCGCAGAGCCAAGGTGCGAAGTGCTGCATCCCACGGTCCTGGGTCGAGGAAGTCAGAGATCACAACAATGAGTCCGCGTCGCTTGGCCGTGCCGGCGATGCGTTGCAAGCCAGCGGTCAGATCGGTGCGGCCAGGTTGAGGATTGTCGAGCGCCGCGAGTACCTGACGCAGGAGTGCCTGCATGTGTACACGCCCTGAGCGTGCCGGAATGGGTGGCGATGCACCGTTGGGACCGATCGTCATTGCGCCGATTCGATTGCCCGTCCGCGCCGTGAGAAAACCAGTGGCCGCGACTCCCGCAAGAGCAACATCACGCTTCTCACAGGTAGCTGTTCCAAACGCAAGTGATGCAGATGCATCTACAAGGATCCATGTCTCAAGTTCCCGATCAGCAACGCTGTCGCGCACATGGGTCTCGCCGAGTCGTGCGGTTACGTTCCAGTCAATCCGGCGGACGTCGTCGCCTGGTTGGTAGGCCCGAATTTCTCCGGGTTCAGAGCCGTGACCCGGCGTCAGTCCACGATGGTCTCCTTGGAGCAGTCCATCGAGCCGACGAGTCACACTGATTTCGAGGCGGCGGAGAATCTCCGCGGCGGGGGTGCCGTCTATTGAGGGGGCCGCGGTTTTCTTGGCGCTCAACGGCCGGTAACTGCGGTTGGGTTCTGTGACGGAGCAATGACGGGCGCATGCACCGTCGACAGAAGGCGGGCGAGGATCTGTTCAACGGAGAGTCCCTGCGCGAGTGCTTCGTATGACGGCACAACTCGGTGTCGTAACACATCGGGTGCGATGTCGAAGATGTCTTGCGGCAATACGTAGGAACGTCCGCGCATGAGGGCGAGCGCACGACCGCCAGCGACAAGACCAAGCGAAGCTCTTGGACTTCCGCCCCATGAGATGAGCTCTGCGAGTTCGGGAAGTCCATAGGCTGCAGGCTCGCGAGTGGCGAGAACAAGGCGAACGGCGTAATCGGCAACCGCAGGTGCAATGTGCACCGCATCGCAGGATGTCTGTAGTTCAACGAGCTGTTCGAGGCTGAGCACCTCCTGGGCTCTCGGTGCACCGACTCCCATGCGAGCAACGATCTGAGCTTCTTCTGCTGCGGTTGGATAGCCGACCACAACCTTCATGAGGAAACGGTCTCGCTGAGCCTCGGGAAGCGGGTAGACACCCTCACTCTCGATTGGGTTCTGGGTGGCGAGCACCAAGAACGGCTCGGGAACTTTTTTCGTGGTGCCGGCGATGGACACCTGGTGCTCGGCCATGACCTCGAGGAGAGCGGACTGCACCTTGGCGGGAGCGCGATTGATTTCATCGGCCAGAACGATGTTGGCAAAGACTGGACCCCACTCGATATCGAAGGTCTCGTTCGATGCACGGAAGATTCGAGTGCCGATGAGATCGGCGGGAAGAAGATCAGGGGTGAATTGGAGGCGGTTGTAATTACCGCCGATCACCGTGGCGAGCGTCTCCACAGCAAGTGTTTTGGCCAGGCCAGGTACGCCCTCGAGCAGCACATGGCCGCGAGCAAGAAGGCCGACGAAGAGTCGCTCGATCGCACGGTCTTGGCCAACGATGACCTTCTTCATCTCCATGAGCGCCGCCTCGAGTAGCGCCGCATCGGCGGATGAGGAAGCCGTTCTATCGACGGGTATCGAGGCTGGGGAGGAAGGGAACGACGGGTCGGACATCAGGGGCTCCTGGAGGGGATATGGGGAGGTTTGGAGGTTATGGGTCGCGGTCATGGAGCGAAGGGGACCACATTGGACCGAAGACCACCATAAAGCCGAGAATCAATTTTGTCTTTGGCCGAGCAGTACGGGTTTTCGGCGGGGAGTGCGATGAAGAGGGGAGTCTGGGGCGATACCGTCAACGCCGTGCGAGTTCTTGTCGTTGACGATGAAGTCGATTTGGCCGAGGCGGTGGCGAGAGGTTTGCGTCGCGAGGGGTACGCAGTCGACGTTTCCAACGACGGTGCCGATGCGCTCAACAAGGTCATGGTCACTACCTACGACCTGCTGTGCCTCGACATCACCATGCCCGGCATTGATGGTCGCGAAGTGTGCCGGCGGGTGCGGGCTGAAGCCGATCCTCAGCCCCGAATTTTGATGCTCACGGCTCGTGACGGACTCGAGGATCGTGTTGCCGGCCTTGACGATGGTGCCGATGACTACCTCGTCAAACCATTCGCGTTTCCGGAACTGTTGGCTCGGGTGCGTTCATTACTGCGCCGCGATTCCCGGGCTGTTTCATCAGTCACGGTGGTAGGCGAACTTGAAGTCGACGACGCGCGCCATGAAGCAAGGCGCGGATCTCGCCTACTCGATCTCACCGCTAAAGAGTTCGCACTCCTTCGCTATTTCATGCTGCACGCGGGCGAAGTAATTTCGCAGGAGACACTGCTTGAACACGTTTGGGACGAACACGCGGATCCGTTCACCAATACCGTTCGTGTAACGGTCGGCACACTCCGCCGTAAAGTCACTATTGGCGATGAAACGCCGCTCATTGAAACCGTTATCGGTTCCGGATATCGATTGCTTGATCCATGATTGATCCGCACCTTTCCGGGGCAGACGCTGATCAGCGGGACTTGGCCGTGGCACCAACGCGTTCAAATAGCGCTGTTCGCACCCGATTTCATTCACGTAGCTACCGAGCCTCAAAGCGTTTGCCTGCATGGATGGGCTCCATCCGCTTTCGTCTGACGGCGGTGTGGTCGATTCTCGTTTTTGGTCTTGCTGCACTTGTTGTTGGTGGCATCTATTTGGGTCTCCACAATTCGCTGAGTAATCAAAAGATCTCAGCAACTGCATTTCAGGTTGGGGGTATCACATTCATCCAGCCTGATCAGGCGCAATTAGTCCAGCGATCAGTGAACGAACGAGCGCTTGACGCGTTACGGGTGTATTCGTTTTGGTCGCTACTAGCGTTATTCTTTACGAGTCTGGTCGTCGGCTGGATCGTGAGTGGTCGCATGCTCCGACCGCTCGGCGAGATCTCAAATTCGGTGCGTGAAATTCAAGCGAGTGATCTCAAACAGCGCATCGATCTAGGCGGACCGAACGATGAACTGCGTCAACTCGCCGATACCTTTGACGACATGCTTGGTCGTCTTGACGAAGCATTCGAAGGTCAACGTCAATTCATTCACGAAGCGAGCCACGAACTCCGTAATCCACTTGCGGTGATTCGTACCAATCTTGAAGTCACGCTTTCTGATCCCGATGCGAGTGCGGATGATCTCCGCCATACGGCGGAAGTTGTTGAACGTTCCTCCGAGCGAATGGCTCGACTTGTCGATGATTTACTCGTCTATGCGCGTAAAGGAACGCTTTCTCTCGAGCGCGATCCAGTCGATGTTGGGCAATTGATCAATGAAGCCGCCGAAGAGTTCAATGTGCCTGCAGTAGCAGCTGGCGTTCACCTTCTGCATCACGCCGACTCGGGGCTTTGGGTTATCGGAGATCGTTTGGCGCTTCGCCAAGCGCTCGGGAATCTCTTGGCTAATGCCATTCGCTATTCGCCCGAAGGCAGCACGGTTCGACTTCGAGGCGGACTCGATGGCCCGTGGGTTTGGATGGCGGTCGAGGACCAAGGCCCGGGCATTGATCCGTCTGACCGAGATCGAGTCTTCCAGCGGTTTTGGCGCGGCGACCCCAGGGCAGGTCGCGAACAGGGACGAAGTGGGCTTGGCCTCACCATCGTCCGGCAGATCGCCGAAGCCCATGGTGGCGAAGTGAAGTTGGTGTCGCAGGTAGAGCACGGATCAGCCTTTGCTCTCTGGTTACCGGCGTTAGCGCCGGCAGAACAACAGTCGCCTCTCCCGCCTCCCCCTATAGCGATGGCCTAGACATTGTGCGTCGCTCCGAAGAAGTCTCGACTTTCGTTCGGCTTTCGCTGCCTCTCAGTACGTTGCAGTCACGTTCACCTCAAGGTGTCCGCACCATTCGATCCGAAACTGTTGCAGGAGCCGATTCGAAATGACCTGGGACAACCAGCCCCCCGCAATGCCGCCACAGCCCCCAACGCCGCCGACGCCGGCCGGAACTTGGGAACCCCCGGTGCCCCCGACGTGGGGGAGCGGTGGCCCCGGTGTGCCGGCACCTCCGGCACCTCCTGTGCCTCCGGTTGCTACGCCGGCTCCGTGGGGTGGAGCTCCGACTCCGCCGCCAGAACGTGGCGCAACTCCATCTAGGCCGCGTCGTTCGAATTCATTCCTCCGAGTTGTTGTAGCCACCGTCGTTGTTGTGGGTCTGTTTGGACTTGGCTTCGGCATTCGATCGCTTGTCGATGGCAACACCACAACAGTGATTCGTAGTTCAGCAGGAAGCGGTCAGGTTACGACAACTGCGGTCACGATCGATCCGGGTTCCGAGCCGATTGCCTACGTCGCGGCAACAGTGAGCCCGTCGGTGGTGCAGATTGAAACCACCAACGGCGTTGGATCTGGCGTTGCCTACGACACGGATCTCTTCATCACCAACGCCCACGTTGTTGGCACCGCGAGCACGGTGACCGTTCGCGATTCGCAAGGCACTGCTGTGAAGGGCCAGGTGCTTGGTGCCGATACAGGTACTGACATTGCCGTTATTCGCGCTAGTGGACTTGCTGCTCCCGCCGCAAAGTTGGCAACAGCGAAGCCGAATGTTGGTCAGATTGCCGTTGCTGTCGGTAGTCCCTACGGACTTGAGCAGACAGTGACTTCGGGCATCGTCTCTGCGGTGAATCGTCCGCTGCCGAATCAGAGGAGTTTTGTCATCAACATGATCCAGACCGATGCCCCAATCAATCCGGGTAACTCTGGAGGGGCTTTGGCCAATCGAAGTGGCGAGATCATGGGTATCAACTCATCGATCTACAGCGAGACTGGCGAAAACACCGGTATTGGCTTCGCTATCCCGATTTCGACAGCCAAGCGAGTCGCCGATCAGCTTGTTGCTGGCAAAACTGTTGCTCGAGCTGGACTCGGTCTGACTGGCCCGAGTTCGACTCCTTCAGGTAGTGCTGGCGCCTATGTTCAGAGCGTCACGGGTGGCGGCGCCGCCGATAAGGCCGGCATCGAGTCCGGAGACCTCATCGTTGCGATCGACGGCGTGCCGGTTCGCGACTTTGATGAACTTCGGGGAATGGCAAGTGGGTACAGCCCTGGCGACATGGTCGTCGTTGAAGTCAATCGTGACGGCAAAATTCTTGAGGTCGAGGTCACCCTCGGCACGCTGAACTAAGACGGTTTTCCCAAAGAGGTCGTTATGAGTGGTCGCCCGCAAGGGCGGCCACTGGCGCGTTGGGGGCCCGAGCGGAGGGTTCGAATGGGGGTGCGGACGACCTCGCCCGGATGGGCCCGAAGGGTCGCCCACTAGGCTGATTTTCCCATGACTGAGATCCTCATCATCGTTGCCGTCGTCGTCCTTCTTGGTCTGATCATCGGGTTTGGTTTCATTGCTCCTCGGAATCGACGTGGGTCGATAGAGCCGCGGTCGAAGCGACGCGCTCCGGTCGACGACCGTGTCGCTGAAGTTGTAGAGGTTGAGACGGTCAGCCCTGAAGTTATTGAAGTTGTTGAGGTTGACGAGCCAGAAATCAGTACTGAACGACCGCGTTTTCGCGACCGTCTGGGAAAGGCTCGTGCCGCGTTATCGGGTGCGATGGGTTCGATCGCTGGTCGTTCAAAGATCGATGCTGAGACGTGGGACGAACTCGAAGAAGCACTCATCCTCGCCGACGTCGGCGTTGCCTCAACTCAGGAACTTCTCGATCACCTGCGGGCGCGAGTCAAAGCTGACGGACTTTCGAATGGCGAAGAACTGCTCGGTGCATTGAAGTCAGAGATGACCGATCGACTGAGCGGATTCGATCGTGAACTCACTCAGTCGAGTGAGTCTGGACCAACGGTTTGGCTCTTTGTCGGTGTGAACGGTGTTGGAAAGACGACAACGATCGGAAAGTTGGGTGTGCGCGAGGTCCGAGAAGGGCGCACTGTTCTTATGGCTGCCGGCGATACCTTCCGCGCTGCTGCTGCTGAGCAACTTGGGATGTGGGCCGATCGTGCTGGTGCGGAACTCGTCCGAGGCAGTGAAGGCGGGGATCCAAGCGCAGTGATCTTCGACGGTGTCGAAGCCGCAAACGCACGAAACATTGATCTTGTTCTCGCTGATACCGCCGGACGCCTTCATAACAAAGTGAACCTCATGGAAGAACTCAGTAAGGTTCGACGAGTCGCTGACAAGGGTGCAGGAACGGTTACAGAGGTGCTCCTTGTCATTGATGCAACTACTGGTCAGAACGGCTTAGTTCAAGCCAAGCAGTTCACCGAGGCCGTGGAACTCACAGGTGTTGTGCTCACGAAACTCGATGGATCTGCCAAAGGTGGCATCGTGATTGCCATTCACGATCAACTTGGTATTCCGGTGAAGTTGGTTGGCCTCGGTGAAGGCGCAGAAGATCTTGTTCCATTCGATGCTGCCGAATTCGTGGAGGCACTGTTCACATGAAGAAATTGGTGAGTTTTCCTCTCCATGTCCTTTGGCAGGTGATTGCGTTGCCAACCAAGGTTCTTCTTTCCTCGCTGGGGTTCACGTTCCGTGCTGGTTACATGGTTGGTGCTCTGCCAGTGAAGGGTGGTGCCGTTGTCACTCGTGCACTCGGTTGGAAAATCATTGGTGCACTAACCGTGGGCGTGGTGATCGGATTCTTTGTGGGTCGCCAAGTGGGACTTCTGTCGCATAACCACGATCACGAGCATGACCTTGAAGACGCTTTCACCGTTGTTGAGAGCGATCACGATGGAGTAGCTGTCTGATGTTTGAATCACTTTCAGATCGGTTTGAGTCTGTCCTTGGAAAACTCAAGGGCAAGGGAAAGCTTTCCGAAGCCGATGTCGATGACGCTCTGCGAGAGATTCGTCTCGCGCTTCTCGAGGCCGACGTTAACTTCACCGTCGTCAAGAACTTCTGCGCGCGGGTCCGAGATCGTGCCGTTGGCGAAGAGGTTTCCAAGGCGCTGAATCCTGGCCAGCAAATGGTCAAGATTGTCAATGACGAACTCACCGCCACACTCGGCGGCGAAACCATTCGCATCACCTACAACGCAAAGCCGCCGACTGTTGTTCTTATGGCCGGCTTGCAGGGTTCGGGTAAGACAACCAACTCAGCGAAACTGGCCCGCTGGTTTAAGAGCCAAGGTCGTCATCCACTTCTGGTTGGTGCTGATCTTCAGCGGCCCGCCGCTGTTGAGCAGTTGCGCACACTCGGTCGTCAGATCGAAGTGCCGGTCTTTTCTGAAGATTCCGATCCGGTTCAGGTTGCAAAGAGCGCATTACTTGAAGCGCGCAAGACCGGCCGCGACATTGTCATTGTCGATACTGCTGGCCGTCTTGCGATCGATTCCGAGTTAATGGACGAGGTCCGCCGGATCTCCGAAGCTGTTGATCCCGATTACACGTTCCTTGTTATCGACGCGATGACTGGCCAAGATGCTGTCAATACCGCCGAGGCATTTCACGCGACTCTCGAACTTGACGGTGTCATCCTCACCAAACTCGATGGCGATGCGCGCGGTGGTGCTGCACTCAGCGTCAAGGAAGTTGTGGGTCGTCCGATTGCGTTTGCTTCGACTGGTGAAAAACTCCGTGACTTCGATCTGTTCCATCCAGATCGTCTTGCCGGCCGCATCCTCGGCATGGGCGACATGCTCACGCTTATCGAAAAGGCCGAAGAGGTCTTCGAGAAAGATCAGGCCGAAGAAGCTGCCACACGACTTCTCGAAGGGCAGTTCACGCTCGAGGATTTCCTCGACCAAATGCAGCAGTTGAAAAAAATGGGTCCTCTCTCGGGCGTCCTCGGCATGATGCCGGGCATTCCCAAAGAGGTGAAGAACGCGCAGATCGACGATCGGGAAATCGCGCGTGTCGAGGCCATCATTCGATCGATGACACCTGCAGAACGAGTTGATCCCGACCTCATTGACCAGTCGCGTCGGGTGCGAATTGCAAATGGTTCTGGGACCGAAGCAGCCCGGGTCGGCGAACTCATCAAGCAATTCAAAGAGATGTCCAAGATGATGAAGCGAATGGGTGGGGCCGGAACGAAGCGTTTGAACAAGTCCCGTCGTAAAGCGGCCAAGGGGAAGTCCAAGGGTCCCGGCGGTCGCACCTCCGGCGGCGGACGCGTCGCCCCGAAAGGCAAGGCGCCCTTGCGATTGCCCGATTTCGAAGCCGATCTTGGTGGCGGCCGACCTGGTGGCGGACTCCGCCTTCCGGGCCTTCCCGGGGGCCCCGATAGCGACCCGCTCGGCCTCGGCTGAGTTCTGAACTTGCCCGCGGCTCCGTCGCGGGTCACCATTGAAGGCCGCTCAGCCGTCCCGATTGGTTCGGCCGATAACGTTCGTAGTCCGTTCTTGCACGACCAGCAGAAGAGAGAAACCTCGTGGTGAAGCTCCGCCTCATGCGGATGGGAAAGACCAAGCAACCGACCTATCGCGTCGTTGCCGCCGATTCGCGCTCGCCGCGCAACGGCCGGTTCATCGAAATCGTGGGTCATTACAACCCGCGCACCGAGCCCTCCGAGATCACCATTGATAACGACAAAGCTGTCGCATGGCTTCAGAAGGGCGCTCAGCCCACTGAGGTTGTCGAGAAGCTTCTGAAGATCTCTGGCGCTTGGGAGCAGTTCACCGGCGCAGCATCGTGAGCGACGCCGCCGACACCGTCGACGCGTCGGAAGTTACTCCCGACTTCACCACGGCAAAGGCCGTGTTGACTTACGTCGTTCAGCAACTGGTCGAGGATCCGGCCGCCGTCGAGATCGAACTTGACGATCGCGGTCGCAAGGCTGTCCTCAACGTGCACGTTGGTCCTGGCGACATGGGTCGTGTCATCGGCAAGCGCGGTCGTGTTGCGCAGTCGATCCGCACCGTCGTGCGCGCCGCCGCCGCCCGTGATGGTGGCGATGTCGAGGTCGAGTTCCTCGACTGATTCGGTGAACCTCCTCGAGGTCGGCCGCATCGACAAACCGCATGGAGTGCGCGGCGACGTCGTCGTTGCACTGACAACTACCGAAACACATCGTGTCGCTCCCGGTACGCGTCTCTTCGCCGGTGAACGCCAATTCGTGATCACTGCGTCGCGTCCACATCAGCATCGCTGGATCGTGACCTTCGAGGGCGTGTACGGCCGTGAGGGTGCCGAGGAAATTTCGGGACTAGTGCTTTCGGCAGAACCCCTTGACGACGAAGATCCGGACGCTCTTTGGGTTCATGAACTGATTGGTTCAACTGTCGTCGAAATCGATGGCACCGAACGCGGCACCGTTGTTGCCGTGCAGGACAATCCTGCGAGCGATCTTCTTGTGCTCGACAGTGGCGCTCTTGTGCCACTGCGTTTCCTCGAAGGTCGTGACGATGAAGATCGATTGGTCGTCGACGTTCCTGACGGTCTCTTTGAACTTCTTGACGAGGACTAGTGGTCATGCGTATCGACGTCTTCA
>JBILIB010000012.1:0-27647 GCA_044350215.1 Acidimicrobiales bacterium
TGCCGGCGGAAGGTCGTAAAGGTCCTTGTCAACCGGAGCCGGCGGTTCGATGCGGTTCTGGATGCCATCGAGACCAGCGAGCATCATCGCCGAGAAGGCGAGGTACGGGTTGCTGGTGGAGTCGGGACAACGGAACTCGATGCGCTTTGCCTTCGGGCTCTGCGAAGCGAGCGGGATTCGGATCGAAGCCGAACGGTTGCGCTGGCTGTAAACGAGGTTCACGGGAGCTTCGTAACCCGGCACCAAACGCTTGAACGAGTTGGTGGTGGGGTTCGTGAATGCAATGACCGCATCAGCGTGAGCGAGAAGACCACCGATATACCAGCGAGCAACGTCCGAAAGTCCGGCGTAACCGGCTTCGTCGTAGAACAACGGCTCTCCGCCGTTCCAGAGCGACTGATGCGTGTGCATGCCCGAACCGTTGTCTTGGAAGATCGGCTTCGGCATGAAGGTAAGCGACTTACCGGCCTGCCATGCAACGTTCTTCAAGACGTACTTGAAGGTCATGAGCTGATCAGCCATCTTCAAAAGGGTGTTGAACTTGATACCGATTTCGCCCTGACCACCGGAGGCAACCTCGTGGTGGTGAAGTTCGGTTTCGATGCCAACGCCATGAAGGGCGAGAGTCATGTCACCGCGGAGATCCTGGTAGTGGTCCATCGGCGGAACGGGGAAGTATCCCTGCTTCGTGCGGGGCTTGTACGCGAGGTTTGGACCTTCGTCGGTGCCAGAGTTCCATTCACCTTCGATTGAATCGACCATGTAGAACGAGCCGTTGGGCTGCGTGTCGAAACGAACATCGTCGAATACGAAGAACTCGGCTTCGGGACCAAAGAATGCCGTATCGGCAATACCAGTGGTCTTTAGGTAGGCCTCGGCCTTCGTTGCGACATAACGCGGATCACGCGTGTAGCTCTCGTGTGTCACCGGGTCGGCCACGTAGCAGTGGATGACGGCGGTCTTGTGCTTCATGAACGGATCCATGTACACGGTGTTCGGATCGGTGATGAGCACCATGTCCGATTCCTGAATCTCCTGGAAACCTCGAACCGAGGAGCCATCGAAACCGTGGCCTTCGGTGAAGTGGTCTTCACTAAGCACGTGAGCCGGAATGGTCACATGCTGCATGATGCCGGGCAGGTCCGAGAAGCGGAGGTCGACGAACTCGCAGCCTTCGTCCTTCACCAGCTTCAGTACTTCTTCGGGAGTGCGTTCCTGCACGGTTCCTCCTGTGGGGGTGCGATCCGGTCTGATCCGGACCGCTGATCGTTGGGGACACTACCCCCGGCGCCAAGGCGGCTCCTGAGGAGTGACAAAGCCATGGTGTCAGGCCCTGTTTTCCCAACTGTTGCCCAATTGTGAACGGAACGTGAACTCAGACCGGAAGCCAAAGAACGGCCTTGGGGCCAGAGGGCCGGGCGTGGGACACTTACCCCATGGAACGTCAGCAGGATTACGTGCTCAGGACCGTCGAAGAGCGTGGGGTTCGCCTCATCCGCTTGTGGTTCACCGACGTGCTGGGCCAGCTCAAGTCCGTGGCCATCTCACCGGCCGAACTCGAGAACGCCTTTGAAGAGGGTCTCCACTTTGATGGTTCGGTGATCGACGGGTTCAGCCGAGTACAGGAATCGGACGTGCTCGCCAAACCCGACCCCAACACCTTCGAGATTCTCCCGTGGGGGAAGGGCTCGGAAATCTCCGGCCGTATGTTCTGCGACATTCTCAACCACGACGACACCCCGTTCGAGGGCGACCCTCGACAGGTACTCAAGCGCAACCTCGATAGGGCACACGACCGCGGCTTCTCATTCATGACCGCGCCCGAAATGGAATTCTTCTACTTCGCCGAGGGCGATCCTTCGAAGCCGCTTGTTCCGCTCGACTCCGGTTCGTACTTCGACCTCACCACTGCCGACGTTGCCAGTGACCTTCGCACGCGCACGTTGCTTGTTCTTGAAGCAATGGGCATTCCGGTTGAGTACTCGTTTCACGAAGATGCACCGAGTCAGCACGAAATCGATCTGCGTTACACCGACGCACTCACCATGGCCGACAACATCATGACGTTCCGTCTCATCGTGAAAGAGATCGCGATGGAGCAGGGCGTGTTTGCATCGTTCATGCCTAAGCCGCTTGGTGGCGTGCAGGGTTCGGGTATGCACACTCACATGTCGCTGTTTGAAGGTGACGAGAATGCATTCCATGAACCTGGCGATCCCGTTGGATTGTCAAAGGTCGCGCGCGGTTTCATCGCTGGTTTGTTGCACCATGCGCCTGAGATCACCGCCGTCACCAATCAGCTCGTGAACTCATACAAGCGTTTGGTGTCTGGTTACGAAGCACCGGTGTACATCACGTGGGCACGCAACAATCAGTCATCTCTTGTTCGGGTTCCGGTCACCAAGCGAGGCAAGCAATCGTCGACTCGTATCGAATACCGCGCACCCGATCCGGCGTGTAACCCGTACCTCGCGTATTCAGTCATGCTCGCCGCCGGCCTCAAGGGAATCGAAGGAGGCTACGAACTGCCGCCCGAAGCGGCAGCGAACGTTTTCGAACTCACTCCCGAGCAGCGCGCTGCCGAAGGCATCCGCCCTCTTCCGCAATCGCTTTCGGAATCACTCGATGTCATGGAGAGCTCGGAACTCGTTGCTGAAGCACTTGGCGAACATATTTTCGAATGGTTCCTGCGCAATAAGCGTGCGGAATGGTCCGATTACAAGGCTCAGGTCACACAGTTCGAACTCGATCGGTACCTTCCGGCTTGGTAACCATCATGGAACCAATCCTCATTTTCCCCGATCCTCCACCCCCGGAACTCGCACAGGCACTCGACTTGTCCGGGTATCCGTGGAAGTCCGCAAGTGACGAACTCGCCGCGTCTCGTATCGAACCCGAAAGCGGTTGGGGTGGCGCAATTATTTGTGCCTATCTCGACCCTGAGCGCGCGTTCGCTCTGTGCCGCGCACTGCGCAAGCGCGATGTTCCACTTGAACCACTATTGCTCTTGGTAAGCGGAACGCAATTGGGCGACCTCGAACTGCGCGACGACCTCTACGACGATTTCTGTTTGGCGCCATTCCACCCGCGCGAACTCGAGGCCCGTCTCAAGCATTTGTATTGGAATACCGGAGCAGGTGTGCGACCTGAACTCGTTGAGTACGGAGAACTCGTGCTCAACCTTGAGACCTATCAGGCCGCGATCGGTGGCGCACCGCTTGATCTCACCTACATGGAATACGAACTGCTGAAGTTCCTTTCCTCGAACCCAGGCAAAGTGTTCACGCGTGAAACTCTGCTTAGCCGTGTGTGGGGCTACGAGTACTACGGCGGCGCCCGCACTGTCGATGTTCACATTCGACGTTTGCGCGCCAAACTCGGCGAACATCACGCCAATCTGATTCAAACGGTGCGCAGCGTCGGCTATCGATTCGGCCAATCGCGGTGGGGTTCGTAGACAGGATCGAAGCGCTCGTTCGACAGTGGAAGAGCGGACTACTTTTGGGTACGACAAGGAAAATAGAGGACAACTTGTGTACCTAACGATTCCCGAGTCGATCTCACGGCAAGTAACCCAACGCAGCGGCCACATCGCAATTCGTACCGGTGAGCGATCACTCACCTACGCCGAACTCGGACGGGCTATCGCATCAGCAGCCCACCACCGCGTGTTTGCAAATGGAGACAAAGACACCCCCGTCAGCGTCATCGGCCCATTGGGTACCGAAGGTCTCGTACTTCATCTTGCTGCGCTCGCTGCAGGACGGATCTGTGCACCGATGGAATCAACCCGCCCAATCGATTCGCTCCTCTCAACAGTGCGAACGGTCGGGGGACCAGTGCTGTGTCTCGACCCCACCGTCGCTGTCGCTCTCACCGCGGCGGGCATTGAGTGCACTCCAATCGAGGAACTCTCTCTCGACGTACTTCTCGATCAACCACAACGCGATCTACCGATCGTCAACACCGACCCCGACTCCGCTGCATTGCTGTGCTTCACCTCTGGTACGACCGGGTCCCCCAAAGGAGTGCTGATCGCCCACTCACGACTTCTCGAGTCGGCGGAGTTCAGCGGATCGGCGGAGAATGACATCATCGCGATTACCTCGCCCCCGTCGTTTTTCTCGTCAACGATGTACTCACTCATGGCCCTCTCGGTTGGAGCAACGGGCGTCCATCTGGATCTGGCGACGACGAAACCGGCCCGGCTGCGCGCCGTAGCAGTAGAACTCGGCCTCACCTACTTCCCCGGCACCACCACCCACGTACGCGAACTTGCCCGAGCGTCGTCGGAAGATCCGATCTCCTCGCTCCGGGCGATCGACCTCGGCGGGGAACCGACGACCCGTGCCGACATCGAACTCGCCCGGCGAGCGTTTCCGAACGCGCGCATTCGCAACACCTACGGTGGCGCCGAAGCGGGGAGGATCACCCACATCGACTTTCACCCCGATGATCCCCTCCCGCCACCCGGTCCGATCCCCGCAGGCCGGCCGGATCCAACCGGTGTGCTTGAACTGTTCAGTCCCGACGATCGCCCGGTCCGCCAAGGAGAAAGAGGGCGAATCGCGGTTCGTCGCCGCATTCCGTTCCTCGGCTACTGGAAGGACCCGGATCGAACCACTGCTGTTGGCCTCACCGATAGCGAAGGGCTGACTTGGATCCTGAGCGGCGACTTCGGGCATGTCGATGAAGATGGCGTCCTCATTGTTGAGGGTCGAATCGACGACCTCGTCAAAATCCGTGGACGGTTCGTCAACCCGGCTGCAGTCGACACAATTTTCCTGGCCGACACGAGAGTTCGGTCTGCAATCACGATCGCCATTCCTCCCGAAGCACCTGATCGACTTCGATCGTTCGTTGTGCCCGAGGACCCCGAAGTTTCGGGTTCCGATCTCCGACGAGTCGTTGCGCAGACGCTCGCTCTGCATGAACTTCCCCGCGACATCGTGATGGTTGACAAACTCCCAACAACCGACCGGGGCAAAGTCGACCGACCAGCGCTGCTCAAAATTGAGATTCCTCCGACGCTTCGATCTGGCCTGTCGATCCAAACTGGTCGGACGAGCGCCGAGCGGCAGGTCCTCGAAATCATGTGTGAGATTCTCGACTTCGATCTTTCTTTCGATGACAACTTCTTCGATGCGGGGGGAGACTCACTGGCGGCCGTCGAATTCCTTCACGCATTGACCGAAGACTTCGGACTGGAACTCACTCCCGCACAATTTGTTGCCGACCCAACTGCAGCGGGCGTCACTCGATTGCTCAACGACAGATCACAATCAGTCTCGCCCGAAGGTCTCCTCACCCTCCATGATGGCGATCACCCGACGACCGCGTTCTGGTTCCTCGGCAACGACCGAGGGTTCGGACCGGCTCGCCTTGCCCAGAGAACTGCCCCCATACGTTCGTCATTCGTGCGGGTAGTTGGTCACAATGGCGAACCCCCGCTGCCATCGATCACTGCGATAGGCGTCCACAACGCCAACATCATCGAACTCAATCGCACCGAGCACACCGTGCTGATCGGTTTTTCCGCCGGCACCCGTCTCGCCCTCGAGACCGCATCCACACTCTTTGAGCGCGGAGTCCCCACTGACCTCGTCATCCTCATTGACCCGCCAACAAAGGAGAAGGAGCAACTCCGTTGGGAAGTCCCATCGCCTCTGCAACATCCGCGGGGATTTGTTGGGGCTCTTCTGCAACGGCGAAGAGTGATGCGCAATCCATTCGACACAGGAGATCCCGGCATCGCCCTCTGGCGGGTTCTCCAGCGGCATAAGTTGCTGGCCGCCCGCCACACTCTGCGGCCCTACCAAGGATCATCTGTCGTCATACTCACCAATCAGTTCGAAGAAGTCGGCGGACCTTGGAGTGTGACTGACGCACTCACCGGACCAGTCACTGAGATGGTGATCCCCGGCACACATGCGTCGGTGCTGTTGGATGTCGAACCACTCGCAAACGCGATCACCGAGGTGCTGCGCGACCGAGGTCTTCTGTAAACCAAAAACAAGCGTCACCAGGAAAAGTTGGCTAGTAGTTCGGACAGTCACGAAGGGGCTCGTGAAATTCGACACCGGCAACGACACCGACACCGAGAAACATGACGAACCCAACCATTCCCCGATTCCTTAAGGATTCGTTCGATCTTTACGGTGCTCGCATCGCCCTCATCGACGGCGACCGCTCGATCACCTATCAGCAGCTCGCCAAGGCCGGGAACGGAACGAGCCGCCCCGGAGGGCGGCTCGAGCACGACTCGGATGAACCGAGAAATCAGAGCGGACGAACGTCCTGTGCCTGATCACCCTTCGGGCCACTGGTGACCTCGAATTCGACAGCTTGACCTTCTTCAAGTGAGCGGTAACCCGAGCCGCTGATCGCGCTGTAATGCACGAACACGTCGGGGCCTCCCTCACGTGAGATGAAGCCGAAGCCCTTTTCAGCGTTGAACCACTTGACGGTACCGGCAGCCATTCCGGAACCCCTTTCTGTCCTGCGGGGTCGGAACACCTTCCCAGCACCTTCTTAACGAATCGGCACGCTACCGCTCGAGCCCGGTCCGTGTCGACGAAAAGTTGTGGGGCCGCGAAAAGTTCATCTCGAGCCAGCGAGAGACCAAGATCCGATCAGGATTCGGGATAGGCCAAGGCCAAGTCTTCAGTGCCCGCATAGTTCACGTCGACCTCGTCTTCGACGCTCCAGCCCAACACACCCGCCACGATCGACATGGTCATGAGAAACCCAACAGGGATTGCGATCAGGAGCACGAGAACGATGATGACGACACCAGCCATGGACGAAACCTTACTTCTCGGCGGGCGACCAAGCCCACGCTTCGATCTCGACCAGGGCCACACGAGGCAGTTCGGCCACTGCGAAGGCGCTGCGAGCCGGGCGATGATCACCAAATGCCGCCATGTAGGCCTCGTTCATGAGGTCGAAATCACGCATATGGCGAAGGAAGACCGTGGTCTTCACGACGTCAGCCAGGGAAGCGCCTTCGCTTTCAAGGAGCGCCGCCATATTTGCCAGAGCCTGCGTGGTCTCGTGTGTCACGCCGCCCACGATCATTTCCCCGTTGACCAATCCAAGTTGACCGGAGACCACAAGGAAGTCTCCAGCGCGAACGATGGGAGTGTACGGACCAATAGGTGTGCTCATGAACTCACTGTGTCACAGGTTCGTCGTCGAGAACACCGCGACCCGTCGGCCAATCGGTCGGCCAACCTTGAGCCGACCACACCGCTGCTGCTGCTGCGGCAAAGACCGCATCAGAGCCATTGACCGGTTCGCTGTCTTGCTCGTGCAACGTCACCTCAATCTGTGGCATGTCAGCCGAACGAAGGACGCCAAAGGAACGAATCGTCAAATCACTGATCGTTCCGTCGTCGCCGACAGACAGACCCTCGCTTGTTACCCAACCGAGTGCCATATGAACCGCACCGATTGCGTACGAGCGAAGGACGATCGCGTCGAGCAAACGACCACAGCGAAGATCAACGTGTATGACACCATCGAGTCCAATCGCAACTGACGCGACTGCACCATCTGCACTTGTCACCGTTACAGCGTGCGTCATGCCATCGATAGCTTGTGCATTCTTCCTTGCCTCAAGCGCTGCAATGAGAAGTTGAGCTTCAACTGTTCCAGCGCCGCGGATATCGACCGAGGTTGGTGGTCCGACAACATCGACTTCTTCAACAACCAACTGCGGCGCGACGCGCGCGATCGCCTCTGCAATCCCGTCGGTGCGAACAACTCGAATCACCCCTGAACCATCAGAGCGAATACCGGCGGCAATCGGCGGACGCTTTGGTCCAGTACGCACAACATCCTCGCGAGACAACACCACACGAACCGCTTGTCGATGTTCATAGGCAAGTTCACGAGCAACGCGTCCAACGTCGGTCGTCAACTTGCCGCCGAATGCACCACCGTTCGCGAGCGAGGTAAACGGCTCGCCCCCGGGTTCGCACCACGACGCGTCGGTCTCAAGATAGGCAGGCTCAACCCAACCAGTTCGGAGCGTCAGTTCCCAATCGCCTTCAGGAAGTTCAAGCGGCGCCTCCGGCGACGTCGTTCCGTGCCGGCCTTGGACTTTGCCCGCCAACGCACGGGCTTCCGGCAACGAACCAGCGACAACCCATCCACCTTCACCGTTGGGAATGGCTACGAGTGCGTCGGGAGGCGCAGTGTCTTCGGAAAACCCTCCGCGACCAAGCACAACCTCTGCAGAAACCTGCTGTGTTGCTCGACCTTCGATAGTTGCCCGACGGGACGCATCTTCGAAATTGCGGTTTTTACTTCGCGAATGTTCCACGGCAGACGAACCGCTCACGACCATTGACCATGCTTCGCGGATCGTTTGCCAGCCGGTGCATCGACACAGATGCGCAGCCAGAGCGCGATCAACTGCATCAAGATCGTCGGCCGCAGCGTTCTTCGAACGCAGGCCCTCAAGTCGACACACAATGCCCGGGGTGCAGAAACCGCATTGACTTCCACCGGTTGCTAACAGCGCATCGGACCAGCGCTCGCGGTCTTCTTCGGCCAATCCATCAACGGTCGTGATCACGCGACCAGCGATGCGGCGAACTGGAGTGACACAAGCGACTCGCGGTGCACCGTCGACTAACACGGTGCAGCAACCGCACTGACCCTGCGGATTGCATCCGGCTTTTGGCGCCCGATTTCCGAGCCGGCCGCGCAACGCCGCCAACAACGACACGCCGTTGTCGGGAACGCTCACCTGTTCGCCGTCAACGACGAACGCGATCTGCGCTATTTCGGCTGGAGAGGAATCGGTCATGCCACCACGGTCAGGTAGAGAAAGAAGAGGGCACTACGCGACGACGACCGCCCGAAGGCGGCCGTCGATCAGAAAGTGAAAGGAGAATCAGCTGAACGAGTTACCGCAACCACAGGTCTTCTGCGCGTTGGGGTTGTCGATCGCGAAGCCCGCACCCTGAAGGCCATCTTTGTAATCAAGGGTCGCGCCGGTGAGGAGCTGAGCGCTTGAAGGATCGACTACGACCGGAACACCGAACTCGGTGTTCACGACGTCTTCTGAATCCTTTTCGGAATCAAAGAACATTTCGTAGGAGAAGCCACTGCAGCCGCCGGGGCGCACTGCGACGCGAAGCATGAGATCTCCCTGGCCCTCTTGGGCGATGAGTTCGGCAACCTTTGAAGATGCGGTTTCGGTAAGCGTGATCACTGTTGTCCTCCGTGATTCAGCGGTGTAACGCAAAAGGCTAGCGGAATCACCGCCAGGAACACACGTCTGGGCGGGGTTTGCCCCGTCCTCGCCGGTAGATTTCCCGTATGGAAGCCCTTCCCACCAGCGACGAGATCCTCGCTGCACTCCGAGGTGTCGTCGATCCCGAGCTCGGGGCCGACATCGTGGAACTGGGTATGGCCCGCTCCGCAACCGTTTCCGAAGCCGGCGCTGCGATCGTCGTGGTGGCCCTGACCACCGCTGGCTGCCCGCTCAAGGCCCAACTAAAGCGAGAAATCCTCACCCGTATCGAGAGTCTGCCCGGTATCACCTCGGCCTCAATCGATTGGGTCGAGATGGATGCCGAGCAGAAGGCCGCGGCCATGGACGTCGCTCGCAAGCACGCCCAATCCGCCGCCGGTCCCAACCGAGTTCCACCGGGTGCCCGAGTGCTCGCCGTTGCTTCAGGCAAGGGCGGCGTCGGAAAGTCGTCAGTTACCGCCAACCTCGCGGCAGCCCTGGCCGATCGCGGTTTCGCCGTCGGTGTCATCGATGCCGACATTTGGGGTTTCTCGATTCCGCGCATGCTCGGCATCGAAGGCCGACTTGAAGCAACAACCGGTCCGAACGAAGAACGCACGATTATCCCGAAGTCAATCCCCATTGGCACTGGCCGACTCGATGTCGTGTCGATGGGATTGCTCGTCGACGACGAAACCGATGCACTCATGTGGCGCGGGCTCATTTTGAATCGCGCCGTGCAGCATTTCCTCGAAGACGTCTCGTGGGCGAAGGATCTCGATTACATCGTCATTGACCTTCCACCTGGCACCGGCGATGTCCAAATGGGCCTTGCGCGCATGCTTCCGCAAGCCGAAATGATTGTGGTCACGACCCCCGCAGTTGGCGCGCAACGCGTCGCAACTCGTGCCGTCACGATGGCGCGTAAGAGTCATCTTCATGTTCTCGGTGTGATCGAAAACATGAGCGCGTTCACTTGCGATCACGGCCATACACATGCGGTGTTTGGTGAGGGTGGCGGCGCTGCACTCGCCGAAAGTGAAGGGCTTCCGCTTCTTGGTTGCATTCCGCTCGAACCAGCTGTTTCACAAGGTGGCGATACCGGCGCACCGATTGTGCTCACCGAAGGTGAAGCATCCACCGCACTTCGAGCGATAACCGAACTCCTTGTGACCGAACTTGCACCACCAATTTCAATGAGTGGTTGTTCCGCACGAATGCTTGACGCCGCTCTAGCTGCGCTCGACGCAACTGACTAATTCCCAGCGCGAGAACTCAGTGACGAGATGTCAACTGCGCAGTGACATACACCGATTCCCCGTCGGTTGACCACAACGCAACATCGAGAACGCCATCGGCAACTCGATATGCAATCGTCAATGGCATCGCGGCGATAACAACTTCGTGATCAATCGCATCACGAAATTCCACCTCTGCGCGCAGCGAACCTGCGGGATCGAGATCAATCAGTTCGCGCGCACGCACACGCTCAAGGGTTTGTTCCACGACTTCCCACGACACCGCATTGTTGACGTGATTCAGCACATCGAGATCGGTGACACGCGGCCACCACGGCATCGTGTGGACGTCGTCATCACCCGGAATAACTGGTTCGTGTACTTGGCGCGCGGTGACCTCCCGGCCGCCCGAAGGTTCGGTGTAGGTCGCAACGAACTCTTCGGGCAACGTCTTTGGCCGACCGGTAACGGGGTCGAGATGCACCCATAACGTCACGGCTTCTACCGAGCCGCCAGCCGTGCCAGCCATCGACACGCGCCGTTCAGCCCAGCGATTGCCCATCCCCGAACAGAACGTGGCCAGCACAAGATCCTCGCTATTCCGCGGGGCCTGATCCTGTTCGATCAATGTGCGGCGCACCACCCAGGCCCGTGCCTCGAGACTCCCAAGATCATCGGAATCATCGGTGGCGACGTCCTGCAGATAGCGAGCTACCGCATCGAGACGAAGGCGCCCGGTGGCATCGACATCACCCAATCGAACACGACGCTCGCGCCGGAAAACTCGACCCAAACTCGGAATGGGCAGCACCCGGCTCGCGCCGTTTTCGCGCTCGGTTCGCCGGGTCGAACCCTTCTTCCCCGTCGATTCCACATCTCCCATGACCAGCGACGCTAGCCCCCGATCCCTTGGCAGGAACGGGAACACGCCGATTTCCATTAATTCAGTTGACGCGGCTATCGCCGGCATGGTTCGGTGGAGTCCATGTTCACGTCTGCCACCACTTCGCGTACTTCGGCCATTCCGGCCTCCGTCGTGCCTGTGGCATCGCGCGCCAACGTGACCATTTCCGCCACTTGGTATGCCACCGGGACCAACGCTTTTACGACTTTCGGTCATAAGCACCCGTCCCGGCGATCTCTGAGCTGACGCAGTAACCACTGCGTACATGCACTGAGGCCGCCGGGTTCCCCCGGCGGCCTTTCTTCATGTGCGGCCACGCCCCCGTCCATCAACCTCCATCCCTCTACCTCTGTCCAACAACCCTCCACCACCAACATCAACCCCATCTGCACTCCGGTGCACCCACGAAAGGAAAGAACCGATGCTCGCCGAGACGCTCGACGACATCTCACCGGCCGTCAGGGCCGACGCCGCATGCAACGACCTCAACGCTACGTTGACCGGAGTCTATTTCTCTGAAGAGCTCCAGGACATCGCCATGGCCAAGTCGATCTGTTCGACCTGTCCGGTGATCGTCGAGTGTCTCGAAGGGGCCATTGAGCGCCACGAACCTTGGGGCGTGTGGGGTGGACAAATGTTCATCAACGGAAAGATCCTCGCCACCAAGCGTCGCCGCGGCCGCCCGCCGAAGCTCGCTCGAGCCGAGGATGAGCTGCCCGACATTCCCGTGCCGGTGCACCTTCAGTCCTGGTTGCGCTCCGCCTAACAACCACCTGTCCGCAGCCGGGTGGGATCGCCGCCATCGAGCCGATCCCACCTGCTGCCTCGGACAGTCGGACCTGTCACCGAACCGGCTTCGCCGAGAGGTGATTGGGAGTGGTGCGGGGGTCCAAGTACGGTCGGAACTGCCTCTCGCAGTCGGATCTCATATGGAACCCGCACCGCTTCCTCCCCAACCCCGTTCGGCCATGCGCCGTTATCTCCCGCTCACTGTGGCGGGACTGATTGTCGTGGGTTTCGCAATTGCCCTCATCATCTCCGTCTCGGGTGGGTCATCGAAGACTCCCTCCGACGTGACCAAGCTCGATCCCAACGCACAGCAGCCCCCCGAGTTGGCTGACACAAACGATGTGACCGGCACCAGGTTGCCGAACATCTCCTACGTGGCCTTCGATGGTTCAACCAAAGATCTCGTACCGAATGACAAACCACTACTCATCAACGTGTGGTCGTCGACCTGCGTACCTTGCGTAACGGAAATGCCAGCGCTCGAAAAGGTGTGGCAAGCCAACCGCGGCGACATTGACGTTCTTGGTCTCGATTATCTGGAACCTCCCGAACTCGGACAAGCGATGGCCGATCGCACAGGTGTTACCTATCCGCTTGGACGCGATGTCAACGGGTCGATTCTGCGCTCACTCGGTGGAATCGGACTTCCCTACACCGTCCTCGTGGCGTCAAACGGAACCATTCTGGCCACACACTCCGGTGCGCTCACCGAAGCACAGTTCGCCGCACTCGTGAAGACCGCAACCGGTAACTGATATGAACTCAGCGATCGTTTACGCGTTTGGTGTTGGCATGGTCGCAACATTTAATCCGTGTGGCTTCGCGATGCTCCCGGCGTACTTGTCCTACTTCTTGGGACTCGAGAACGCGAGAGAAACCGAGAGCCGAGCCGACGCAACCGTGATGCGTGCACTCGCTGTTGGTGCCGCGATGACTGCAGGCTTTGTTGTCGTATTTGGAGTCCTTGGACTCGTCCTTGACCCGATTCTTTCTTCCATTATCGACAAGTTGCCGTGGCTCACCATTGTGTTAGGCGTCGTGCTCGTGATTCTCGGCATTCGCTTGCTCATGGGTCGAGAAATCACCGTGAGTTTGCCGAAGATCTCAAAAGGCCCCGAAGGCCGAGAGCTCGGATCGGTTTTCGTGTTCGGCATTTCCTATGCACTCGTATCTCTAAGCTGCACGTTGTCGTTGTTTATTGCTGCGATATCAACCGTGATCGATCAGCAGAACTTCTTTATTGGTCTTGGTGCATTCATTGCCTATGCACTTGGCATGGGGCTCGTGTTGATCGTTCTCACACTTGCCATCGCACTTGCTCGCCAAGGAGTCGTGAAGAAGATGCGCGGCGTACTGCCCTACATCAACCGCATTTCAGGCGTACTGCTCGTTCTCGCTGGTTTCTATGTGGCCTATTACGGCTGGTACGAGCTGCGCGTGTTGAACGGCAACACCTCAGGCGGCGGCATTGCCGGTTGGATGTTCAATCTCAATGGCCGCATCACCCAATGGATCAACGATGTTGGGCCCACCCGCATCGGTCTCATCCTCGGCCTTGTGATAGCGCTCGTTGTGTTCATCGCATTGCTCAGTAAGGCCCGGACCGCCGACAAGTAGCCTCGGCGCATGGAACTTCGCATCTTTGTTGAACCCCAGCAGGGCGCTTCGTATCGCCAACAACTCGCCGTCGCGCAACTCGCCGAGAACCTCGGTTTCGACGCCTTCTTCCGTTCCGATCATTACCTGCGCATGGGCGCCGGCGATCCACTTCCCGGGCCCACCGATTCTTGGGTCACACTCGGCGCCATCGCCCGGGAGACGAGCACCATTCGTCTCGGCACGCTTGTCGCGTCAGCAACGTTCCGTTTGCCAGGTCAGTTAGCAGTTGCGGTCGCGCAGATCGACGACATGAGTAACGGTCGCATCGAACTTGGTCTCGGTGCCGGTTGGTTCGATGCTGAACACACTGCCTACGGCATTCCGTTCCCCACACTTGGGCAGCGCTTCGACATTCTCGAAGAGCAACTCGAAATCATCACCGGCATGTGGAACACACCGCTCGATTCGCAGTACTCATTCGAAGGGCAACACCACACCATCGTGGGCTCGCCCGCGATTCCCAAGCCGGTTCAACTTGGTGGCCCGCCCATCATCATGGGCGGCTACGGCCCCAAGCGCACACCTGCGTTGGCCGCGAAATACGCCAATGAATTCAACCTTCCATTCCCGCCAGTCGACATCTATCGCTCGTCTTGCGACAACGTGCGCGCCGCATGTGAAGCACGGGGGCGTGATCCCGAATCGATGACGTACTCGGTCGCGCAGGTGCTGTGCGTTGGCTCGAACGACGCGGAAATTGCACGACGTGCGCAGAACATCGGTCGAGAAATCGACGAACTCATTCAGAACGGTGCTGCGGGTTCTCCCGCGCAGGTGATCGACAAGATCGCGTCGTTTGCCGAAGCCGGCGCAACGCGCATGTATCTGCAGGTACTCGACATGGACGATCTCGACCACATTCACTTGTTGGCCGAAGAAGTGATGAAGGTGCTGCCCTAAGCGCAGGCTTGTTCAGGGACTAAGTCGTTCGATACGCCATCCGGTTTGCTGCGACGCGTCGACCATGTAGCGGAATCGATCATGCAGTCGTGATTGTCGTCCTTGCCAGAACTCAATCTCACTCGGCAGAATACGAAAGCCACCCCAATGGGGAGGACGAGGAACGTCTACGCCCTCAAAACGCTGATCGGTTTCCGCCCAGCGCGATTCAAGAACCGAACGGTCGGCCATCACGTCACTTTGATGCGAGGCCCATGCACCGATCTGGCTACCGCGTGGTCGGGTACTGAAGTACTCATCGCTTTCAGCCTCAGTGACTTTCTCAACGGTGCCGACTACGCGAACTTGGCGAGAAAGGATGTTCCAAGGGAAACAGATCGAGGCCTGCGGGTGCTCAATGAGTTCTCGCCCCTTCTGACTTGTGTAATTGGTGAAGAACACGAAGCCGTGGTCGAAACCCTTCAGCAGCACATGTCGAGACGACGGCATTCCGTCAGCACCGACACTCGAAAGCACCATGGCATGTGGCTCATGGGTGTTCACACTCTTGGCGAACTCAAACCATGCATCGAACTGCGCAAATGGATCGTTCAGCAGATCGGCACGACGCAAGCCTTTTTCCTGAAGTTCCGCACGTAAGACATCGAGTTCCGGGGCTGCGCTCATTGGCCCAGTTCACTCCAGGTTTCTTGTCCATACCAAGCCGAAGTCATCAAAGGCGACCGAGAGCAATGCCGGCATAGGCAGCGAGACCACCGCCAAGCACCATCATCGCCGCCCACTGCAGTGCCATCCGGTGGTTGCGATCATTCACAAGATCGACGAGTTCGGCGGCAAAGGTCGAGAACGTGGTGAACGCTCCACAGAATCCGGCAGCCACACCGAGCCGGAGGTTCTCGTCAAGTCTTTGCGTTGCGACAACTCCGACAACTATTCCCAGAACGAACGAACCAAGAATGTTGGCCACAAGAATGCCAATCGAGGGTCCCTTCGGGAACCAACGCCGAAGGCCAATGTCCACTGCGTGGCGACTCATTGCCCCAAAAGCACCAGCGAGTCCAACAACAATCCATGCGGTCATGCCACAACCTCAAAGCGGATAACCCGACGCGTGAAACGCATCGCCACCAACGCCATTACGACTCCACCAACCACAGAGGCAACGACGTAGGCAAGGGCAGTGAGCGGTTCCGATTGCCGCAACAACTCGGCGCTCTCAACCGTGAATGTCGAGAACGTGGTGAAGGCGCCGAGAATGCCGGTGCCAAGGAACGAATGTGTGAGCAATCGCGGCGGCTGTCGATCAAGAAACAACACCAACACAATGCCAATGAGAGCCGAACCTACGAGATTGATCGCAAGCGTCGTTGTTGGGACTGTTCCTGATGCAACGGGGAACCACACTGACAATCGCCATCGCATCCACGAGCCCAGTACGCCGCCAACCGCGATGACAGCGAATCGACGAAGAAGGATCACGTGATGATCAGCCGATCGAGGTCGCGCCGCGCATGTATGGCTGCAGAATCTCAGGAATGCGCACGGTGCCATCGGGCTGGCGATGAGTTTCAACAAGCGCGGCCCACACACGGGGAACAGCAAGCGCAGAACCGTTGAGGGTATGGGCAATTTCGTTGCCCTTGGCCCCTTCGACCTTGTAGCGAATGTTGGCGCGACGAGCCTGGTAATCGGTAAACCACGACACCGACGACACTTCAAGCCACTGATCGACACCCGGCGCGTAGACCTCGATGTCGAAGGTGCGGGCCGAAGAGTTTCCGATGTCGCCGGTGCACAGATCGAGCACTCGATAGGTGAGCCCGAGTGCGCCGATAAGTCCTTCGGCACGAGCAAGAAGTTCCTCGTGTAACGCAGGAGCTTGTTCTGGAGTCGAGTAGGCAAGGATCTCGACCTTGTCGAACTCGTGCACGCGCAACAAGCCACGCGTGTCACGGCCAGCTGAACCCGCTTCACGACGGAAGCATGCGGTTTGTGCCATGAGACGCATCGGTAGATCGGCACCACGCAGAATTTCATCGCGAGCTAACGACGTAAGCGGAACTTCAGCAGTGGGGATGGCCCAAAGGTCATCGCGCTCGAGGTGATACGCGTCGTCGATGAACTTTGGAAGATGGCCGGTACTGATCATCGTGTCGGTCAACACAACCGTGGGCGGTCGGACCTCTTCAAACGCGTCGGCATTGCGATCGAGCGCAACCTGACACAACGCCCGAGACAGGGTGGCGCCCTGCCCACGGAACATTGTGAACATCGCGCCCGACATTTTGACGGCACGTTCCAAATCAAGAATGCCGAGTTCAGTTCCGATGTCCCAGTGGGGAACACGCTGGTGTTCTGCCCAAGCAGCAGGATCGTCGCCAATACCTACGCGCTTCACTTCGACGTTCTCGGCTTCACCCTTACCATCGGGGCAGTCAGGTGATGGAAGGTTCGGGATATGCAGCAGAAGATCGCGCATCTGACCAGCGATCTCGTCGGCCGCTGCGGTCACTTCACGCTCGCGCTCGCCAAGAGCACGGCTTTGTTCCTGCAACGCTTCGGCTCCGGCCACATCGCCGTCACGACGTAATTGTCCGACCTCTTTGGAAAGGCCGTTCACCTGCGCTCGAAGATCGTCCCGTTCGGCGGCGATCTGACGACTTTTTTCGTCGAGTTCGGCCACCTGAGCGAGGTCGCGCAAAGCCCCTTCGTCACCACGGCGAGCAAGAGAGGCTCGAACAGCGTCGTAGTCGGAACGGATTCGGCGAACGTCGATCACGGTTCTGAACCGTAGTCGTCGGCCCGGTAGCGTCAGATCGTGATTTCTCCTGAGTCCCAGCCTGCGATCGAGGTCACCGACCTCACCATTCGCTATGGCGACCGCGTTGCCGTCAATGGTCTGTCGTTTTCGGCCATGTCTGGGCAGATCACTGCTCTCCTTGGTCCCAACGGCGCGGGCAAAACCTCCACGGTCGAAACCCTCGAGGGCTATCGCCGCCCCACCGCCGGTTCCGTTCGGGTTCTAGGACTCGACCCTGTTGCCGAGCATCGTCAGCTCGTCGCCCGTATCGGCGTGATGTTGCAGTCCGGCGGCGTTGCGACCGGCATGCGACCCGCCGAAGCGCTACACCTCTTCGCTTCGTACTACGACAACCCCCTTGACCCCGATGAACTGCTCGAACTTGTAGGGCTCGCCGATCATCGGTCCTCAACCTGGCGTTCGATGTCTGGCGGAGAACAACAACGCCTCTCGTTGGCTCTGGCGTTGATTGGTCGTCCCGATGTCGCGTTCCTCGATGAACCGACCGCAGGCATTGACCCAGCCGGCCGTCAACTCATTCGCCGGGTGATTGCTGATCTTCGCGATCGTGGTGTGGCCGTACTTCTCACAACGCACGATCTCGAAGAAGCCGAAAAGCTCGCCGACCACGTGGTCATCATCGACCACGGTGTTGTGCTCGCCGATGGAACGCCCACCGAACTCATGCGCGCCTCACAGGGTGACGATGTTCGTTTCGGTGCACCTTCGGGACTCGACGTTTCTTCGCTCGGCGTGCGAATAGGTGCTGTCGTTACCGAAACATCACCTGGCGAGTACGTCGTGGCATCCGCAGCAACACCAACGATGGTCGCAGCAATAACCGCATGGCTGGCCGAGATGGATCTCCCCTTGGCCGATTTGCGCGCTGGACGTCAGCGCCTTGAGGACGTGTTCTTGCGCCTCACCGCCGACGCGGCAGAGCCTGCTTCAGAACCCGCAACCACCCGTCGACGGAGGTCGCGTCGATGAAAGCGCTACTGGCCCAGACGCGATCCGAATTGACGCTCAGCCTCCGCAACGGTGAACAGTTACTGGTCAATGTCGCGATCCCCCTTTTACTGCTGGTGTTCTTCTCTGCGGTGAAGGTTCTGCCGATTCCGACTGGCGTTGAGAAGCGCGTCGACTTTCTTGCGCCTGGCATCATTGCGCTTGCAGTGATGTCGAACGCGATGGTTGCACTCGCCATAGGTACCGGTTTCGAACGTCACTACAAAGTGCTCAAGCGCCTTGGCTCGACGCCACTTGGTCGCGGGCGTTGGGTGTTGGCCAAGATCGGAATGGTGAAGATTCTTCTCATTCTGCAAATCGCGCTGATCGTGATCACGGCGTTTCTTCTCGGCTGGAGCCCAGGCGGCACGCCGTTGCTAGCCATTCCCGCTGTTGTGCTCGGTGCGTTTGCGTTCGGTGGAATCGGTCTGTTGATGGCCGGCACTTTGCGCGGAACGGTGACCCTTGCACTGGCCAACGGCCTTTACCTACTGCTTCTTTTGCTGGGCGGAATGATCATTCCGTTCAGTGAAATGCCGGGTTTCTTCGGCACCATTGGCAAGGTGCTGCCATCGGGAGCGCTCAGCGAGGTACTGCAGTCGTGCCTGCGGACTGGCGCGGAACCGGCGGGCTCGGCCTGGGTCGTTCTTGGCGTGTGGGCTGTTCTTGCGCCGCTCGCTGCAGTGAAGTTCTTCCGTTGGGAATAGTTACGTCGGTGACGTCTTGCGGGGAGTGCCAGCCGGTAATGAATCAAGGCCGCCACGTTCGCCTTCTTCCCATTCAAGGATTTCACGTTCGGTGAGATACAGACCCTCTTGATCGGCATTATGGTGCCGCGCTGCCCAACGGAAGAACAGCACACCGATAATTCCCCAAAGGTATGCGGCTTCGATCACTTTCATAATGAGGCCAGCAGCCTCTTGATCGCTCTTCGCCGAGATTCCCCACAGTCGAATGGGCTGGTCGTACGAGTCGTACACCACCGAATGTGAAAGCCACAACCACGCCGCCGGAAGTGTCGGAAGAAGTGATTGGGCGAACAGATACACCATCTGACCTGGTATCGAGAGCCGCAACTGCGGCCATGGCCCGCATACCGGTAGCCACATGATGAGAGCGGTGACGACGAAAAGAACATGTGCGGTGAAATGGAATGGGCCGCTCGATGTCGAGGCATTCACGAACTGCGGCATATGGCTAAGCATGTTGAACGAGTTGAACAACGCGAACGCCAAAATCGGTGTGGCGAGTACTTGGACCACTCGCCATAACCGCCCACCTGAGGTCACAAAGAGTTCGGCCAGCCATGTTGGACACGAGAGGAGAAAGAGCGGCGGTACAACCATTGTCAGCACAAGGTGCTGAAACATGTGTCCTGAATACAGCCGTTGTTCGGCGATGTCATGAAGCGGCCACACCGACACCGCCGTCATAAAAGCGACTGCCAACCAAAATGAAACAGCCTGGCGTGTCGAGACAACCTGAGTTCCTGGCTCGACAACTTTCGGACCAATCACTTTGGCAACGAAGACGCCGCCCACAACTACAGCAAGAACCAGCCCCCAAACTTCCCAATGGGGAGCGAATGAGGGCATCGCCGAGAACATGTGATCAGTCTTGTGCGTGAGAGTGCGTCTGACCAGTCAGGGCAATCATTGGTTCTGTCTCTGCTGCTAGAACCAAAAACGGAAGGTCGCCAACATCGCGATGTACACAAACAACGCCAGTAACAAACCCGAATAAAAGATACGGGTCAGGATCGGCTTGTCGAACTTCAGATGCATGAAGATGTAGAGAATCGTGAAGAACTTCACGGCCATCAAGATCATGAGCACCGGAATAAGGAGCTCATCAGCCCAAATCGGAAAATCAGGGGCCGCATAGGTGAAAACTTCGATGATCGTGAGAACGGCGAGGAAGATCGCGGTCAGGACATAGACCTTGTCGCGCGAATAGTCCTTGACTGCACCATCGAGCACGGTGGTGGGGACGTCGTCATGTGAGGTAATGGTCATGTGATACTCCTCGATCAGGTTGGGATGAGGTACACGACGGCGAAGATGACGACCCAAACGACATCAACGAAGTGCCAGTACAGACCGACGATTTCGACGCTCTCAGCCTTATGTTCCGGAATCTTGCCCCGGAGCGACAGAAGCACGACCGAGACGAGCATGATGATGCCGACCGTGACGTGGATGCCATGAAAGCCAGTGAGTGTGAAGAACGCTGAACTGAATCGGCTGGTGGTGAACCCGAGTCCTTCGCGAGCGAACACCGTGAATTCATAGATCTGACCAGCCATGAACGTTGCGCCGAGAACAGCGGTTGCACCGAGCCAGACGCGCATGCGCTGATGCTCTCCACGCTCAATGGCCGAAACAGCCAACACCATGGTGAGTGACGACATGAGAAGGACGAACGACGAGGTTGATGTAAACGGAATATCGAAAATCTCGTCTGGGGTCGGACCTTCAAGAGGACGCCTGTAAAGCAAATAGGTGGTAATCAACCCGCCGAACAGCAAGCACTCTGATGCCAGGAACAACCACATACCCAACTTCGTGTTGGAAATGCCGGTGTTGGTGTCGGCATCGATATGCGCCTGTGCCTGATGCGCATCGGCGTCGGCCAATGTCGGACGCGAGGTGAGAGTTTCAGCCAACGGTCTCAACCTCCTTCACTACGTCTGCGGAGACGGGAACCGTGGCGTCGCCACCATCGGAGGCATGAGCCTCGGGGCCATGATCGTCATGAGCGGCATCGGGATCGTCCGGCGGTTCCATAACCCAGCCGTAAATAGCTGCGAGAACAACGATGCCGCCGATAAGGGCGAGCCAAAGGCTGAAGATGAGTCCGTAGGCAACGATCGGAAGGCCGAAGGCCAACACAATCGGCCAATAGGACGGTGATGGAAGGTGAATGCCCTTGCCGTCGGTGCGCTGCTGTGCAACCTCTGCTGTCGAGGCGATGCGCACCAGCTTGCCGTCCTTGGTTTCGCCGTACTTGCGATACCAGAAATCGTCGACGCGTGTGACTGTCGGGATTGGATCGAAGTTGTAGGCCGGCGTCGGAGACGGGGTCATCCATTCGATGGTGCGGCTATCCCACGGGTCGGGTCCGACCGGCGGAAGATTCTTCGCCTTTGACTTGCTGTAGAAAATGTTGAAGATGAACATGGCGATACTGATGGCGAGTGTGAACGCACCAATAGTGGCGACCTTGTTCCAGAATTCGAACCCATAGCCCGCGTCGTAGGTATAGATACGACGACTCATTCCCTGAAGTCCGAGCACGTGCATCGGGGCAAAGGTGAGGTTGAAGCCAAGAAGCATCAGCCAGAAGTTGGCTTTACCGATGCTCTCATTGAGCATGTAGCCAAATGCCTTCGGCCAATAGAAGTAGAACCCGGCCATGAATCCGAAGAACGCTCCACCGAAGAGTACGTAGTGGAAGTGGGCGACGATGAAGTACGTATCGGTCTGCTGTGTATCCATCGGGGCAACTGAGTGCATTACGCCGGAGAGTCCACCAATGGTGAACATCGTGACAAGACCGATCGAGAACAGCATGGGCGCAGAAAAGTTCAACTTGCCGCCCCACATCGTGGCGGTCCAATTCAAGATCTTCACGCCAGTGGGTACCGCGATGAACATGGTGGTGAGCGAGAACGCAGTAACTGAGATCGGTCCGATACCGGACACGAACATGTGGTGGGCCCATACGCCCCAGCCCATGAAGCCAATGGCGATACCGGAGAACACGATGAATGGGTAACCGAAGATCGGCTTACGAGCGAAGGTCGGAAGGATCTCAGAGACCAAACCAAAGGCGGGAAGGATCATGAGGTACACCTCGGGGTGTCCGAAGATCCAGAACAAGTGCTCCCACAGCAGTGGGTTGGCACCCTTGGCAACGTTGAAGAAGTTTGCGTCGAACAAACGGTCAAGCATGAGCAGAACCTGCGCCGACGTGAGGACGGGGATCGCGAAGAGCAACAAGAACTGTGAGACGAGTGCCATCCACGTAAAAATGGGCATTCGCATGAGTGTCATGCCAGGAGCTCGCATATTGAGCACCGTGACGATGAGGTTCACTGCACCGGTAAGCGACGCGATACCGGTGATGATCAGACCAAGATTCCAGAAATCAATACCATTGGTGGGCGAGAAGATGACGCCGCTGTTTGGTGCGTACATGAACCAACCACCGTCGGCGCCACCGCCAAGGAACCAGCTTGAGTTAAGGAAAACGCCGCCGGCCAAGAATGCCCAGAAACTAAAAGCATTGATTCGGGGAAACGCAACGTCGCGAGCACCGATCTGCAACGGAATGAGATAGTTCGCAAACGCAGCACCAATAGGCATGACGACGAGGAAAACCATCGTCGTTCCGTGCATTGTGTACACCTGGTTGTAGAGGTCGGCGCTGAGCAGTGTTCCTCTAGGCGACCACAACTGCATTCGAATCAGCAGAGCTTCAACGCCACCAATGATGAAGAAGAAAATTGCCGCAGCGCCGTACATGATGCCGATCTTTTTGTGATCGACAGTGGTGAACCATGAGCGCGGCCCCGTCTCGGCCGTCGGACGCCTGAACACACCAGTTGGCGTGTAACCGTCGTCGGAATCACCCGAAGGAAGGGCGAGGGGGCGGTCTTCAGTTAGTGCCATGACCAACTCCAAAGAATGCGGTGCGGACGTTCATCACAAAACTCAGTTCAGCGTCTCGAGAAATGCGACCAGTTGGTCGATCTGCTCTTCGGTCAAATTCAGGTTTGGCATGCCGCGTCCGCCCTGCGGGTACATCGGCTTCAGTGCTGGCGCATTACGCAGCCATGCTTCAAGCGTGACTCGGTTGACGGTCGCCGTATTGACCGGGCCGCCTGTGAGTACCGCACCTGGATCGCCAGCAGCGGCAACATCGCTCATTGGGAGCGGTTGACCATCGCTTGAGACTGGTTCATAGAGGTTGAAGATTGAGCCGGCGAATGTTCCACGCGTCATGAAATGCGTGAGGTCCGGAGCAACACCAGCAACGAGCGGCGGAGGCGTTTCTTTCATCTTGGCGTCATTAATGCCCTTGATGACATGGCACTGCGCGCAGAGCGAAAGCCAGACTTTCTTGCCTTCAGCAGCGACGGGATTGGTGGGGTCAGCTGCGTGATCTTTCAGCTGATTGCGCACCCAAGCGTCGTAGTCGCTTGACGACACGGCACGAACAAGCATGCGCATATTGGCATGGGAAAGTCCGCAGAATTCGGTGCACTGGCCACGGAAGACGCCGGGTTCATCGGCCTGCAATTTAAGCGGGTTATACAAACCAGGAACAGCGTCTTTCTTGCCGTTCAAACCAGGAATCCAGAACGAGTGGATGACATCGTTCGAGGTAGTCGTGACCTGCACGGGCTTACCGGCGGGGATGACCAATTCCGTTGCCGTAGTGATGTCTTCCGGACCATCGAAATTACCGTCGCCATTGAGGTCGTACTTGTACTCCCACCACCACTGCTGACCAGCGACCTGAACCTTGATTGCGTTGGGTTCTTCGCGATTGAGATTGATGATCGTCATCACCGTGCCAACAGCGATGCCAGCGAGAATGAGTGCGGGAAGAATTGTCCAACCAATTTCGAGGGTGGTCTTGCCGTGAATCTGTGACGGGAACTCGTCGGGATCGGAATCCTGACGCTCTCGGAATTTCCACGTGATGAAGATAATGGCGCCGATGACGAGAACAAAAACAATTCCAGCAATTGCCGTTACAGGGATGACGAGCTGCTGAATGCTTTCCGCCGAAGGTCCTTCGGGAGCAAGAGAAGTAAGCGGCTTGCCGCTGTTTTGGAACGAGTTCACGATGAGCGCTGCAAAAAGCACCACCACGGCCGTAAACGAGATCACCGCAAGGATGCGGACAATTTTTGGAAGGCGCTGCATTTACTCTCCTCGAGAGGCGGGGATGAACCCGCTCCGGGGCGAACGAACCGACGACACAAGGCCGCGGCCACTGGGACTGCTGCAGTACTGAACGGTGTGCACGAAGTGTTCACCAGTCTGAGCCAAACGCGCCAACCGGGCGGAGGATTCCGCTCCGATCAGCATCGAACAAGAAATGGGCGAGCTCATGCCGGGGTGCCGCCCTGAATAACAACCGGTGCCCCGGGGTCCAAGCCAATGGCGCCTTCGGACGAATGGGTCTCGGATCCGTGGTGTTTGATCTCGCGCTCTCCAACAACCGCACCCGCAATACCGGCCGCGATGATGGCAATGGCGCCAATTACCACGACCGCAGTGGTGACCCACTTGGCCGACGAAGGCTTCAGCGCGAGCAGCACTGCCACAAGGAAGAAAAGCAGCGACGCCAGGCCAAAGACCCACACTGCACCGATCTTCGAAACGGCAAGGAGAACTCGGGAAATACCGAGGACAACCACGGCAATGATGACAATCGAGAGGACCGGAACTCGGAACGGATCAATGAAACGGTGGTAGAGCTCGGCGTTGGCGTGATCGTCGCCCGTGGCCCGTTCGGCCCAAGTACGCACTGTCCAGGTAAAGGCAACAACCACCATCACCGCAACCGCAGCGTAGGTAAGTCCGGTGCTTTCAGTGGCCAGGCCAATGAGCATGAGAACGAACGAAAGTGCGCCCAGAGAGGGGAGATAGTTGACGCCAGAGGGAGCCCGGGTGAGCGGCACTGACTCCATGTGCACAATCTGTGCTTCTGCATCGGGATCGGCATCGCGGAAGGCGATAAGGAGACCGGCAAGCGAGGCCGCAGCGAGGAACAAACCTACGAAGAACGTGTAGGCGAAATGATTACCAACACCGCCCTTCCAGCCAAGGCTGAGCGGGCCGAGAACACGGTCCATCAGTGACTGATCTTGGCTGGTGAACCCGATGGCGAACGCGGCGATCAGCGAGAAGATCGCCAGACCGGCGAAGAACCGAAACGCTGTTGTGAACATCCGCGAGGAAAGCATGGCGGCCTACTTGGTGATGTAAATGGAGATCCAGATCAGGGCAAAGACGGCAACCATTGCGTACCAATAAACGGCAGCGGCGGTAATGCCATCGTGTTGGCGGGCAGTGAACTGCCCACCCAAGGCCCGAAGGGCCATGAGGGCGACAAATACCATCGCCAGTACCAGCATCACTGTGTGCGCGCCGGTAATTGTGTAGATGAGGACACCCTGAAGCCCAGAAGCGATGTCGAGCTCCATGAGAGTCCAGAGATAGGTCGTCATCACGATCGTTGCGATACCAAGCATGAGCGTGAGGCCCAGAGCGAGATAGGCGTTCACCCGGTCATTTTTCGAAATGGCCGAAACAGCCCATTGCATGGTGACGACCGTCATGATCAGTGTGATGAATATGGTGTTCGGCTGCTGAAGCGGAATCGTGGAGCCCTCGGGCAGCCACGCTGATCCGCCGCCAATGACGTCAGAACGGGCCGTGAAATAGACGCCGAACAGGGCGATAAAGACCATGAACGATGCCGCAGCGGCAAAGGCAGCACCAACGACCAGCACGCGAGGACGCTGAACGGGAGGGGCCGGGGGAAGGACGTGTGCGGTCATGCTCAGGCCTCCTCGTCGAGCAACGGCTCGGGCGAACGAACGACGGCAAGGTCACCGAAGTTTCCGGTTGGGGGTGGGGATGGGCACGCCCATTCGAGGGTCTGACCGGTACCCCACGCGTCATCGCCAGCCTCAGGGGCACCCTTTCGGGCGCCGCTCGCAAGTCCAAGGATCACGAGAATGCAGCCGATGGCAAAGAGCGCCGAACCAATCACAGAGATCACGACAAGCGTGTCCTGAGCGCCCGAGAGTCCGCTAAATCGTGAGGCGAAACCAACCACACAGAGCGAGACGCCACCGAGAATTCCGCCACCGAGCATGACGAGAACGTTGAGTTTGCCAATGCCGTCGGCCAAATGGTTACCAGTCATCTTCGGGCCCCAATAGCCAATGCCTGCAGCCCCGGCGGCCAGGGCAGCGCCGAGCACAAGGATCGCTTGACCGTTGGCAAAGAAGTTCGTGGTGCGCAGTTCAAGAGGTGTGATGACAAGCAGTGCGCCAGCGAACACGCCAAGGAACGTGAGCACGATTGACACGACAGCGAGGCCAAGCGGGCTCTTCAGCGAAGGCTTGCCGTCCTTGAACGCAGCGGCGATGCCCCCGAGTAAGAGCAAAAGTGGAAGCAGAAGAAGCAGGCCCATGGCTTGCCAGACAAGATCCTCGGAGAACGAGGGGTAGATGGCTGCCTGGGCCCAAGCGCCAATGCTGAGCACACCGAAGGCGCCGATTGCGGTGAGGAGGAGATTTCGCTTCCCAAGTCGAGCACCAGTGAGGGTGGCAACGACGTCAGCGACAATGCCCAGACCGGGGATGAGGAAGGCGTAGATCTGCGGTTGGTGAGTGATCCACGACACCTGACCGAACTGGGATTCGGAAGCACCGAAAACCGTGCCGCCGCCGTAGCGATGGTCGACCCAGATGAGAAGAAGATTGGCGAACAGCACCGGAAGCGTGAACATCCAGATGGCACCACCGACGAGCATCGAGAAGGTGAACATCGGAACACGGTCGAGCGTCATGCCTGGAGTGCGCAGCGTGATCGCCGTTGTGAGCACACACACTGTGCCGAGAAGCAGCGCAACGATGAGACCACCGAGTGCCAAAAGCGTGAGGCTCACCGACTTCGCACGCACACCACCGAAGCCACCTTCGATGAACGACGCAACAACGAACACGCCGGACGAAAGCAACCATGTCCACATCGCTGCTGCTGCAGCGCGGGGGAATGCAACGGTGCTCGCACCAACCTGCAACGGAACGATGTAGGTAGCGAGCCCAAGGAAAAGCGGCACAATAACGAGCAAAATCAGGCCAATTTGGGAGGTCTGAAGTAACTGCGTGCCTGCGGTCTCACTCAGGAATGAACCTGACCCAACGATGTGCGCTGAGGCGAGAGCTGTTGCGATCCAACCAGCGATTCCGAAGACCAACGCGGCCAACACGTAGAACGTGCCAACGGCCTTGTGATCACCGGATCCGAAGATCGTGAGCGGACTGGGTACGACCGATGGAGCGACCGAAGTTGC
>JBILIB010000088.1:0-8238 GCA_044350215.1 Acidimicrobiales bacterium
AGCGGCTTGAAGCCGAGGGGGTCGCTGAGACCGTTCGGCGCGCGTATGTCGCAGAGTTGATTGAGTTGCGTCGCCAGGCGCAGGAACTCGGTCTCTGGCTTCCGCATATGCCGGTTGAGTGGGGCGGTATGGGTCTGGGGCATGTGCAACTTGCGATGGTTCAGGCAGAGGCGGCCAGAACCCGTCTTGGTCCGTGGGTGTTCAACTGCCAGGCGCCTGATGAGGGCAACATGCACACGTTGCTGCATTGGGGAACCGATGAGCAGAAAGAGAAGTATCTGCGCCCTTTGTGTGAGGGGCGAGTTTGGTCATGCTTTGCGATGACTGAGCCCGAGGTTGCTGGATCCGATCCGACCTTGATCCGCACTCATGCCGAACAGGACGGTGAGGAATGGGTAATCAACGGCCACAAGTGGTTCATCTCCAATGCGCATAGGGCCAGTTTCGCCATTCTCGTTGCGCGAACCGAAGACGATCCCGACCTACCCCAGGCTGCGAACACCGCGTTTCTTGTCGACATCCCCACCGAGGGGTGGAACGAAGTGCGCCAGATCGAAACGATGCATGGCTCGACGGGCCACTCCGAGATCCTGATTGAAGACCTGCGCGTTTCCGATTCAGCGATGCTCGGTGGCCGCGGTCAGGGTCATCGTTTAGGTCAGTACCGACTTGGACCAGCCCGTCTTGCCCATTGCATGCGTTGGATCGCACAGGCCGAAGTGGCTCTTGACATGATGGTTGATCGATCCCTTAACCGGTACTCACACGGTTCGATCCTTGCCGAGAAGCAAGGTGTTCAATGGCTCATCGCTGATTCAGCGATGGAGCTCTATCAGTGCAAACTGATGGTGCTGCATGCCGCCTACAAGATCGACCGCGGTGACGATTTCACGGCAGAAGTTTCTATGGCGAAGCATTTTGTTGCGAACTCGTTGAATCGCATCATTGATCGCTCGATTCAAGTTCACGGAGCGTTGGGGTATTCAACCGACACACCTTTGGCACATATGTATCAGCAGGCTCGTTGGGCCCGTTTCGCTGATGGCGCCGACGAAATCCATCAGATGCGCATTGCTCAACGAACCATCGCCGCATGGCGCGACCACGGGAGCACTCGTGCAGCAACCGGCGATCTCCCGATCTAGAACTGGAGATCGGTGACTACCGATCAGGGGCTAGCAGTCACCGTTGTCGTGGATTGTTCGCGGTTGACCGGTTGCGGTTGATCCTCGGTGGGAATGCTGCATGCGGCAACGATCGGACTGAGGCCAACAATGAGAGCGGTAAGGCCGACGAGACGTCGAAGCGAGTGAGTGCTCATAGGGATTCCTCTTGCGTTGCGTCGGGTGCAGGCGGATCAACCAAGGGGAGTTCAACGACGAATCGAGCGCCGTGGTCACCGTCACGACGATCTTCAACCCACACTCGTCCGCCGTGGAGTCGGATGTGTTCATCGACGAGCGCGAGTCCAAGACCAACGCCGGTGTCATTCGAACGGTTTCCGCCCTCGCTGCCGCGAGAAAAGCGGTCAAATACGATATCGCGCTCGTCTTCCGGTACACCGTTGCCGTTGTCCTCGACGCTGATCTGGATCATGTCTTCGACTCGTTCGACCGTGACCGATGTGGCACTGCCGGCATAGCGATCGGCGTTGTCGAGAAGATTTGCGATGACTCTGCCGAACCGACGTTTGTCGACGCGTACAACAAGCTCGGCGGTATCGATGTCGTGGATGACCGGGACGCCTCCACCGCCAAGAATGCTTACGGATTGGTAGACAAGTTCGACTACGAGCACTTCTTCGAGGTGCAAAGTGATTGCACCAACATCGAATCGAGAAATCTCGAGTAGATCTTCGACGAGTTGCTGTAAGCGATCAATATCTGCCGATAGCAATACGAGAGCAGTTCGAGCTCGTTCGGGAAGATCGTCCCGAGTGTTTTCCAGCACCTCGATCGACGCGGCAAGAGTCATGAGTGGTGAACGCAACTCGTGGCTGACTTCAGACGCGAATCGCGCATCGCGTTCAATGCGGTCCTCAAGCGCTTGAGCCATTTCGTTGAATGGCTTTGAGATGAGGTCGAGGTCTGCGTCGACGCCTTCTGGGAGCCGAGTGTCGAGTCGGCCACCAGCAATCGCGCCGGCAGCGGTGCCGACATCGAGCAACGGAGCGAAGACGCGTCGGCTTGCCCAATAACCAATGAGTGCACCAGCGACGGTCGTAAGCGCTGAGGAGATCAGGAGTGTCCACGCCAAGCCGTCGAGCGTTCGTTGGAGATCGGCAAGCGGCACACTCTCGTAATAGCGGGCATCAAGATTTGGAACTGGAACGCCAACGATGAGTTGGGTTGACCCGTTGACGTCGGTTCGCATGGTTGCGGCCTGACCGCCCGCAACCATGTCGAGAAGCGATGCGGGGATTGCATCTTGGGTGAACGCTGCCGGGTCGGTTGCATACCAACGTCCAGCGTTTGAAAGCGCAGCATTTGCGTCGTTGGGATAGGAAAGGCTGTTCAAGTCACGATTGACCATGGCCGGGGTGGATGCATAGGGAAGTTCGAACGACAAACGGTCAGCGTTCACGAATGCTCGTGTGACTGACGAAGATTGCCGTTGGTCAATCAGATTCTGGCGGGTGAGACCAAAGGTGATGAACGCCAGGACTGCCGACAACACCGCAGCACCAAGCGCAAAGGTCAGGGTGAGGCGAGTGCGAAGGCCAAAGCGACGACGGACAGGAGCAATGATCCGGGTTCGACGTCGTCGCCGAGTGCGAGTCGTGATGGGTTTGGTCACTGCTGAAGTTTGTAGCCGAGGCCGCGGATTGTCATGACGTGGCGCGGGTTAGCGGGATCGACTTCAACCTTCATGCGCAAACGACGCACATGGACATCAACGAGACGACCGTCGCCGAAGTAGCCGTAGCCCCAAACGCGTTCGAGAAGAACTTCACGACTGAAGACACGGCCGGGTGCAGACGCGAGTTCAACAAGAAGTCGGAATTCGGTCTTGGTGAGATGAACCTCGGCGTTGTCGCGAAGAACGATTCCTTCTTCCGGAATGATCTCGAGATCACCGAAGCGCAAATGAGTCGGAGCCAGGTCGATTGTTCGTGCCCGTCGAAGGAGTGCACGAATTCGTGCTGAGAGTTCTTTCGGAGCGAATGGCTTCGTGAGGTAATCGTCCGCTCCGGCTTCGAGGCCTGCAACAACATCATGAGTGTCGGCGCGAGCGGTGACCATGACGATTGGGACATCGCTGACACGTCGAATAGAGCGGCAGACATCGAAGCCGTCAATACCGGGAAGCATGATGTCGATCAGGACGACGTCGCTGGGCTGGCGGGTGAATGCTTGAAGCGCTTCCTCGCCAGTGTCTGCTTCCTCAACCTCCCAACCCTCGTCCTCAAGGGCGAGGCGAACGGCGGTGCGGATTCGTTCGTCGTCCTCGACGGTGAGGATGCGGGTTCCCATATCCCTCCATTGTCACCGATGGGGGCCGCTACGTCAGGTTTTCTGATTTTGGAGTTGTGGGCGATGGTTATGCGTTGCCTGCATCGGCGTCGACGAGCAGCGATCGCAGACCGTCGAATAACGCAGGAGGTGCAGCGAGGCAGAACTCAAATTCGGGGGCACCGCCGGCGAGATTGCCGACGAGTGCGCCGGCCTCGGTTGCAATGAGTGCCCCGGCAGCGTGGTCCCAAGGTTGGAGGCCGCGCTCGTAATAGGCATCGACCCGGCCGCATGCAACCGAGCACAAGTCGACCGACGCGGCGCCCATGCGGCGAATATCGCGAACTGATCCGATGATCTTGCCCAGCACTGCTGCCTGACGCCGACGGCGATCAGGCTCGTAGGAGAAACCAGTTGCGACCAGCGCATGAGACAACTTCGTTTCGTCCGAAGCGTGGATCGGGAGACCATTTCGGAACGCGCCTTCGCCCCGAATGGCGGTGAAGACCTCGGCATGCAACGGGTCATGAACGACGCCAATGGCCATTTCGCCATCGATCTCTACTGCGATCGAGATCGCGAATCCGGCGTGGCCGTAGAGGTAGTTGGTTGTGCCATCGATTGGGTCGACAATCCAGCGCACACCGGTCGAGCCCGGTCGGTCCGTTCCCTCTTCGCCAAGAACTGCATCGTCTGGGCGCTCGTTGGCGAGTCGACCAAGAATGAGTACTTCGGAGGCTTTGTCCATTTCGGTAACCATGTCCGTGCCCGAGGTTTTTGTGTCGACCATGGTTCGGGCGCGAGAAAGTCCGTCAACAATCAGCGCCGCTGCTTCGGCCGCAGTCGACGTTGCGAGATCGAGAAGTGTTGCTGTGTCGTGGCTCATTATTGAACGCGAGGAACGTTTCGGTTCGCTGCGTTCGATTTCGCCGAGGCAGCGGCGAGTTCCTCGCGGGCACGAATCGTGTTCCATTCGCCCATTGCTCGGAGGGTGAGAATGACAACCACTGCAGTGCCAAGTGCCGCGACGACTGCGCCAAAAAGAGCGCCGAGTCCCGCCCACAAAGAGGAATCGCCAGTCAGTTGAAGGTCAACGAAGGCGTATCCGATGACTCCGCCGGCGGTACCGCCGATCAGGATTGCAAGGAACGCAAGCACCCGCGCCCCAACGGAGGGAAGGGCAGAAACTGTCGTGGATGCAGACGGGGTGGTGGGGGTTTGTTGTGCCATCGCTGCCATCGTACGGGTCTGAGCCAGACGACTGCGCACCGGGGGAGCGCTCGATGCTCCTACAGTTGGAAGCGTGAAGCCGCTCGTCATCCTGCCGACCTACAACGAGGCAGAGAACATTGTTGAGGTCTTAGAGCGCATTCAGAAGGCGTTGCCGAAGGCCGACGTGCTCGTGGTCGACGACGGAAGCCCGGACGGAACCGCTGATCTGGCCGAGGGCTGGGGGTCTGACAATGGGGGACACGTGTCGCTGCTCCGCCGCGGCGCCAAAGCTGGACTGGGATCGGCCTATCGAGCGGGTTTCGCCTATGGCCTGGCCAATGGCTACGACGCGTTGATCGAAATGGATTCTGACCTTCAACACGATCCTGCAGCGCTTCCCTCATTGGTCAACGCCGTTGAATCTGGCGCCGACCTTGCCATCGGCTCTCGCTATGTCCCAGGTGGGCATATCCCAGATTGGCCGCGTTACCGCGAGTGGTTGTCTCGGGGCGGCAATCGCTACGCCGCAATCGTGCTCCGACTTCAGGTGCGAGATGCCACGGCGGGTTTTCGTTGTTACGACGCTCCGATGCTGTCGCGGATTCCGCTCGACCTTGTGACTGCAGACGGTTACGGATTCCAGATCGAGATGGCCTACAACGTGGCTCGCCGTGACGGCCGCATTGTGGAAGTTCCGATCACGTTTAACGATCGTGAGCGCGGAACCTCCAAAATGTCTTCGCGAATCGTCTTCGAGGCGCTCCTTCTTGTGACGTGGTGGGCGGTTCGTGATCGCATTTTCCGCCGCCCACTTCCACCGGACGCTTCCTAGGCAATGCGCGACTGGCTCGTCGGCGGCGCAATGATTGAGGGTCCGGCGGGGCTCTTACTGGTGCGCAATCGGCGCCGTGACGGGTCATTCGACTGGAGTCCTCCTGGTGGCGTCATCGATGCTGGTGAATCCGTCGTCGAAGGCATTGGTCGTGAAGTGGTTGAAGAAACAGGTCTCGTCGTCACAAAGTGGGCGGGAAAGCTGTACGAGATCACAGCGAGTGCCCCCGATATGGGGTGGACGCTTCGAGTCGAAGCGTGGCTGGCCGAATCATGGGAAGGCGAACTTCGCTTCGATGATCCCGACGGCATCGTCGAAACTGCAGCATGGGTTGACCCTGAGCAGTGTGGGGTTCACCTCAACGACGGCGCGCCTTGGGTCGCCGAACCAGTTCTTGAATGGTTGATGCACCGCTGGGATGACCCACGTTCATTCGCCTACAACATCGAAGGTTCGGACCGATCTTCGTTGGTGGTTACACGAGTATGAGTGATTCGCGCGACATCGCGAGCATCCTGCACGTTGACATGGATGCGTTTTTTGTCTCTGTTGAATTACTTGATCAACCTGAATTGCGAGGAAAGCCAGTTGTTGTTGGTGGCGATGGCGAACGTGGAGTAGTCGCTGCTGCATCGTACGAAGCGCGCGCGTTTGGTGTTCATTCAGCCATGTCCTCGGTGCAAGCTCGTCGGTTGTGTCCGCATGCGGTTTTCCTTCGCGGCCGTTATCACCGTTATTCCGAAGTCAGTGCAAACGTCATGTCGATCTTCAAAGATGTCACCCCGCTAGTAGAACCGCTCTCGCTCGACGAAGCCTTTCTCGATGTGAGTGGTGCTCTCCGATTGCTCGGTGAAGCGCCGACTATCGCAGCATCGATTCGTCGACGAGTTCTTGATGAGCAGGGTCTGACGTGTTCAGTCGGAGTGGCGAGCACAAAGTTCGTTGCGAAACTTGCAACCGAGGCGGCAAAGCCAAAGGCTTCAAAAAATGGCCCGCAGTTTGGGAGCGGAGTTTTCGTCGTTGAGCCCGAAGAAACGTTGTCATTTCTTCGGCCACTACCGGTTGAGTCACTTTGGGGAGTGGGACCAGCAACGCTGGCGAAGCTCCACCGAATTGGCGTTCTCACCATTGCTGATCTGGCTGATCTTCCCGAAGAGAACGTTGTTGCCGTGCTTGGTCGGTCTCAGGGGCGCCATCTTCACTCGTTGGCCAATGGCCAAGACGAACGCGCGGTCGAACCCGATCGGGCGATGAAGTCGATTGGTCATGAAGAGACGTTCTCTCGCGACCATCACCTTCGCTCAACCTTGGAGCGCGAACTTGTGCAATTCGCTGACTCGGTTGCATCGCGTTTACGGGCCCAAGGTGTGGTCGGTCGCACCGTTCAACTGAAAATTCGATTCGGGGACTTCACGACGATCACCCGATCGACCACATTGGCAGTAGCGGTTGACGATTCGCGCTCATTGCTAGAGGCCGGTCGTAGTTTGCTCGCACTCGTTGATCCTGCTCAGGGCGTTCGGCTACTTGGCCTCTCGGTGAGTGGACTCAGTTCCGATGCGTCCCGACAACTCACATTTGACGAAGTGATCTCGGGTCCAGGCTGGCAGCAAGCAGATCGCACGATCGATGAGATCCGCGCCCGTTTCGGCGACGAGGCCATTGGGCCGGCGGTTGCATCTGGCCCTGATGGCCTTCGTTTGAAGCGCCGTGGGGCTCAGCAGTGGGGTCCAGATGCAGAGCAAACCGATCCCGGTAGCAGTGCAACAACCGCGTGACACCCTCCCTGGACCAGGGTGCCGTTGTGTAAAGGTGTCGGCCGTGGGAGACTGTTGGCTCGAAGTACGCGACAAGGAGTAGGTGTAGTGCCGCTTTCCGAGGACGAACAACGCATCCTCAGCGAGATTGAGCAGCAGTTGCGTGAGACCGATCCTGGTCTCGCTCGAGACATCGCTGACACAACCGTGTACACCGCGGCATCTCGCGGGTTGAAATGGTCGGCATTCGGTTTTGTCGTCGGACTCATTCTCTTGGTCGTGCTCCTTGGCACATCGTTTCTTCTGGCCTTCGGCGGGTTCCTCGTCATGCTTGTTTCGGCGCTCGCGTTTGAGCGCAATGGGCGTCGTCTTGGCAAGGCCGGGATGCAGCAAATGACGCAGTCGGCGAAGGCTGCAGGTTTCCGTGATGCACTTGGCAACACACGGTCACGTTTCAAGGATCGTCTCCAGCGCGAGGACGAGGCCTGACCCTGTCTGTCCCGGCAGCACTCGCCGTCGACATCGGCGGGACCAAGATCGACGTCGGTCTTGTCGATCGCAACGGGGTGGTTGTTGTTCGTGAACGTGCGGCCACGCCTGCGCATGGCTCCGGCGACGAAATGTTTGCCGCGATCGTTGAACTCATTGCCGAAGTAACGAGGTCCTCGCCGGTTACTCCAGTGGTTTGTGGCGTAGGTACTGGTGGGCCGATGACGCGCGATGGCGTTGAAGTCTCTCCAGTGAATATTCCCGCGTGGCGTTCATTCCCCTTGCTTGACCGACTTTCCGTCGTAACGGCACTTCCGACCTTTATCGACAACGACGCAAAGGCGCTGGCATTGGGCGAAGGTTGGCTCGGCGCAGCTCAGTCGGTTGACAACTATCTGGCCATGGTTGTGTCGACCGGTGTTGGTGGCGGAATCGTTCTTGACGGTCGTTTACTTGACGGCACCGATGGCAACGCGGGGCACATCGGGCATATCTG
>JBILIB010000013.1:0-27389 GCA_044350215.1 Acidimicrobiales bacterium
TCATGGCCCTTGGTCTTCCGTACGACTCCGACGAAGGCCGTGCACTTGCCGGTGCGATCACCTCACTCATGACCGGTCATGCCTACGCCACTTCAGCTCGTACCGCGTCTCGCATGGGCCCGTTCGCTGGGTTCGCCGAAAACGCCGAGCACATGCTCCGTGTTCTTGGTCAGCACCGCGCCGCTGCCGCCACCATCGACGAGGAACTCGTTCCTCCGGCGTTGCTGTCAGCTGCACAGCAGTCGTGGGACACCGCATGTGAACTCGCCGCTGAAGTTGGCGTGCGTAACTCACAGGCTTCGGTACTCGCACCGACCGGCACCATCGGCCTCATGATGGACTGCGACACCACCGGTGTTGAGCCCGATCTTGGCCTGGTCAAGATGAAGAAGCTTGTTGGCGGCGGCACCATGTCGATCGTCAACCAGACAATTCCTCGTGCCCTCACCAAGCTCGGTTACACCGATGCGCAGATGGACGAAATCGTTGCTTACATCAACGAGAACATGTCGATCCTCGGTGCACCACACATCAAGGCCGAACACATCCCCGTGTTTGCCTGCTCGATGGGTGACAACATCATCCACTACACCGGCCACATCCGCATGATGGGTGCGGTGCAGCCGTTCATCTCGGGCGCCATCTCCAAGACCGTCAACATGCCTGAAGATGTTTCGGTTGAAGAGGTCGAGAAGATTCACATCGAGGCCTGGCAGCTTGGCATCAAGGCTGTTGCCATCTACCGCGACAACTGCAAGGTGGCACAGCCCCTTTCAGCGTCAAAGAAAGATGACGACGAAATCGATCCAGTTGCTGGTGCAACTGAAGTCATCGAGCGTGTTGTCGAAAAGATCGTCTACCAGCCGGTCCGTCAGAAGCTTCCTCGCACCCGGGTGTCGCGCACCTTCGAGTTCCGCGTCGCCGATTGCAAGGGCTTCGTCACGGTTGGTCAGTACGAAGATGGTCGCCCAGGCGAAATTTTCGTCCGTGTGTCAAAGCAGGGTTCCACCCTTGCCGGCATCATGGACGCCTTCGCCATCTCGGTGTCGCATGGCCTTCAGTACGGCGTGCCGCTGCGCTCGTTCATCGAAGCGTTCACCGGTATGCGGTTCGAACCAGCCGGCATGACCGACGATCCGGACATTCGCATCGCCAACTCGCTCATGGACTATCTCTTCCGCCGCATGGCGATCGAGTACTTGTCACCCGAGGAGCGTGCGGAACTCAACATCCTCACCACCTCAGAGCGCATGCAGCCGACGCTTCCGGGCGTCGACGAAGGCATCGAAACCCGTCAGGGCTCAGAAATGCCGGTTGATCCGCCGTCGATCGAATCAGTCACGACGCTTCTCACCGAGACGCAAACGACAATGGTTCGTGAAGTCAAGACAACCAATCACGATGCACCGATGTGCATGCAGTGCGGCGTCACCATGCAACGTGCTGGCTCCTGCCACGCATGTCCGTCATGTGGAACCACCAGCGGTTGCAGCTGACACGGTTGCAGCTAATACTCAGTCGCTCTGAGACTTGAACGGAGCGACGTTCGCACTTCGTCAATGACTGAACTGACCGAGAGGGGAGGCCGCTAGCGGCCTCCCCTCTCGGCGCTAGGAGCGTCACAGCACTGTCGTACCTGTCTCGCCGTTGATTCGACGGATGGCGGGGGCGCCTGCGATTAGAGAGGTGGTTGTGGCGTTCGGCAAGCGATCTTGATGGCCTTGGCCGATGTCGGAGAGAAACGCGGCAGTGACTTTTGACTCCCTAAGCCAAGCGGGCAACCTAGGGAACGGTGTGTGCTCCATCCCACGGTTTGCGAATGAGGACCAGATTGTTCCATTCGAGCTCCCCGGGAGTCCGGCGCAGAATCACCATGGATGCCCGGTAGTTCAGCGATGCAAAGTGCGTGGAATAGGTGCGCAGGTGTTCGGGGTGGACGTCTTCGATGACGTAGATCCCGTCTGGAGCGAGCAGGTCGATGCTGTGCTCGAAAAGTGTCAAGGCTCCGGCTGGTTCATGAAGACCGTCATCGATCATGACATCGAAATCGCGTCGTCCCACTGCTTGCCACATTGCGGTCACCGACGTGGGTGAAGTTTGATCAACCTGAAATGTACGGATTCTGGGTTCTTCAAAGAGCACTGTTTCGTCAAGATCTGCACCAATGACATCGGCGTTGGGGAAGTAGTCCCTCCAAACTCTGAGCGAAGCACCAGGTTTTCCGCTTTCGCCCATGTTGTAAGGCACCGACGGGTCAGTCGAGCCAATGCCGCATTCGAAAACTAACTTCACGTTGGAGCGGCAATGGTCAAAGAGTTGTGCATAGAGGTCAACGTAAGTGTGCGCAGGCCACGGATACGGTGTCACGACCGCACCGCATGAACCTTTGTCTGAGCCATACAAGTCACAGAGAGACGCAAGGAGATGTGGTGCAGAGTGATGATGCCACTCCTGGCTTCTGTCGAAGTTCGTCGCGAGTTCGTTTTCGATCGGATGTCGAACATGTCGAGGGTCTTGTTGGATCCGGCCGGCTCCGAAGCGTCGAAAGTAGCGCTGTATCAATGAGTTAAATCGTTGAGGAAGGCGAGGATTTTTCATTGGCGTGGTGCTTTCCGTGACCGATGGTGTCAGCGCCCGAGGAGTGCTCGAGCGGCTCGTGTCAATCGATTCCGTACTTCCCGGCGGAGTCTTTCAGTCGATCGTTTCGACCGAGCGTTGTAAGAGCCCGTTTTTGCAAAGCTCTGCCATTCGTCGAGGAAAAGAAGCCTTGACTCATGGCGTGCAGCCCACGGTTTCTCGGAACCTGCATAGTGGACGATCGCCGGGTCGATCTGCGCAGCGATTACCTCTCGTGTTGACTTCCGCAATCCAATCAACGGTCGTTGAGGCGGATGAGCGAAGACGTTCCACTGCATGGGAAGTGGCGTCCAATTCCTGGAGAAGACCGCATTGAGGGCGTCCTGATCGGCGAACCGATTGCTACGTTGTCGCGACAGAAATTGGAGACAACGATTCTCTGCCCCGTCGTCATTCCATCGCCTCACATCGATCACCATGACCCCACAATTGAAATAGGGAGCCGTGGCAGCAAGGCCGAGCGCTTCGAAGTCGGGAATGCCGAGAGTCGGGTGTCCGATCGAAGTGACCCAAGGATCGCGCACTGCGGCAATAGGGCTTCCCTCCAAGTCGGTCATCCACAATGCAGTGAGATCATGCCGGACAAGTGTGTCGACATCGAGATAAATCAGCCGTTCAACCTCTCCCTCCAGTTGCCCTGGACCAAAAAGTCGACCGTACGAGATTGGGTCAACGCCACAAAGCGCAGGTGGCAGACCATGGAGTGAACCGCAATCGAGCCATCGGAGATCGATCGATGGAACTGCGCGAGCAACTTGTCGACGTGATTCGGCCGAAGCGTCGTTCGTGACGATGTGGGCGCGCACTGGCCCTGGCGTCGATGCGGCAACAGACCTCAGCAGTGTTGCCAAGTGAGGACAGAACTTGTCGTTACTCACCAAGAGGAGATCAATCATGTTGATGACAAATTCATGGAGTGCTCCCAACTCGATCTGTGAGACCTATTTCCCGATCTTGGGGATCTTCGCCCTCGTTATATTTCACTCGCGCGCAGACCATGCAATCCCAAAGAACTTATTCACGTCCGATAAGACAGCTGTCGATAACGATTGCGTTTTGCAGTGGTCAAGAAATGCATAGGACCAATTCACGTCATCGCTCGCAAGGATGAATCGCGAAGACCCATGCCGCGCCGCGATCTCATATTCTGCACGTTGGGCGCCGTAGCTGTGGTCGCTGTCGTGAATGAAGAGGTCGACGGGTTCAATGTTTTTTAGGACCCCCTCTAAAGCCGCAGAACTTCCGTCTCCGATGTGTTTGACCCATCTCGGATGTTGATCTGGCACCAAAGCGCCGACATCATTTTTGATATCAACACTGTGCAAGGTGCCAGTGCCATTGAGGTCCAGAGCTGCAAGAATGATTGCCGATGAATGTCCGTTCGCGATTCCTGTCTCAACGACGACCTCCGGACGGCTCGCCCTCACCAGTAGGAAGAGGAGTTGTTCGGTCCGAGGCGCAACGTCGTAGTAGCGCGGATAGAGCAGCGGGACCTGGGCGGCTCGATTCTCGACAGCAAGGGATGCATGGCGAAACTGCGAGGAGTAGCTCGCGTCCAATGTAAAGCCCAGAAAGCGGACTATTTCTTCAGAGGATTCTGTCCAGAGATCGCATTCTTGGAAGAGGTCATTCAATTGCAGTGGCATCAACTCGCGCATGTCGCTCATATCGAGCAGATTCAATTGAGACTTCAAAAACTGTTGGACCGCACGAGCCCATTTAGAGCGCCGCGCCAGATTTGCAAGATGGTCGTTCAACGTGGCCCAACGTTCACGGGTTCAGCGCAGGCGCACGAGACATAACGGTTCGTTGCCATCGACAATGGTTAGCAGGCTGAACACCAAGATTGAGATCGAAAATTGACCGCATCGGCCAGTTGGCGTTCTCCGAGAGGATCTTGGATGACTTCATGAACCGGACTCGTAACCCAAGCGGGTCCTAAGGAACAACCGCGATTCGTCCTGTGAAGTCGATGCGGCAAAGGAGCAGGCGGATGCCGGTCGAGTCGAGGTACTCATCGACAGCCTGGCGGGCGCCCTTCCAGTGGCCGTAGTCGTCAACGATCAGCACGCCGCCGGAGACCAGCCGCGGGAACAAATGATGCAATTCGTGTCGCGTTGATTCGTACCAGTCCGTGTCGAGTCGGAGTAGAGCGATTTGTTCCGGTGCCCTTTCTGGAACCGTGTCCTCCACCTTGCCCTCGATGTAGTGGATCTTCGATTCGGGGTAGTTGGTTGATGCCATGTTTCGGCGAACCTCATCGAGCTGAGCCACCAACGTGATATCTCCCGCTCGGGACGGGTCATTCAGAAGAAGTTCGGCCGTGTTGCCCCTGTAGTCGATGTCAACGTCGCTGGGGGGCGGCATCCCTTGATAGGTATCGAAAAGGAAAAACTCACGATTCGTAGCGCCAGAGAGTGCGAGCGCAGCAGCCATCATCGACCCTCCTCGCCACACGCCGCATTCGACAAACGCCCCAGCAACCTGATGTCGTTCGAGATAGCGGACTGAATCCACGAGGGCCTGAATTCGCTCCGGACTCGTCAATGTGAACGGAGCTACGTGATGCCAGATCTCGACATCGTCGACGTCCTCGGCGTCATAAAGGCGGGTGCCACCGCGATCGCGGTTGACGCCGATGTATCTCGCTACTGCTGCGAGCAGGTGACGCGATTGCCCAGGCATGGGGCGACGCTACATGTCGTCAAACCGACGATGCGTTTCCCTGGTGGTGGTCGGTCTTGACGTCCGGGGAAGTGGTCGCTTTCCGCCAGAGTGGTCGCTACAGTCAGGACGATTCGCAGGTGCGCTCCACAGGGTGGGACCTTTGCGGCGGTTCACCGGAAAAGCCGGTGGATCAGGAATGAACGACGAGGAGTCGATCGATGTCGAAGTTGCGGAAGTACATGGGAGGGTCAGCCGCTGCGCTGTTGACCGCGAGTGGGCTGGCATTCGTCGGTTCAAGTTCACCGGCGCTGGCAGCCGAAACCGGAACCTGTGCCAGCATCGGCGCGTTCACCACGCCGGGCTTGACCACGTGCACCGTGCTTGCTGGTGAGACGATCAACATCATGATCAAGGGCGGCAACGGCGGCTTTGGTGGTTTCGGTGGCGCCGGTGGCGCCGGTGGTAACGGCTACGGCGTAGGCGCCGGAGAAGGTGGTCGCGGCGGCAGCGGTGGTTTAGGAGGTCTCGCTGGTTCTGGAGCCAAGGCCAGCGGCACGTGGACCAACACGCAGGCAAACACGGTCACCTTCACCCTCTATCCGGGCGCGAACGGCGCCTCCGGAGTGGCCGGGCTACCGGGTAATGACGGAATCGCCGGCACGATTAATAACCCAGATGGCACGGCCGGCGGCGGCGGCACAGCGGGAGGTGCGGGCTCCAATGGACAAGCCTCATCAATGGTCTACGGAGCGTTTGAGATTCTGGCCGGCGCGGGCACTGGTGCCACGGCTGGGGCCGGCGGCGGTGGAGGCGGTGGTGGTCTCGGTACGGGCACCGCTGGTGCTGCTGGTCTCGCGGGTGCTCCCGGCACTTCGGGGGTTGATGGTGTCGTCGATTCCCTGCCTACCGGCTGGGTCCTGTTGGCAACAACGTTCAGCGAGGCCCCCGGTATTTGGATCACCGCCCCCGTCACCCCCGACGTACCAGTTGTCCCTGACGAGCCGGTGCGTCCCGCCTACACGGGCTGATCAACATCATCCGTGCGGTTTGCGAACGCAGACACGAACGGGAACGAATACGGCGATGATCACCGGACGGGCTCCGGTTTCGGCGGTTGTGCCCGACAGTCCCGGACCGGCCGCAGTGTTGATGTCACGAAACGACACGCCGAGTCGCTCCATCGCCGAACGGTACGCACCGAGACTGAGGTTGATCCCTGACAGTTTCAGGGCCGATCCGACGCGTCCTTGCGCGTCGGGTTCGAACTGCTGATACTCCGCGTACCACTCGGCTGGTATCGGCTGAGTTCCACCGATTGCGCCACGCCCATCGATCGCTTCGCGCAACGTCCACCCCGGGGACGCCAGTAGTGCTTTCGGAACGGCACCATCACCGGGAACCGTGTCGCCACCATTCGTTGTGATCGAAGAAATGGTTGGATCAGAACCAGTTCCATTGGCATCGCTCCCGCAAGCACCAACGACAGCGAGCATCGAGAGCATTGCGACGACAGCCATCGCTCGTGAAGGCGGTGATCTTCGGTGAAGAGCACGGCGTCGCCACAAACACACGTCGCTCGTTCTGCGCTCCGGGGGCCATCTTTTCTGCAATGGAGTCGCCCTTCAACATGTCGACTTCGGTCATGGGCTGACCATGCCCAATGAACCTTCTCGTTGATAGGAAAAAATAGTGAGAATCGCCTCAGATCCTTGAACGGACCGTAGTGCGCTGCCCCGGTCTCAGTTCAGAAATCGTCGAGCTCTGAGCCTGGATTCACGGCCTGCCCAAAAGTCATGAAGACCCACGGCTTGGGGCCCTTGGTGTATTCGCTGTGGACGAATTCGAGTTCGAAGCCCGCGGCCTTGACGAGTTCAACCGGGTCTCGGGTCAGGTGGCAACCATCAGCCAGGCGCTTTTCAAGCGGATCGAGGCGACGCTGCCAGGCTTGGGTCTTGGCATCGGGGGCCAGACCGTGCTCGAGGAAATGGAAACGACCACCAGGCTTGAGAACTCGTCTGAGTTCGGCGAGCGCTTGTTCAACGCCAGGAATCGTGCAAAGCGTGAACGTGCACAGCGCGCCGTCGCAGGAGTTGTCAGCTAGTGCCACGGTTTCGCCATACAAGCCTGCGTACTGGATGGGAATGGGCGAGGCGGCGATTCGTGGCACCGCAATTTTGCGTGCGGTTAACGCAGGCTCGACGGCGTAAACGAGTTCGATTTCCGGTGGGTAGCTCGCAACGTTGAGGCCCGACCCAAATCCGATTTCCAAAACCGTTCCCGACAAACCAGTGGCAACGGCGTCACGGCCCTGTTGCATGGCAGAGGTCCCGCACATCTTGTCGATGAAGCGAGGAACGATGTGTGTGCTGTAGAAACCCATGCACGCGACCGTAGCGGTTGAGCGCAATTCGATTTAGTTCGTTCTATGGTGACCGAAATCGTTGAGGGGGAAATCATGCAACTTTGGACCGACGAGATCGAAGCCATGCGGCCCGAGGCTCGAGCAGTTGTTGATGCCGGCATGGCGTTTGTTGCCGAACTTTTTGCGGGCGATGGTGAACCCCCGAAGGATCTCGAGGGAGCGGTTCAGCACATGCGCCGCTCGTTTGAACGTATGTACTCGCCAGTGCCTGAAGCGATTGTGCGTGACATCGCAGGAGTGTCATGCCGAACCTTCGTGCCCGAGGGTCCGGCCACTGCGATCTATCTCCATTTCCATGGCGGCGGAATGGTGATCGGTGCGCCCGAAATGAGCGATTCCTCCAATCTCGATCTTTGTCGTCGATTCGGAATGACCGTGATTTCGGTTGGGTATCGCAAAGCTCCCGAGCATCCGTTCCCTGCAGGCCCTGATGATGGCATCGCGGTTGCGAAGTGGGTCATCGAAAATGGACGAAGTGAGTTCGGCTCCGATCGAATCATTGTTGGCGGAGAATCCGCAGGCGGCTACATGGCGGCCGCAGTTGCACTGCGTATGCGCGATGAGTTGAACGCAATCGAACATCTGGTCGGCGCGAATCTCGTGTTTGGTGTGCATGACTGGGGTCGTTCACCAAGTCAGCGCGGTCTTCGAGTCTTCGATGGTCCTGACATGCTCACCCCTGAAGGCATGGCGATGTTCGGCGACTGCTATTTGCCCGGTATGACCATTGAGGAACGACGATCGCCGAATGTCTCGCCACTTTTTGCGGATCTTCATGACTTGTGCCCTGCGTTCATGAGCGTCGGCACTGCCGATCATCTGCTCGACGACACGCTCATGCTCGCACCGCGCTGGGCCGCTGCTGGAAATGACGTTGAGTTGTTTGTTGCGCCTGAGATGCCGCACGGATTTCAAGCGTTCCCCTGCGGGATCACCTCGGCTTGGGCGGCGGCGCAGTTCGACTGGTTTGCTCACCGACTTGAGTCCTAACGCGACGATGCCCGCCCCGAAGGGCGGGCATCGAATGCGATCAGAAATCTTCAGATCAGTTGGACATGCAACCGTTGGTGTAGATCACTGCCGGGAGCTTGCCCTGCTGACAAACAACTCCACGGTCCTGCGTGACCCATTTGCCGTCGCGAGATGCCAAGACATCGGTGACTGCAAGAGTCGGTGCACCGCTCGCAGCGGGTGGGGTGAGTTCTGCCCAGGCGTAGGCCCAGCCTGAGTCACAACCAAAGCCGGTGACCTTCACTGTGGTTCCTGCGGTCATCGTTGCATCAACGCCAGCGGTAATGGCTGCCGAGGTGCATGCGGCTGCTGCGCCGGTCGGACCAACTGGGGCCGGTGTCGGAGCCGGTGCGACACAAATCTTCTTCTTGGCTTGCGCATCGGCAGAAAGCGCTGCCTTTGTCTTCGGGCCGTAGGTGCCGTCAACGGTCAGGCCCGCGCCCTTCTGGAATGCCTTGATGCTGGCAATCGTGTGTGGGCCAATGATCCCGTCGTTACTACCTACATCGCAACCAACCGCGTCGAGCCATTCCTGCATCTGAACAACCTCAGCCTTGGTGAGGGTGCTCACGGGTTTCACGCCAGAAGTTGTGGGTGAGGAAGCGGCAGTCGTAGTGGTTGTGCCCTTGTCGCTTGAATTGTTGTCGCTACTGCACGCAGCAACGCCGGCCACGATGGCCAACGAAAGGACAGCAACACCGAGAATTCGGCGCGCAGAATGAGAACGCATAGTTCCTCCGGGGGTAGGGGTAGAAGGCGAAACCGCCTTTCAGAACGGTAGTGAGTCGGGTGCTCAAGGCCGCGGACCCCGACGATGTGCCACGCTCTCAGGAGACAGAGGAGGAGTGGGGCGTGTCCGGACCATTAGAAGGTGTGAAAGTCGTCGAACTTGGTATGTGGGTGGCCGGCCCGGCATGTGCCGGGATCCTTGCTGACTGGGGTGCAGACGTCATCAAACTGGAACCGCCTGGTGGGGGCGATCCGGCTCGGACCTATCAAGCCCTGTTCGGCACGATGATGCCCGACAATCCCGTTTTCGAAATGGACAACCGTTCGAAAAAGTCACTCGCTGTCGATCTGCGAATGCCCGAAGGCCAGGCGCTTGCACTTGAACTCCTCGATGACGCTGATGTTTTCGTCACGAACTTGCGCCGTGCCGCACTGGAACGTTGGGGGCTTGGTCCCGATGAAGTGATGGCGCGCAATCCGCGACTCGTCTACCAACTCATTACCGGATACGGAATGGACGGACCTGACGCCGCGCGTCCCGCGTACGACATCGGCGGATTCTGGGCGCGCTCTGGTGTGGCCTCACTCTTACAAGCACCCGATGGTCCGCTTCCGTTTCAGCGCGGGGGTATGGGCGACCATCCCACCGGAAGTTCCGCATCGGCGGCGGTGTGTGCCGCGTTATTCAGTCGCGAGCGCACCGGTGAAGGACAGTTGGTCTCAACCTCACTCGTTCGTCAAGGCGTCTACACGATCGGTTTCGACCTTTCCATCACGCTTGGTTGGGGTGATCACATCGGCATCGGTGCCCGCGAAACCATGGGCAATCCCGCCATGAATAACTACACCTGCGGTGATGGAAAAAAGATTTGGCTCATCGGACAAGAAGCGCATCGTCACTGGCCACCATTGTGTCGAGTCGTTGGGCATCCGGAGTGGATCGAAGATGGTCCATACGCAACACCTCTTGGTCGACGCGAGAATGCACGTGAACTGATTGCTGAACTCGATGGCATTTTCGCTACGAAGTCGCGAGACGAATGGGCAGTAGTTTTCGATACGGAACCAGACATGTTCTGGGCGCCGGTCAACGATATTGACGATGTTCTGATCGACGAGCAGGTTCATGCTGCTGGGGCATTTATCGAAGTTCCTGAAGCAAACGGTTCAGCGATGCGGGTTGCCAGTCCGTCTGACTTCTACGGAACTCCGTGGGCCGCGCGTTCGGGTGCTCCGGAACTTGGGCAGCACACTCGCGAAGTGCTTGCTTCTATGGGTCGCACCGACGCGGAAATCGAGATCATGTTCAAGGCGGGAACAGTCGCATGAGCGTTAGTGGGTATGACCTTCGACTGCGTCCGGCTCAGCCAGCGACTCCGGCAGCAGACGCGTTCACGATTCATCGATCGCAACTCTCCAACGGCGTTGAACTTGCCTATGTGCGCGAAGGCGTAGGTGGGTATCCGCTACTACTCATCCACGGATATCCGGAAACCAAGCGAATTTGGTGGCGAAATATTGAGCCACTCGTTGCCGCTGGGTTTGAAGTGATCGTTCCCGATCTCCGCGGCCATGGAGACTCCGGCTTTTCCGACAGCGATACCTACGACCTCGTCACCTACAGCCGCGACCTCTACGAACTCACCCATGACATTCTCGGTCATCAACACATCGGGCTTGTCGGCGGAGACGTTGGTGGTGTGGTTGCTGTCGACATGGTGCAACGGTTCGAGGGCTTCGTCGACGGTTTGTGTTTCTTCGACACTGTTCCACCAATGATCATCGATGCGTACATTGCGGCGGGCATCGACATCGGTTCAATCAAGGCAATTGCCGATGGTCCGACGGGGGACTACCGACGTCGACAGGGTGGCGAACCCGACGTACTTGCTGCTGAATTGAGCACACCTGCGTTGCGGCGCGCATGGGTTGCAGCAATGTATGGACCGCGCCTTTGGGCATCTCCAGGCACATTCACCGATGCTGATATCGACTTCATGACCGAACCTTGGGCGGACGAAGCGCGTCTACGTGCTGGTTGGGCCGTCTATCAACTTGGTTATGGTCGAACCGCGGAAGAGTTCCCAATCCTTGACCGCACCGTTGACATTCCCACCCTTCTTTTCTACGGGGCAGACGATCAAGTTGTCGGACCCGACTTCATTCATTGCTGCGAAGTCGCGTTCACCGACCGTGTCGGACCATTCGTTCTTCCTGGCGCTGGGCACTTTCTGCAGTGGGAGAGAGCTGATCTCTTCAATCCCGCTCTCGCAATGTTCTTCTCCGCTCTTCGATCGAAAGTGTGACCATGGCGATCTCTGGGACGCTCGACCCGCAAACTCCAATCGTGATCGGTGCATCGGAGATCGCTCATCGCGATGGGCCTGACTTTCAATCTGTCTCGGCGACAGAACTCATGATTGAAGCGGTTCATCGCGCGTTGGAGTCAACCGGCGCTGGCGACGTACTCGGCGCACTCACTGGGGCCGTGCTCGTGCCTCACGGAACATGGGCAGAATCTGACCCTGGTCGTGCGATTGCAGAAGCGATTGGTGCACCAAAAGCTCGGACGATTCGCAGCGAACTTGGGGTTCTGCAGCAATCGTTGCTGGCGCGGGCGGCAACCGATGTGCGATCAGGTGTGATCGATGTCGCGATCGTGGTTGGTGGCGAAAACCGATGGTCGGGAGTAGTCGCCGGTAAAGCGGGTACCGCCCTTCCAGAAGCTCCAGTGCTTGCGTGTGCGGCAGAACCCGATGAAGTGATTGCGCCGCGAGAAATGGTGATTTCTCGGATAGAGATCGACCGCAATCTCACGACCGCAGCGCATCAGTACGCAATTATTGAATCCGCACTTCGACATCATCTCGGTCGCTCAATCGGTGCGCATCAGCGCGAACTCGGCGAACTGTGGGAACGCTTCGCCGAAATTGCTGCAGAGGCTCCTGCCGGTTGGGATACGCGAGCAATGAAGTCTGATGAGATTGCTTTTCCATCGGAATCGAATCGGATGATTGCGGCTCCCTATCCGAAGTGGCTCATTTCCCAATGGAATGTCGATCAGGCCGCAGCACTCATCTTCACAACAGTTGGGACGGCCAGTCGCCTCGGTCTTGATGAGTCGACATGGATTTTCCCGTTGGCAATGGTTGAGTCGAATGCTGTGATCCCTCTGCCCGAGCGCGCCGATGTCCATCGCTGGCCCGCATCGCAACTTGTTTCAAAGGCCGCGCTTGAGGCATCAGAAATTTCAATTGATGAACTTGGACCTGTTGATCTCTACAGCTGCTTCCCGTCTGCAGTTGAAGTTCAGGCTCGAGAAATAGGGCTTTCAATCGATCGTGATCTCACTCTTACCGGCGGCATGACCTTCGGTGGCGGACCGTTCAATAACTACGCGCTGCAGGGTGCCGCCGCGATGGTTCGCAAACTTCGCGAATCACCCGACCCGACCTTCGGTCTGACCAGCGCCGTGAGCGGTCTCCTGACGAAACCTGCTGTCACCGTTTGGTCCAACCGCGAGCCGAGAACCCCGTTCGTTTCGCTCGATGTCAGCGCCGAGGCCGAGGAAGCCACGGAGCGCCGCCCGGTACTCCCAGACCTCACCGGTGCCGGAGTTGTTGTGGGCGCCACGGTGATTCCAGGTCGTGGGGGAGAACTCACCACGGTTGCACTGGTTGAGGTCGAGGGAATTCGCACGGTTGTACAAAGTCATGATCAAGCGTTGGGCGAGACGTTCATGGCGGCCGATCCGGTCGGACTCCCCGTCATCATTGGTGTTCCTGGGGAATTCACGCTGGCCTAAGTCCCAGGCCGCAGTCACTGGCAGGCCCATTGGGGTCCAGCGAACTGACTGGGAAGTTCGGGCCCGCCCAATGCGACGCTTCGTCGGAATCGTGACAAACTGACGGTCCGTCAGATTCTCGGTACGTGCCGAGAGACGCTCAGGAGGCCCCCATGGAAATCCCTCGCATCATTTCGGTCGATGATCACGTCGTCGAACCCCCCGATCTGTGGTCGGCCCGACTTCCGGAAAAGTACCGTGAACGCGGTCCCCGCATTGAACGTCACAAGGTGTCGATGACGATCACCGGTGGCTATGGCTTCACCGTCGACGATCCCAACGGCAAAGACTGCGATGTTTGGTACTACGACGATCTCGTTTATCCGTTCACACGACTTTCGGCCGCCGTTGGCGCCGAGGTTGTGCAGAACGAACCGTGCACCTTCGACGACATCCTCGTTGGTTGCTATGACCAAACTGCTCGTCTTGCCGACATGGACGCGAATCATGTCGAAGCATCGATTTGCTTTCCGAACATCCTTCCTCGCTTTTGCGGACAGGCATTTCTTGAACGTGAAGACAAGGAGCTCGCACTGCTTTGCATCCAGGTCTACAACGACTGGATGATCGATGAGTGGTGTGGTGGCGCTGGTTACGGCCGTCTTATTCCCCTCACGATGATTCCGCTTTGGGATGTTGACTTGGCTGTTGCTGAGGTCAAGCGCTGTGCAGCAAAGGGCAGCCACAACATCACCTTCTCGGAAAACCCAGTTCCGCTCGGGCTTCCGTCGTTGCACTCCGGTCACTGGGAAAAGTTGTTTGCTGCGTGCGTCGAGACCGACACCGTCATCAACATGCACATCGGTTCCTCGTCGAAGATGCCTTCGACGGCTCCCGATGCGCCTTTCATCATCTCGTCAACGCTGACGTTCCAAAACGCGATGGGCTCATTGCTTGATTTCGTCTTCGGTGGCGTCTTCGAACGCTTCCCTGATCTGCGCGTTGCCTACTCCGAAGGCCAGGCCGGCTGGCTTCCGTACATCCTTGAGCGTTCCGACAAGTTGTGGGAAGAGCGTTTGCTCGACACCACCGGTTTTGGTTCCAATCTCAAGCAGCCGCCGTCCACCTACATGAAGCAGAACGTTTGGTACTGCGTGTTTGACGACGAAACCGCCATGAAGAATCGTGACGTCATCGGAATCGACCGCCTCACATTTGAGGTCGACTACCCGCATGCCGACTCCACCTTCCCGCATACCAAAGAGGTTGCTGAGCGCATGGCAGCGAAGGCCGGCTTCAACGACTACGAGGCGCATCGCTTCTTCCGGGGCAATGCCATCGACCTCTACAAGCTGGACAAGTACTACGGGATCATGAAATAGATCTCTGCCTTTGAGACTTTCGAAGGACCCGGCCCAATTCTGAGCCGGGTCCTTCTCGTTTTTCGGCTGGGATCTGTCGGATGTAGAGCCGACGCAGGCTCACCGCTAGCCTTCGCCATCGTTAACAGCACACCTCTGGGGGAAACATGACAGACAAGCGATTGCTCGATCGGGTTGCCGTGATCACCGGTGCCGGCGACGGCATTGGCAAGGGAATTGCGCGCCGATTTGCCCAAGAAGGCGCCCGGGTTGTGATCGCCGAGATCGATGGCGAAACCGGACCAATGGTGGCGCAGGAACTGCAAGATGACTTCGGAGTCGAAGCGTTCTACCTCCATACCGATGCGACCAAAGAAGAAGACAACCGGCGCGCAGTGAAAGAAGCGGTGGCTCGTTGGGGAACCGTGGACATCTTGGTGAATAACGCGTGGGGCGGCGATCGTGCTGGTCTGCAGCGTGTCGACAAGATGCCAGATGATGCAATGGACCACGCATGGCACATGAATGTGATGGGTCCGTTCTGGGCGATGAAAGAAGCGTTCCCGCATATGCGCGCGCAGGGTAAGGGCCGCATCATCAACATCTGTTCACTCAACGGCGTGAATGCTCACATGGGTAGCGTTCACTACAACTCCACCAAGGAAGCGCTCCGTTCGCTCACCCGCACGGCAGCGCGTGAATGGGCAGGCTTCGGAATTACGGCCAATGTGATTTGCCCCGGCGCCAAGACCACTGCGTTCCGAATGTTTGAACAGATGGCCCCGCAGGTGGCGGCGGAATCAGAAGCAGCGAACCCGATGGGTCATCTCGGTGATCCTGAAACGGAAATCGCGCCGGTCGCTTTCTTCCTGGCCAGCGATGACTCTTGTTACATCACTGGCAACACACTGTTCGCTGACGGTGGCAGTCACATCAATGGCGCTGTTTGGGTCCCCGACCTCAGCGACTGATCTCACTCAACTTTTCATTTCGAACGAGCGTCGCAGACGCGTCACGGAAGGTGCACCATGAAAATCGGACTCGTTTGGGGATATTGGCCAGCACAGCCCCCCAAAGACTTTGTTGAAATTACCCAAGAAGCAGAGAAGGTCGGATTCAACTCGGTCTGGACTGCAGAGTCTTGGGGATCCGATGCGTTCACTCCGCTTACGTGGCTCGCAGCTCACACCTCAAAGATCAAACTCGGAACGGGAGTCGTGCAGTTGTCCGCACGCACTCCCGTTGCGACAGCAATGGCCGCAATGACCTTGGATCATCTTTCGAATGGTCGCGTCATTCTCGGTCTTGGTGTTTCTGGTCCGCAGGTTGTCGAGGGCTGGTACGGCCGTCCCTCGAATAAGCCGTTGGCTCGCACCCGCGAATATGTCGACATTATTCGCAGGGCATTGCGTCGCGAGGGCCCACTCGAAAACGACGGCGAGTTCTACCCGATGCCCTATCGCGGCGAGGGCTCCGTTGGTCTTGGCAAACCGCTCAAGATCATGACCCATCCGTTGCGTTCGGAAATTCCGATTTATCTCGGTGCCGAAGGTCCGAAGAACGTCGCGCAGACTGCAGAGATCGCAGACGGTTGGCTGCCGCTCTACTACTCGCCGTTCCGTCAAGAGGTCTACGCCGAGCAACTCACCGCCGCCAAAGAAGGCTTCGGGATCAGTTCCCTCGTGACCTTCAACGTGACCGATGACGTTGCCACTGGTCTTTGGCCGGTGAAGGCAACGCTGGGCTTTTACATCGGGGGCATGGGTGCGAAGGGGCAGAACTACCACACCAAGCTCATGGCTCGTATGGGATTCGAAGAAGAGGCTTACAAGATCCAAGACCTGTTCTTTGCCGGTAAGCGCGAAGAGGCAATCGCCGCTGTTCCCGACGACTTCGCTGATGAGATCTCATTGGTCGGCCCAGCGTCGAGGATCAAGGAACGGCTTGAGCACTGGCGCAACTCGCCAATTACCGAGCTTCTCATTTCGGCCCGTAGCCCCGAAGCGCTCCGTCAGGCCGCTGAGCTCGTCAACGGCTGAGCGCTTCCTGCGTTTTTTGTTTCCCTACCCATTTTCAACATCGTTTCCGGAGTCTTGATGTCCTCGTACAACCTTGGTGACCTGATCGAACTGGTCGCTGCTGCAAACCCTGACCGCCTCGCAGTGGTCGGCGGCGGCACTCGCTACACCTTTGATGAGTTCGACAAGCGAACGAATCAGGTCGCGCAGATGCTCATTGGGCTTGGTTGTGAGCCCGATTCAAAGGTCGCGGTCTACGCCTGGAATCGCGTTGAGTGGGCGGAACTGCTCTTCGGTTCGTTCAAAGCTCGCGTTATCCCGATCAACGTGAACTATCGGTACGTTGCTCACGAACTTGAGTATTTGTTCGATAACTCCGACAGCGAAGTTGTGGTGTTCGAACGAGGATTTGCTCCGGTCATCGACGAGATTCGCTCGAAGCTCACAAAGGTTCGCGAGTTCGTTGTTATCGAAGACGGAACAGACCACCCGACGCCGTGGGCGAAGGACTATGACGAACTCGTTAACGAACAATCCGACGCAACATTCTCAAACGGGCGCACCGGCGACGACCTGTACTTCCTCTACACCGGCGGAACCACGGGCATGCCCAAGGGAGTCATGTGGCGCCACGAAGACATCTTCTTCGCTGCACTCAGCAGTGCTCTTGGTGCTCCGATTGCTTCACCCGAAGAAATCAGTCAGCGTTCATTGCCAGTCGAATTCGCACTGCCAAGCCTCATCATCGCCCCGCTTATGCACGGGGCAGCGCAATGGGGAATGTGCAACATGCTGTTTGCCGGCGGTCCAATCGTTCTCTACACCGGTCACGGTTTCGATGCGCATGAGATTTGGTCGATTGCTGAGCGCGAGAAGTGCATGGGCATCACGCTGGTAGGCGATGCAATGGGTCGTCCGCTCGCCGATGCGCTCGTCGATGGAAAGCAGACCTGGGACTTGTCGTGTGTCTTCCGAATCGGTTCGGGCGGTGGGGTGTTCTCTCCTGCGGTTCAGCAAGCGTTGAAGGATGCACTTCCGCACATCATGGTGATGGACAGCTACGGCGCGTCGGAAACCGGTGCCGGCGGCATGTCCGCTGAAGGCGGAGCACGTCGCTTTATGGTGTCGCCCGAGTTGCAGGTGCTCGACGAAAATCTCGTTCCGATTCCGCCGGGTTCGGAACAGATCGGTCAGCTCGCCCGAACTGGTCATATTCCGCTGGGGTACTACAAGGACGAAGAAAAGACCGCTAAGACGTTTCCGACCGATGGAAATGGCCAACGGTGGTCAGTGCCTGGCGACTCAGCATCTGTCGATGCCGAGGGCATCGTGACGCTTCTTGGACGCGGTTCGCAGTGCATCAATACCGGTGGTGAAAAGGTGTATCCCGAAGAGGTTGAAGAAGCACTGAAAGAACATCCCGGCGTGTACGACGCGCTTGTTGTCGGTGTTCCCGATGAGCGATGGGGTGAACGAGTCGTTGCTGTCGTGCAACCACGCGAGGGCTCGAACCCGACGCTCGAGGAGTTGTCTAGCCACTGCCGTAATTTCATTGCGGGCTACAAGGTGCCGCGCGCGATCACCTATGTTGAACAGGTGAAGCGGTCACCCTCGGGTAAGGCCGACTATCGCTGGGCCAAGGAAGCCGCGACCGCCGGAGCTGCAGAAGCATGACCGTTGATCTGGGACTCAGTCCCGACCAGGAATCCATTGCAGAATTGTTTGATGGGTTCTTCAGTAATGAAGCTCCACCCGCAGTGGCCCGCGCGGCCGAGCCGCTCGGGTTCGATCGAGATCTCTGGAACAAGGTGATCGAACTCGGCGCCCCGGGAATGGGAAGCGCGCCTGAGAACGGTGGTGGTGGCGCTTCTCTCGGCGATCTTGTGGTCGTTGCTGAAACTGTCGGCCGATCAATCGCTCCGGTTCCTTTGGTCGATCACCTTGCTGCACTCAGTCTCCTTACTGATGCTGACCTCGTCGCCGGTGAAGTCATCGCCGCGGTTGCGGTCCGTCCCGCCGATGACAACGGCATCTGGTCACTGGTGCCAACTGGTGCAGTTGCCGATGTCGTGGTTGGCGTCGATGGCGACGAAACCGTTGTGGTTCGTTCAGCGCCGCCGATGTCGGGTCCTCGTAATCACGGTTCTATGCCTCTTGCCGATCGTTCGGCTCGTGAGGGCGTCCGAACGGTTCTCGGACCAGCATCACTTTTCGAGACCGTCCTTGACCGCTGGAAGCTCCTCACCGCTGCCGCCCTCGTCGGTATCGCTGATGCCGCGAAAGATCTTGGCGTTGCCTATGTGAAAGAACGCGAACAGTTCGGTGTTCCCATTGGTTCGTTCCAAGCGGTACAGCACGGTCTTGCTGATCTTCCTGTGGCGATCGATGGCGGTCGACTGCTTACTCACAAAGCAGCATGGGCACTTGACAACGTCGTCGACGGTCTTCTCGATTGGGCGAAGAATGACATCACCGATGGTCCTGCCCTCGCAACCATGGCGCTGCTCTTCGCTGCTGATGCAGCAGTGATGGCTACGGATCGAAGCCTGCACTACCACGGCGGTTATGGATTCGCCGAGGAATACGACATCCAGATGTATTACCGACGTGCACGCGGTTGGTCACTAATCCTCGATGACCCGACCACCGTGAGCCTTTCGCTGGCCGACCGTCTTTTCGGATCCGTGGAGGGCTGACATGGATTTTTCACTTTCACCTGAAGTTGTTGAGTTCCGCGATGAAATTCGCAGCATCGTTCACGAGTTTGTGACACCAGAGATCGCCGATCGCATGCACACCACTGGCGTGTTCGATGCACCGGAACTCAATCTCGAACTTGGCCGTCGCGGCATTCTTGAGCGAGCGTGTCCTGGCCTAGGCAAGGGCGATCCCATCGAGATGTACGTGATGTTCAACGAGCTTGAAAAAGCGGGTGCTCCGTACGATGGCCTCGCCGTTGCACTGATGATCGCTGCTGTTGTGAACAAACTCGGCACCGATGAGCAGAAGGAACGCATCATTCCTTCGATTATCTCTGGCGAAGCTCTCGTGTGTATGGGCTATTCCGAGGCCGACTTTGGTTCCGACGTCGCCTCAATTAAAACGCGTGCGGTGAAAGACGGCGATGAGTGGGTTATCAATGGTTCGAAGATGTGGACCACGCTTGCGCAGGTTGCCGAGTGGTTAATCCTCCTTACTCGCACAGACCTTGACCTTCCCAAGCACAAGGGCCTCACAATGTTCATCCTCCCGATGAACACTCCGGGCATCACGGTTGAGCCAGTGCACACTCTTGGCACCGAAATTACCAATGCGACCTGGTACGACGATGTCCGTGTTGGCGACGAAGCGGTGCTTGGTGGCGAAAACAGCGGCTGGCGAACCATGACCACCGTGCTTGCGTTTGAACGCGGCGTCATGGGTGGGACCAACGCTGGTGTTCCGTTACTTCGTCATTTCCACGAGTGGGCCGAAGCCAATGGAGTTTTCGACGAACCCACAACTCGTGAGCGCATGACTCGTTCGGTCATCGACATGCAGGTGGCCACACTTCTCACCATGCGTTCAGCATGGATTGCTGCATCCGGTGGCATGCCCGGTCTTGAAGGTTCGATGACCAAAGTGTTTGCGGTCGAGGCCTACCAACGCGCGTCGCGCTGGACCCAAGCCACCGCTGGTCCGGCCGGGCTGCTGCAGTTCCATGAAGAGGGTGCAGCGGGCGAAGGCTTTGTTGAATATGACGCTCGCCACTCGCCCGTGATGTCGATTTACGGCGGCACCTCCGAGATCAATCGGAACAACATCGCCGAGCGACATCTCGGTCTCCCGAAGTCACGCTGACCCGGAAAAAATCTGCCGCCCGACATTGCCCTCTCCCTGTAACGGCGATACGGTGACTCAAGTCACGGCATCGGAAGACGGTGTCGAATCTCAGGAGGCAGCGTTGAGCAACGACGAGCGGTACATCGTTATTTCGGCCGATGGGCATGCAGGGGGGGATATCCCTGACTATCGCCCCTATTTGGAATCGAAGTGGCACGAGGATTTCGATGCGTGGGCGGCCGACTACGAAAACCCGTATGAAGATCTTGAGGGTGACCTCGGTTCTCGTAACTGGGATTCAGCTCGACGAATGGCCGATCTTGAGGCCGATGGCCAAACAGCCGAGATCATCTACCCCAACACGATTCCCCCGTTTTTCCCAAAGACGTCGCTGACGGCGCAGCCTCCTGCAGTCACCAAGGCTGATTCCGATCGGCGATGGGCAGGCCTGCAGGCGCATAATCGCTGGCTCGTTGACTTCTGCAATGACTACCCAGGTCGACGCGCCGGTGTTGTGCAGATCAACCTTCATGACGTTGAAAATTCTGTCAAGGAAATTCGCTGGGCCCGCGAGCAGGGTCTCCATGGCGGAGTACTTCTGCCGGGCACTCCTCCTGGAAGTGGTCTCGAGCAACTCCATCACGCCTGCTATGAACCAATTTGGCAGGCTTGTGAAGAACTCGACATGCCGGTGAACCACCACACTGGTTCGGCGGCGCCTCCCATGGGTCCCGACCCTGAAGACACGATCACTTTCTTGCTCGAGGTGTCGTGGTACGCACACCGCGCGTTCTATCAATTGATTCTCGGTGGGGCTCTTGAGCGTCACCCCAACATGCAACTTGTGTTCACCGAGCAGGGAACAGCTTGGATTCCAGATGAACTCTTGCGCCTTGATTACTTCTTCAACCGCATGCGCTCTTCAAGTGGATCGCAGGAGCAGGTGTGGGGAGCCGAAGTGATGGCGAAGTTGTCCCTTCAGCCGAGCGAGTACTGGGCCCGACAGTGTCATGTCGGAGCGAGCTTTATTCGCCCGATGGAAATGGGTGTGCGTCATCAGGTCGGTGTCGATCGGATCATGTGGGGTTCGGACTACCCGCACAAGGAAGCAAGTTCTCCGTATTCACGTGAAGCGATTGCTCTCGCATTCGCAGGCGTTCCGAAGAATGAAGCTGAAATGATGCTTTCGTTGAATGCGGCAAAGTTGTACGGCTTCGACCTTGACCTCTTGCGTCCAATCGCCGATCGAATTGGCCCGAAGGTCGATGAGGTGTTCGCTGGTTTGCCGCCACGATCTGTCCCTATTGACGCCAATATGTGCCCTGCATTCGCAGGCTACGAGTTCGCTACCGAGTGATTGAGGAGAAAACAATGAAGCCTGAAGATTTTGCTGACAACGATCCGTACCTGATTATCGCTGCCGATAGTCACGCCGGTCTGCCAACCAATGACTATCGCCCCTATCTCGAGAAGAAATACCACGATCAACTCGATGGGTTTCTTATTGAGCAGCAGGAACTGATCGAAGCGTCAACACGGCTCGGGGTTCGCGACGACAAGTACGCCAAGAAGTGGTTCGAAGAACATGACGAGGAACTTGCTGGGGGTTGGGACGCCATCAAGCGCGACCAGACCCTCGATAGCGATGGCGTCGCCGGCGAAGTTGTCTATCCCGACTCCGACGCAGTCGAAAGCCGCACCGCGGTTCCATTCGGCGCCGGACTCGGCCTTTCGGGCGACTTGGATCCAGAACTCGGCCTCGCCGGAGCGAAGGCGCACAATCGCTGGCTTGTCGACTTGTGCTCGACCAACCCCGAGCGTCGATGTGGTGTCGCGCTAGTTCCGATCACCGGACCAGTTGAAGATGCTCTTGCCGAAATCAAGTGGGCCAAGGAGCACGGTCTCGGTGCAGTAATGATCCCGGCGCGCTGGTGCAACCAGATTCCGTATCACGATCGTCGCTATGACCCCATTTGGGCGTTGTGCGAGGAATACGAAATGCCGATCGTGACCCATTCGGGTTCGGCACCGCGCGAAGAGTACGGCGACCTTCTCGGCATTTACGTCACCGAGGTCACCTGGTGGCCAGCACGACCAATGTGGTTCATGTTGTGGTCCGGCGTATTCGAGCGCTACCCGAACCTCAAGTTCTGCGCAACCGAAGGCGGTTGTTGGTGGCTTCCACAGCTTCTCTGGTTCTGGGATCGCCTGTGGGCGGGACAGAAGGGTTCCGAGAAGCTCGGTGCAGGCGCGTTTTCGGGCAAAGTGGAAATGCTTCCGAGTGAGTACATCGACCGTAACTGCTTCACCGGCCTTGCCAACGTGAAGCGTCGCGAGATGGGACAGCGTTACGAAATCGGAATCCAAAACATGCTTTGGGGAACCGATTTCCCGCATCCCGAAGGTACTTGGCCCAACACGCACGAATGGTTGAAGAAGACCTTCTACGACATTCCGATCGACGAATCGCGCGTCATGCTCGGCCTTAGCGCCGGCGATGCGTTCGGTTTCGACATGGACGCGTTGCGCAAGATTTCCGAGAAGGTTGGTCCGACACCTACCGACCTCGGTCAACTTGGCGAAGGTCGTACCGCTCAGGATCTCACCGACCGGTGGGCGCCGGTGAAGGAAGTTGGCCGTCACTGGCTGACCGGTAACGACTTCCCGTTGATCCCGCAGTAGGGCTCGTATGAGCGCAGTATCTCGTATTAGTGGTGTACCGGTCGACCGCGATGGTCGGCCGGTCACCGCTGACGAAATTCTTGAGGTCGCGGGCAACATCGTTGAGCGCCATGGTGTCGACGCGCTCACCATGCGTCGGCTTTCTGACGACCTTGGCGTTGCGGTGACATCGATTTATTGGCACGTCGGTAATCGGGATGCCGTACTCGATGGGCTTGTCGACCGCTTACTCGATCGGATGGAAACACTTCGCGCAATCGGTGACACGCCGCTTGAACGGATGGCATCTCTCGCACGGCAACTGCGGTCAACATTGCTTGAACGACAGCACCTCGTCGGCCTTGCCCACGAACGCGACCGTTCGCCAGCAATGTTTCTTCCAGTGCAGCAAGCGCTAGCCATCGAACTTGAAGCGATCGGCCTGCGTGGTTCGGCAGCGGCACTTCGTTTGCGGGCCTTGCAGGTCCATGTGATCTCCTCGGTCTTGATGGATCGCGCTGCGGCACGAAACGCAAGCCACGGAACCGTCGATCCCGACCTTTGGCCGGCTGACTTTGTCGATCGTGAACTGGTCGCCGCACTTGCTGACCCTGCTGCCTACGACACGGTCTTTGAGTACGGATTGCAGTCGCTTCTGGCTGGTTTTGCATCGACTGACTGACGGCGGAAGCGGTCGTTCGTCGCGACTATCGTCCGACCTATGGCTGACAATGACGAAGGTTTCCACGCCACCGAAACTCCGTGGCGCCGTGATCCGTCCGAACTGACGGGTCGACTTACCGATTGGGCAACAACCGCCTTCGGTGCGGGGTCCAGCGTTGCCAATGTCGTTGCTCCCGATAACGGGATGTCAAGCGAAAGTTGTCTTTTCGACATAACGCTTGACGGCCAGACCACCCAGTACGTCGCGCGAATGGCACCGCTTCCGCACGTCATTCCGGTGTTCCAGAACTACGACATTCAACTCCAGGCCAATGCCATGAATGTCGTGCGCGCCAACACTAGCGTGCCTGTTCCCGAGGTGACGCACGTCGAACTCGATACCGCAGTTCTCGACACGCCATTTTTGGTGATGAAGCGACTTCCCGGAAGCGCACCCTCTGATATGCCGCCGTATGTCTTCGGAGGTTGGGTATGTGACCTTTCTGAAGAAGGCCGCCAAACAATGCAGCGCAATGCTGTTCGCACGCTCGTTGACCTTCACGAACTTCGTCCCGATAACACTGATCTTGCGTTTCTTGCTCGTCCCGACAAGGGCAACTCGGCACTTGACCAGCACCTTGGTCATGAGCGTGATTATTACGAGTGGGCCCGCGGCGATATCCACTACCCACTCATCGAACGAACCTTTGAATGGCTCGATGCCAATCGTCCGACCATCGTGAACCCCACGGTTCTGAACTGGGGCGATGCCCGCATCGGAAACATGTTGTGGGAAGGTCCCACACCCACCGCAGTTCTTGATTGGGAAATGGCCTGTCTTGGTCCGGCCGAAGTTGATCTTGCATGGATGATCTTCCTGCATGCGTTCTTCCAGAACATTGCCGTCACCTTCGAAATGCCTGGCTTGCCCGATTTCATGCGTCGCTCAGAGATGGCCGCGCTCTATACCGAGATGAGTGGTCGATCGGTTGAGGCCCTCGAATGGTTCGAGGTCTTTGCCGCCCTTCGCTTTGCCACCGTGTCGGTGCGCACCACAACCCGTGGGGTTGAGTACGGACAGCAAGAGGCCCCTGTCGAACCCGATGATGTGATCATGTTCCGCGGTCTGCTGGAGCAAATGCTCGAAGGCTCCTATTGGGAAGGCCGCTAGGCCAAGGTCTCAAACGTGTCATCCGTCACACCCAGGGGCAGATCGCGCTACGGTTCGCGGTGTGAGCAGGGTGGACGATCTTCGAAAACTGGATCAGGCGCTTTCTCGAATCAACCGGATTTCGACCGGTCGTGTCTCTGCTCGTCACCGCTCAGAACGCGCAGGGGTTTTGCTTTCTCGGCCTGCGATCTCGATTCTGGGGGCACTGCAATCTTCTGGCCCGGTTCGACTGTCCTCGCTGGCCCGCCTCACCGGACTTGAAGCCCCATTGATTAGTCGAGAGATTAAAGAGCTCGGCGACAGTGGGTTCGTCGTGCGCAGCTCCGATCCGACCGATGGTCGAGCCGGAATCGTTGAACTCAGTCCGAAAGGTAGCGATGCCTGGAATCGCTACCGTCACGTGGCCGATGACGTCAACGCCGAGACGTTTGCGGAATGGTCCTCTGATGATCTGCGCACGTTGCGGGTGTTACTCGAGCGAGTCGCTCGAGATGTTTCCAAGGGGTCACCGACGCTTCAACGCCAGAGTAAGGCCAGCTAAGAGATTTCGTTCGGGCATCGATCGAGGTCGTGACCTACATTCCCCGGTATGACTGAAGCTTCCTGGGAAACCGCCGACCTCAACCGACCCATCTATGCCGCTGATCTCATCATCAGCGCGTTGAGTCGCACGCCCGACAACCCGGCGGTGAACATCATTGGTCAGCGCGAGATGACTGCTCGCGAGATGAGCGAGATGGTGAGTCGCTATTCGCAAGCACTCGCATCGAAAGGTCTCACGCAAGGGAAGCAACTTTCAGTCCTCGCGCTCAATCGACCAGAAGTTCTTTTCAATATGGCCGCCAACCAAGTGAATGCAACTCGGTCTACGCCGTTGCATCCGATGGGTTCGGTCGATGACCAGGCCTATGTGCTTGGCGATTGCGGAGCAGAAGCTCTTGTTTTTGATCCCGACAACTTCACTGATCGTGCCCGTGAACTTGCTGAACGAGTTCCGACAATCAGGCACTTCCTTTCGTTGGGTCCGTGCGATTTTGGTGAAGATCTCAATGCTTTGGCAATGACCTTTGAACCGAAGCCACTCGTTGCTCCGCTTGTAAATGGCGAGGATCTTGCTGGTATTTCGTACTCAGGCGGAACCACAGGCAAGCCAAAGGGGATCATGAGCAGTTATCGGGGCGGCGCCACGATGACCCAGATTCAGATGTCTGATTGGCAATGGCCCGATGAGGTTCGGTTCCTTATCTGCACGCCGCTGTCTCACGCTGGCGCTGCATTCTTTACGCCGACGCTACTGAAGGGCGGCTCACTCACCGTTCTGCCCGGTTTCGACCCAGAGAAGTTCATGCAAACGGTGCAAGACCATCGCATCACCGCAACGATGTTGGTGCCGACGATGATCTATGTGTTGCTCGATCATCCAAAGTTTGATCAGTACGACCTTTCGAGTCTGGAAACCATCTTCTACGGAGCATCGGCGATTTCGCCGACGCGACTCGCCGAGGGCATTCGTCGAATGGGTCCGATCTTCTTCCAGTTCTACGGACAGGCGGAATGTCCGATGACGATCACTGTGCTGCGCAAGGAAGATCACGACCCGGACAATCTTGAACGACTTGCCAGTTGTGGTCGTCCAGTCCCGTGGCTGCATGTTGCATTGCTCGACGACGATGGCAACGTTGTTCCCCATGGCGAACCTGGAGAAATCTGTGTGCGAGGTCCGCTGAACATGAAGGGGTATCTCGGCAAGCCCGAACAAACCGCTGAAGCATTCGAGCATGGCTGGCTTCACACCGGTGACGTCGCTCGTGCCGATGACGAGGGCTTCCTCTACATCGTCGACCGCAAGAAAGACATGATCATCACTGGCGGCTTCAATGTGTACCCGCGTGAAGTCGAGGATGTCATTTCGACACATCCCGCCGTTTCGGCGGTCGCAGTTATTGGTGTGCCCGACGAGCGTTGGGGCGAGTCAGTCAAGGCAGTTGTTGTGCGCCGTCCGGGCGAGTCAGTCGAGGCCGAGGAACTGATTTCGTTGGTGAAAGATGCCAAGGGATCGGTGCAAGCCCCCAAGAGCGTCGATTTCATCGACGCCATTCCCCTTAGCGCCTTGGGCAAGCCCGATAAGAAGGCACTTAGAGCTCAGTACTGGGGAGACGGCAGCCGCCAAGTGAACTGACGCCGAGGCCAACAGGTCTCGTTGGCTCCGGCGAAATAGTTCACTGGGGAAACTTTCTCTGGCCGGAGTGTGCCGGTAGTCTCACCTTTTCGTTACCCGCCCGGTGGTCCGATTCGGAACACTAAGGTGGCGCCGGTCACAGTTACGGAAATGATTCGCTGGACGTCCCGGGAGCGGGGCGAGGGGGAACAGAGTGCAGACATTCCTGCAGTACACGATCTTGGGTCTGGCAATCGGTGGCTCCTATTTCATCGCCGCGTCCGG
>JBILIB010000089.1:0-8174 GCA_044350215.1 Acidimicrobiales bacterium
AGATCCTCACCCCGCTGCTCACCAACGGTGAAGGTCAGGGCTTTTGCGTCAACCTTTCCGTCGACACTGGTTCGGTCGACATCATGCGTCTGTGTCGCGAACTCAATGTGCTGTACATCGACACCGTTGTCGAACCTTGGCCCGGCCTCTATTACAACCAGGCCATCGATAACGCTGATCGCACCAATCAGTTCCTTCGTAGTCAAGCGGTGGCTGAGCGTCGTCGTTCACCCGGTGGAACAACCGCGGTGTCGTGCTGCGGCGCGAACCCCGGCATGGTGTCCTGGTTTGTGAAAGACGCACTCGTTCGTCTGAACGATGAAATGGGACTCGGACTTGCAACCCCAGCACCGGCTGATCGCGATGGTTGGTCGCGCTACATGCAGTCGGTTGGCGTGAAGGGTATTCACATCGCCGAACGCGACACACAGCGTGTGACGAACCCGAAGCCGGTCGACACGTTCTGGAACACGTGGTCGGTTGACGGTTTCATTTCTGAAGGACTGCAGCCAGCGGAACTCGGTTGGGGAACGCACGAGAAGTGGATGCCTGAGAATGCGCGGCGCTTCGCCGACCCTGAATCCCCAGCGATTTACCTCGAATCACCAGGCGCCGAGACTCGGGTTCGCACCTGGTGTCCGACGCTTGGTGAGCAGTACGGCTTCCTCGTTACGCACAATGAATCGCTGTCGATTTCTGACTTTTATTCGGTTCGTGACGAAAACGGCGAGCTCGTCTTCCGGCCAACCTGTCATTACGCGTACCACCCGTGCAACGATGCAGTGCTTTCGTTCCACGAACTTTTTGGCAACGGCGGCCGCAACCAGTCCACCAAGCACGTGCTCGATGAAGACGAGCTCGTCGACGGCATCGATGAACTCGGTGTGTTGCTGTACGGACATGATCGCAATGCATTCTGGTTTGGTTCACGCCTTTCCATTGAAGAAGCTCGTGCGCTCGCTCCGTACAACACCGCAACCGGGCTGCAGATCTCGTCGGCTGTCCTCGCCGGCCTTGTATGGGCACTCGAAAACCCGCATGAGGGAATTGTCGAGACTGACGAAATGGACCACGTTCGATGCCTCGAGGTGCAGGTTCCGTACTTAGGCCCAGTGGAAGGCCACTACACCGAGTGGACTCCACTGACGCGCCGCCTTGGTCTGTTCGTCGACGACATCGACGAGTCTGATCCGTGGCAGTTCCGCAACATCCTCGTCCGCTGATCAGTACGATTCCAGCATGGAATTTTCGGGAGAAACAGCAACGTTCACAATGAGCCGCACTGTCTCAGCTCCGGTCGAACGCGTGTGGGAGGCGTATATGACTCCCGAACAGTTCGTTCAGTTTTGGGCGCCTGAGATGGTTGAGATTCCACTCGACTCAGTGGTGATCGAGCCGCGCGTTGGCGGCCGCTTTGAGTGCACGATGATCGTTGAAGGCGTTGCGAATCACAATGCTGGGATATTCGTCGAGTACGTCGAGCACAGTCACTTCCGCTTTGGTGAACCGAGTTTCTCTGATGATTTCTCATCGATTATGTCGTTCACGTCAGTCGATGGCGGAACGCAGATCGACGTTGAGCAATCAGGTCTTCCTATCGAATATCTCCAAGGATGCGATGAAGGTTTCTCAAGCGTGTTCGATCAACTTGAGGCACTTCTCGCCAAGGGATAACTAGCCCTTCGTTCCGCCCTCGATCTTTGCAATCTCCGAACGATCAAACGTTCCGGGTTGGCCAAGTTCCATGCCTGGTGGAAGTTCGACATGCAGTTCATGACACGGATCCACCGACAATTCACCTTGTTCAAGCGCGATCGAGATGATGTGGCCACCGAGTTTTCGGTCATCGGACAAAAAGTGAAGATGATGTCCGGGGACTTCTACACCAGCGGTTGCATCAGGAAAACGAAATCCAACAACCGTTCCGCTTGCGCGCTCGACTCGCCACTCTGATTGGTGTGCAACAACTTCGCGTAACGGTTTGTACGGCTTTATCTGACGTTCGACACTGCGCAGGACGAGATCGGTGAAGACACCATCGACTCTCACGGCGATGACCGGAGCATCTGCGGGTGCCATGTTGTCAAGTGCATCGTGGAGCTCGTCGAAATCGAGTGGCGCGTCGGTGGTGACGGTTGCGGTTGGGGCAAACGGCACAACGACAGCAAATGGAGTCATCACGGTCGGCGCGAGCGCGTGCACGGATCCGTCAGCATGGGCAGACCACGCGTGACCATCAACAACGATCAGTTCGCCGTTGAGCGCCTGCACGGTTCCGATTCCGAGCGTTCCAAGTCGAAGGATTTCGGCGAGTGAGGTATCGCCGTCGTAGCCGCCGGCCATGAGCGCTTCGAGCGTTCCGGCTTGGACGACGGTGTGTTCTTCGGCCACATCATGGTCGAGACCGGCTCGGGTGAGCGCCCGAACGTGGAGTGCCCCGATCAGCCGGTCGTCGATGATGTCGCTGGTCATGGCCGAGAGGGTAGATCGGGGTTCTCCGACCGCTTCACCAAATATTGAGCAGAGAAGTTTGGTCACAACTATTGTCAGAACCTTCGACAAGAGTCAGTGGAGGCTCGCCGTGGACATCACCCTTCTTGGCACCGGAAGTCCCATCCCCGATCCGAATCGGGCCGGCCCCTCGACGTTGGTTCGTGCTGCCGATCAGGTGATTTTGTGCGACGCCGGTCGTGGGGTAGTGATGCGGCTTGCAGGCGCATTTGCTGGTCCAGCAGCCCTCTCGGCCATTCTCGTGACGCACCTCCATAGTGATCACCTCACTGATCTCAATGATGTGATCACTACGCGTTGGATTATGTCGACCGAATCGGCACCGATCACGATCTACGGCCCGGTGGGACTCAACTTCGTTGTGACGAAGATGATGGAAATGCTGTCGCTTGATGTCGGCTATCGCATTGCTCATCACGGCGACCTGAATGAGCCACCAGTGGTGAACGTTGTGGAAGTTGCACCGGGCGACACCTTCAGCATCGGTGACGTCTCTGTTCGCGTTGGCGCGACGAATCACCAACCGGTGGAACCAACGGTTGCGTTCCGAGTTGAACATGACGGAACCTCAGTTGTTCTCGGCGGAGACGGAATCCCATGTGCGGCCCTTGACGAGCTTTGTGCTGGTGCCACCGCCTATGTCCAAACTGTATTGCGTGACGACATCGTGAAGCTCTTCCCGCTTCCGCGATTTCAAGACATCCTCGACTACCACTCAACAGTGGAGCAGGCAGCGCAGACAGCGACCAAAGCAGGTGTGCAAACGCTGATCCTCACCCATTACGTGCCAGGGATTGCGCCCGGTCAAGAGGATGAATGGCGAGCAATCGCGGCCGCTCACTTTTCCGGCGACATCGTTCTTGGTGACGATCTAACGTCCGTCACCATCTGATCGACGCTGGATCGCGTCGTTGCGGAGGGGGAACGCATGACCGGTCATATCACTGAGAAGAAGCAACTCAACACAGCCGACGGGCCGATGGATGTTTTCGTCTCGACTCCTAGTGGCGATGTGCGCGGCGGTGTTGTCGTTGTGCAAGAAGCATTTGGTCTTACTGGTCACATCCAGCGCGTGTGTGAAGCGTTGGCGGATGCTGGCTACATCGCTGTTGCCCCGGCTCTCTTTCATCGATGTGATGATCAGGTGTTCGGGTACAGCGATTACGACAAGCTCGGCCCTGTCATCATGACGATGACTCGCGAAAGCATCGAGATGGATGTCGATGCGGCATTCGCCGAGTTGGAGCGATCGAACGTTCCCATCGACAAATTAGCGATCATGGGTTTCTGCTTTGGCGGAACGGTGACTCTTGAAACTGCCGCTCGTTGCGAACTCGCAGCGGCTGTGACCTTTTACGGCGGTGGCTTAGGTGACGGTCGCTTTGGTCTTGCGCCTGGGATTGAGAGCGCCGCGCGTCTGCGTACGCCATGGCTTGGCTTGTATGGCGATCTCGACGAACACATTCCGATCGATGAGGTCGAGCAAGTACGCGTCGCTGCTGCATCCTCGCCTGTCGATACTGAAGTCATTCGTTTCGCCGACGCTGATCATGGGTTTCATTGCGATGAACGTCCGTCGTTCCACGCGGAAACTTCCTCGGTGGCATGGGCACGAACGCTTGAGTTCCTTGAAGATCACATGAGCTGACTGCGTTCGCGACGAACGGGTAGCAAAACGCAAACACCCCCAGCCGGGGGGATGGCGGGGGTGTCGCAAGGCCTTCAGGAGGGGGGATCCTGATTCGGCCAGACGGCTCAATGGGAGGGGGGATTCCCAGAGCCGATAGATAGAACATTACGGGACAAAAAACATTCCCAACCCGCGAAAATACCGGTCAGCAGTCACAATGACCCTTGTCACACAAGGGATCGGGGGCTACCAGCCTTGGTGAAGCGGGCGACCCTCGGCGAAACCAGATGCCGTTTGGATGCCAATGACCGCACGCTCATGGAACTCTTCGATAGTGCGAGCGCCGGCATAGGTGCAGGAACTGCGGACGCCAGCCACGATCGTGTCGATGAGGTCTTCAACGCCGGGCCGGTCGGCTTCGAGGTACAGGCGACCGGAGCTAATTCCCTCTTCGAAGAGTGCTCGGCGCGCCGCTTCAATTGGAGCTTCGTCCTGAGCGGTGCGATTTACAACAGCACGAGCTGATGCCATGCCGAAGTTCTCCTTGTAGAAGCGTCCGTCGGCGTCTTGGCGAAGATCGCCAGGTGATTCGTGCGTTCCGGCGAACCACGAACCGATCATGACGTTGCTGGCGCCAGCAGCAAGCGACAAGGCAACATCGCGCGGGTGGCGGATACCGCCGTCGGCCCAAACGTGACGACCAAATGCGCGTGCTTCGGTTGCACATTCAAGAACTGCGGAGAACTGCGGGCGGCCCATTCCGGTCATCATGCGCGTGGTGCACATTGCGCCGGGTCCGACACCAACCTTGACGATGTCGGCACCAGCGTTCACGAGATCGCGAACACCGCCAGCAGAAACGATGTTGCCGGCACAAAGTGGAACGCCAAGATCAAGGGCTTGAATCGTGCGAATGGCATCGATCATCTTTTCTTGATGGCCATGCGCAGTGTCGAGAACAAGAACGTCGACGCCGGCTTCAACGAGCAATCGGGCTTTGGTGGCGACGTCACCGTTTACGCCAACCGCAGCGGCGATACGCATCTTGTTGTTGGCATCGACCGCTGGTTTGTACAGCGTCGAACGAAGCGCACCTGTACGAGTGAGAATGCCGACGAGGGCACCGGATGCATCAACAACTGGCGCCGAGCGACGACGACTTTCGTGAAGGATGTCGAATGCTTTCTCGGCATCGAGTGAATCGGGAAGAGTGAGGAGATCGGTTGACATCACTCGGTCGACTCCGGTGAAACGATCGACGTCAATGAAGTCGGCATCAGTGACCACACCAATGGGTCGATCACCATCGACGACAATAACGGCATTGTGTGCGCGTTTGGCGATGAGATTCATTGCCTCGCCAACTGTTCCGGCTGGAGAAAGCGTGATGGGCGTATCGAATACGAGATGACGACGCTTTACCCAGGACACGACGTCACTCACGATTTCAAGCGGAATGTCCTGCGGTATGACGGCGATGCCACCTCGACGCGCAACGGTCTCAGCCATACGTCGGCCAGCAACAGCAGTCATGTTGGCAACGACGACTGGAATCGTGGTGCCGGTTCCGTCGTTGGTGGTCAGATCGACATCGAGTCGAGAGGAAACATCGGAACGGGCCGGAACCATGAACACGTCATCAAACGTGAGGTCGGCCTCTGGGGTTCTGTCGTGAAGGAAGCGCACGTAGACAGAGGGTAGGCGACGTCAGTACGGTTCGCCCAAGGGGTCGTCATCAAGCCCCGCCGCGGTGGCTGCGAGCATCGCCATTTGGGCAGCTCGGTGGTAAACGAGAACGAAGGTTTGCTGGGCGGTGGGCTCAATCGTGCGAAGCGGCGGGTCGCCAAGTGACATGACCATGGCCGAGGGGTCGGTCGACATGCGCACAAGGTCGGGGTCGTCCGGGAATGCCTCGCCCCAGAACTTCTTGGATGCGGCGCGATCGGCGTTCTGTTTCTTGTTCATGCCTGCAGGGCGGCGGCGTGTACGGCTCATGCGAGGCTCCTTTCGAGTTCATCATCAGTGTCGGTAAGGAGTTCATCGGTCCGTAGACCCAGCGCCGTTTGCAACTGAGTGGAATCAAGATCGCCCAGCGAACTGGATTTAGGAAGCACGAGGTCGGCGATATGGCGTTTACCAGCAACCACCTCTTCCACACGTTCGTCGACGGTGCCAGGACACATAAGACGATGGGCGATCACGGTCTTGTCCTGACCGATACGCCATGCGCGATCGCGAGCCTGATCTTCCACCGCAGGGTTCCACCAACGATCGTAAAGAATGACGTGGTTGGCGTTGGTGAGGTTGAGACCTGTGCCACCTGCCTTGAGTGACAGCACGAGGGTGCCGGGGCCTTCAAGCGCTTGGAAGTCGGCAACAAGCTGATCGCGTGCGCCGCGTGATTGACCGCCGTGATAGCAGCCAACAGGCGTATCGAATCGAGTGGAGAGATGCTCCGCGAGTTTCTGGCCCCATTCGGCGAAGTGTGTGAACACGAGGGCTCGTTCCCCTGCGGCGTAGACCTGCTCGATGATCTCTTCGAGGCGGGCGAGTTTGCCGGAACGGCCATCGAGTGGTCCGTCGTCGTGGCGGTAAGCCACGGGGTGATTACAGATCTGCTTGAGCGCAGTGATCGCAGCGAGGATGCGGCCATTGCGATTGTCGGCGCCCGATTCGAGGGCAGCGCCAGTAACGAGACTGTCGAGCACTGCTTGGTAAAGACCGATTTGTTCGGGAGTCATCGAACAGTGATCGAGTTCGTCAATGCGGTCCGGAAGTTCGGCGGCAATTGCTGGTTCTGACTTCGTGCGACGGAAGACGAGGATGCCGTTCAGCGCGCGCAGTGCAGTTTCGCCTTGGTCACGCCCGGTGGTTCCTGTCGCAGAAAGTTGCGCAATGAAATGGGGACGAGGACCAACAAGACCAGGATTAGTGAAATCGAGGATGGCCCAAAGATCGCCGAGTCCGTTTTCGATTGGCGTTCCCGTAAGAGCGAGTCGCGACGATGCGTTGAGACGACGCAATTGCTGAGCGGTTTCGTTTACAGGGTTCTTGATCGCTTGCGCTTCATCGAGAACGATTCGGCCCCACGAGATCTTTTCGAGCGCTTCAATATCGCGAACCGCGGTGCCGTAGGTGGTGATGACGACATCGGCCCGTTCGACTTCGGCCGCAATGTCCTCGTGATCAGAGCGACCGGCACCGTGATGAACAACGACAGAAAGCTCAGGAGTGAAACGACGAGCTTCTGCTGCCCAGTTGCCGACGACCGCAGGCGGTGCAATAACCAACGACGGCGCGTCGCCGATGCTGTCGACGAGGTGAGCGAGGATGGTTGGTGTCTTACCAAGACCCATATCGAGTGCGAGACAGCCGCCGAGGTTGGTGGTGTCGAGGAACTTGAGCCATGCAAGTGCGTCGGCCTGATAGCTGCGCAGTTCACCCTTGAAGCCGTCAGGGTTCGAGGCCGGCGCGAGCGAGGCGGTGGAAGCCTTCGCCATGAGGTCGGCGGCCCAGCCGGAACCGTCGATGGAGACGCCGCCAGCTAGCGGTGAACCATCGAGACCGAGTGCTTGGCGCAGCATTTCCGCGCCAGTCATCTGTGGCTTCTTCGCGCGTTCAGCAAGCGCTTGCGCGGCAGCAGCAAGATCGGCGTGATCAAGTGCTACCCAGCGGCCGTTTGCTCGAACAAGTGGACGTGCTTCTTTGGCCAGTCGTGCGATATCGGCAGCGGTGAGTTCGATGTCATCGAATACTGCTGTCCAGCTCACATTCGCGAGTTGGTGCGCGCCGACTGAGGTTTCACCGTTGGATTCGGCGAAGATGCGAAGTGACGGCGTGGGCTTGCGGCGTGACAACGCAGGTACACGCATTTCGAATCCGGCATCGGCAAGAACGAGGCCGATTTTGGACATCAGTTCCCATGCTTCTTCTTGGCTAAGAACGACCTCGCCGCGACGGAGGCTGCCCGGACGCAGGAGAGGTGGATAGAGGCGTTCAAGTCGAACGAGATTTCCTTCAAGTTCGCGGCGCT
>JBILIB010000210.1:0-2771 GCA_044350215.1 Acidimicrobiales bacterium
TGTCGTGAAGTCAAACTTCAGCAATCACCAAGTTAGTCCGCAACCCTAAGGTGAGAGAGGTCTAAACCGCCCGAGGACATGATCAATCACCGCAGAGGAAATCCTCAACCAAATCTGGATATCCGAATCCACTCGGGCACCACACCGTGAAAGCAGCTTGCATGGCCAATCTCAATGATGTCGGCGAAAATGATGACTGGCGATGCTGGCTTTGCGACGAACCCGTCGATCCCGACATGTCGGTCAACGATTCACGCGGTCCCAGCATCGATTCGCTCACTACGAAGTCGAAAAGTAAAGGCAAGAACCCCACCGACATCTTCGGAACTGAACGCCTCGCTCATCGCGATTGCAACACAAAGAAGGGTGCTATCGCCCCCGTTGTGGAATGGCCCGATCATCTCTTTGTTGTCGATCCCGCTCCCATCATCGGAAGTGTCGAGCGACTTTCTCGCAAGGGTGGACGTGAAGTCGTCGCACGTTGCCCTTCTGAGCAAGATGCAGACGATGCTTCGGCATGGCTCCTTGATCGCCTCAGTCGCCTTGTACCCAAAGAAAAATTCGAGACTTCGGTTGAATCAGGCGGCGGCCAATATCTTCTGCTGCTTAGGGCGGCCACCGATTACCGATGACCGCCCTTGAGCACGCCGAGAGAGCGCCGTAGCGCCGGGAACTATTGACCAGCTTGTGAGATGCGGTTCGAATCGAGCTTGGCTCGATCGACAACCGGACCGGTGAGCTTGATGAGGTACTTCGGGTCACACGCCTGCGTACCAATCGTGGTCGGAAGCACCTGTTCGTACTTGGTGCCCGTGAGTTTCACGATGAGGCCACAGTCACCAGGAATGTTGGCGCCAGGATTGGTTGGCGACTGCAGCCCGCCAGCGTCATAACTCGTGACCTTTTTGAGTTCGCCAATTACACAATCGCTTGTGAGATTCGCGCCGCAGGCCTTTACGCCTTGTGCCCACAGCAAGAACGCAGCAGTTGCCTGAGCACTCAAAAGCCCAGTAGTTGCGTTGTTCGCCTTCATGATTTCGAGATACTTCGCTACTGCCGGGATCTTGTCGGCCTGATCGAACGGGAAGTACGTTAAACGTACATAAACGTTGTCGCCATTGCCAGAGGTGTTCCAATTCGCGAAGTTTGAATCGTACATGTTCGCTTCAAGCATCCACATCGGGTTGTACCCAATTGCTTTCGCAGCGTCGAGCACGTTCTGAAAGTTTGGATTCGGTGAACCGGAGAAATAGACAACCTCGGCGCCGCAGTCCTTCAATCGCTGAAGGAACGGAGTCCAGTTGGATTCACCACCGATGTTGTACACCTGATCACAAGAGAGGAATGTCCAACCTGCTTGCTTGTACGCGATCACCGCTTTTTCAGTTGAGTCCTGAGTGGCTGCGTAGTTTGCATACATCGTCGCGGCCTTCTTCACTGCTTCTGGATGTTTCTCGGCGAAGATGAATGCGTTCGCTGCACCGTAGTAATCGGCCGGATTCGGCGACGGTTGCACCATCATCGGGCCGTTCGCGAATTGTGGTGACACCGTGTATGTCGGCACTGCGGCAAGGTTGCATCCGACTCGCACCTTCTCCTGAGCCGAATCGAGCGACCAGCCTTCGCCCACAAGCATGAAGACCTGCGAACACGCTTCAGTCATGACATTGGAAACATTCATGATGGCTGCGTCGTAGTACTTGCCAACAACCTGACGTCCGTTGATGCCGCCTTGATCGTTGCACCACTTGATCATGGCCTTCATTGCGTCGGACATTTCTTTGTTCAAACCAGGAGCGCCGGCGTAACCAGCGTCATCGCCGTAACCGATGGTGATTGAAGTGTCGGTGACACCCTGCGCTGTTGCACCTTTCGCGTCGCCACCTCCGCATGGCGAGGTCATCGTTCCAAAGTCGGTCGACGACGAGGTCGACTTTGCTGTGGTGTTGGTGCTTCCATCCGATGAATCGGATCGGCCGCCGCCGCACGCGACTGCGAACACACTTAGAACCGCAACGAGCGCCACCGTCAGCGCTACGACACGCGGCCTACGCGAATGTTTTCCTGCACTCATGAACTTTCCCCTTAGTTTCCAAAGGCTGAGGGTAGCCCTCGGGATTCCGATACGCAGAGAAATTCGAGCCGATGTTTAACGTGGTGACCGGTCTCAAGCCATTGGCGGCAAAACCGACAAGAGCGGCCACCGGTTTCCCGGTGACCGCCCTTGTTCAGTTCTGCATGACGCCGATGCGTCGGGAATTACTGCGCTACCTGCGAAATGCGATTGGCATCAAGCTTGGCGGCGTCGACAACCAGGCCGGTAACGCTGCCGATGAACTTCGGCGAGCATTCCATCTGGCCCTTCGTTGAGGGAGCTACCTGGGTGTATTCCGTTCCCTTGAGCTGGACGAGCATGCCGCAGTCAGGAGGAAGGTTTGCGCCCGGATCAGCGTTGGAGTGAAGTCCGCCGCCGTCCCATTCGTTGATGGCCTTGAGCTTTCCCATCACGCAATCGCTGGTGAGGGTGCTTCCGCACTCCTGTGCAGCTGATGCCCAAAGGAGGAAGTTCGTGGTGGCCTGTGCTCCGAGGAGACCAGTCTTGCCGCCCGATGCCTTCATGAGGTCAAGGTATTGCTGAACGGCGGGGTGTTCCGAAGCCTGCTCGAACGGATAGAACGCCATGCGTACGTACACGTTGTCGGCATTGCCAGAAGTGTTCCACTTCGCAAAGGTTGAGTCGTAGAAGTTTGCATCCGTGTACCACTTCGGCG
>JBILIB010000211.1:0-2770 GCA_044350215.1 Acidimicrobiales bacterium
ATCACCATCGTCGGTGGGCACGGAGGCCGGGTCGACCAGTCGTTTGCAAACGCGTTCGTCATCTCCTCACCGGCCTATGCGCACGTTTCCATGCACGCGATTCTCGATTCCGCCCTTGTGTCGGTCGTGCACGGCGGGGGAGGAGTCACATTTGTTGGTGATCCCGGTGATGTGGTGACGATCCTGCCTCTCCATGGTGAGGCAGTAGGTGTGCGAACAGAAGGACTCGAGTATCCGCTCAGGGGAGAAAGGCTGCCGGCGGGCACCACACGCGGCGTAAGCAACGTTCTTCTCGGTCACGAGGCAACGGTGTCAATTGACGAGGGCACCGTGCTTGTAATCCGCCCTAGTCCAGAACTTTTTTGACTGAAGATGGAGATATGAAATGAGAAGATTGTTTGCTTCGGGCCTTCTTGGGTTGGCTGTTTTTGCGTTAAGTGTTTTGGGTAGCGCGTGTGCATCCGAAAAATCTGAAATTTCCTCGCCGGTGTCACCTGTACTCGTGAACGGTTCACTTCCCCGATTTGACGAGTCAGTCACGTTAAGGGTCATGACACACGACTCCTTTGCGGTCTCTCAATCAGTACTCGATGAGTTTGAGTTGGCAACGAACATCAGGGTCGAGTTGATCTCATCGGGAGATGCGGTTGCGATGACAAATGCAGCAATTCTCACCGCCGGCAACCCTGTTGCTGATGTCATCTTTGGTTTCGATGAAAACCTTCTTGGGTCAGTTCTTCGAAACAATCTTCTTCAGCAGTATCGACCTGAACGACTCGAGGTCGTTGACCCCGTTTTCGTGATCGATGAATCCGGCATGGCAACACCGATAGACCACGGGAACGTCTGCGTGAATTTTGATCGTGGCGCGTTCTCGAAAGCCGGACTTGCGGTTCCTTCCACCTTCGACGACCTCGTTGATCCTTCGGTGAAAAATGATTTCGTCGTCGAGGATCCTTCGACGTCAACTCCGGGCCTGGCCTTCATGCTCGCAACGATTGCCAAATTCGGTGGCGGTGATGACACGACAGAGGGTGCTGCATGGCTCAACTATTGGAAACAACTGAAAGCGAATGGTGTGAGTGTCGTCGACAGTTGGGAAATTGCGTACTACGCAACCTTTTCCGGTGGAAGCGGTAAAGGTGGTCGTCCGCTCGTCGTGAGCTATGCGTCGAGTCCGCCCGCAGAGGTAGCGGACACCACGCTTCCCGCTGACCAATCACCTACCGGCGTTGTGACCGAAACCTGTTACCGCCAGACGGAATTCGCCGGAATCCTCAGAGGTGCGTCTCAACCACAGGCGGCAGCGGCGTTCATCGAATTCATGCTTGGCGGCTCGTTTCAAGCTGATGTTCCTGGACAGATGTATGTCTACCCAGTGGTTAAGGGCACGCCTTTGCCAGACACATTCGCGAAATACACAGCACCTGTTGAGGCTCCACTGGCGTTGCCTTATTCAGATGTGGCAGCGAATCGGGAGCGGTGGATTGCGCAGTGGTCAGCACTCTTCCGGTAACTGAATCCGGGACTAGCTCGAGTTCCCGTAGAAATCTGCGGTGGCGTGCGCTGGCTGCCGCTCCACCGTTGCTTTTTCTCGCGGTGTTCTTTGTGTGGCCTGTGGTTGCGATCCTTCTTCGGGGACTGCGCCCCGACGGGGCATGGGACTTGTCAGCATTCGGAGAGGTCGTCGCTGATCCGGCGATACGACGAGTCCTGTGGTTCACGATCTGGGAGTCAATTGCATCGACGATCCTTTGCGTGCTTGTTGCACTTCCAGGAGCCGCACTTTTCGCGCGCTATCGGTTTCGGGGCAAGAGGCTCCTCTGGTCTGCTCTCCTCGTACCGTTTGTGCTCCCAACTGTCGTTGTCGCAGTTTCTTTGCTTGGCCTCATCGGCAGTGGAGGACTCACTGGAGTGAATCTCAGTGGGACAGTTTGGGCGATTCTCATCGCGCATGTGTTCTTCAATTACGCCGTAGTGGTGCGTACCGTTGGTTCGACCTGGTCAACGATTGACCCACGACTTGAAGAGTCAGCTCGTGCTCTAGGCGCTCGACCTTGGCGGGTATTCGCGGAGGTCACTTGGCCGCTCATTCGCTCGTCAGTCGCTGCCGCAGCGTCAATCGTCTTCCTCTTTAGTTTCACGTCATTTGGGATCGTGTTGATTCTTGGCGGTAGTTCTCATCGCACACTTGAGGTCGAGATTTACGATCAAACCGCAAAGTTTCTCCACCTTGATATCGCTGCAGTGCTTGCGCTTCTTCAACTACTTGTCGTTGTAATGATTCTTGTCTGGTTCGGACGATCACAGCGACGCCGGTCGGTCCTTTTCGATCAGAGGTCCGCAACCGAAACAGAGAAACCCGCTGAAACTTCGCGACAGCGTTGGTTCATCGGGTCGAATCTCTTGTTCATGGCGTTGCTCTTCGGGACGCCGTTAGTCGTTCTTGTCGTGCGCTCATTCTTAACGCCAGAAGGGTGGGGGTTCGGCTTCTATCGGGCGCTCACCAATAGCCGTGGAGGGTCTACGTCCTTCGTGCCCCCGGTCGACGCAATAGGAAATTCGCTGATGTTCGCATCGATTGCGACCGCCATCGCGCTCGTTCTCGGTCTCTGCGCAGCATGGGCAATCGTCGGAGATGGGTCCGCTCATTCCGATTCGAGATTCAGCCGCTGGACCGACACGGCACTGATGATCCCGCTCGGTACCTCGGCTGTCACCGTGGGCTTTGGATTTCTCATCGTTTTCGACGAACCGCCCCTGAACCTTC
>JBILIB010000090.1:0-8096 GCA_044350215.1 Acidimicrobiales bacterium
TTGTGCAAGTTCACGAAATCGAACGTACGGAACCGAGGTAGGAACAAATGCTGGTTATGCAGCGACCGAAGGTTGAAGCGCTTGGCGACGCCGATGGCGATCGTCAGTTGTTCGCGGTGGGACCGCTCGAGCCTGGCTTCGGCCACACGCTCGGCAATTCACTGCGCCGCACCCTTCTCTCATCAATCCCCGGCGCAGCCGTCACTCAGGTGCGGTTCGACGAGGCTCTCCATGAATTCGACACCATCAACGGTGTTACCGAAGACGTCACCGACGTCATTTTGAACCTCAAGGATCTCGTCCTTCGGGTCCACAGTGACGAAGCCGTGACCCTTCGTATCGACGTCAAGGGTCCGGCTGAGGTCACCGCAGGTGACATTGTCACGACCTCCGATGTTGAGATTCTCAACCCTGAACTTCGCATTGCGACCATCAACGAGTCGGGTCGACTCGCTCTCGACGTCACTGTCGAAAAGGGTCGTGGCTACGTGTCGGCAGAACGAAACAAGTCAACCAACACCATTGGTGTGATTCCGGTTGATTCGATCTTCTCGCCAGTGCGTCGTGTGACCTTCTCGGTCGAGCCAACTCGCGTCGAACAGTCAACCGAGTTCGACCGTCTAGTTCTCGACATTGAGACCGACGGATCGATCACCGCTCGTGAGGCACTTGCATCAGCTGGTGCAACGCTTCAGTCACTTGTCGGTCTTGTGGCCGACATGAGCGACGAGCCGCAGGGTCTTGAACTCGGCGAGGTCAGCATCACGCATGCCGGTTCACCCGATCTTGACCTTCTTATTGAGGATCTCGATCTTTCCGAGCGTCCCCGTAATTGTCTCAAGCGGGCTCAGGTGAACACCGTTGGTGAACTTCTCCTTAAGTCCGAGGACGATCTTCTTGCGGTGACCAACTTTGGTCAGAAGTCGCTTGATGAGGTCATCCAGAAGCTTGACGAGCGCGGTTTGTCGCTCAAGAACCGGGACTGATCCACCATGCCAGGAACCCCACGCAAGTCCAAGCGATTCGGCGGTAATGCCGCTCACCAACGCCTCATGATGGCGAACCTCGCAGCGTCACTTTTCGCTGCCGAGGGCATCGTCACCACCGAAGCCAAGGCCAAGGCGCTTCGCCCCATCGCCGAGAAGCTCATCACGAAGGCCAAGAAGGGCGGCGTTCATCGCCACCGTCAGGTCGTGTCGTTCATGGGTGACAAGGAAATGGCATCGAAGTTGTTCTCCGATATCGCACCGCGTTACGAAGGACGCCCGGGTGGTTACATCCGCATCCTCAAGCTCGGTCCGCGTCAGGGCGACAACGCTCCGATGGCTCGCATCGAACTGGTCTGAGACCAGTTCGGTCCTGATCGGACAACAATGACTGTGATTTCGACCGACCCTTTGTGGTCGGTCGAATCGCGTCCGAACCCAGAACGCGCAGTTATTGACATTCCTGCTCCAGCCGCAGGATTCACAAGATTGCGCATGACCATCGCCTACGACGGTTCGAAGTTTCGGGGTATGGCCGAAAACGACGGCGTCGAAACCGTGGCAGGCACGATTCGTGCGGAAATTGAACGCTGCGTCAGACACCCAGTTGAGTTGTCGATTGCTGGTCGCACCGATGCCGGTGTGCACGGATGGGGCCAAGTGATCTCCTTTGATGTCGATACCGACCTTGTTGCATCGGGGAAGGGTTCACCGGCACGACTTGCACGATCGATTAATCGACAATGTGTTCCCGGGATTGTTGTGCGCGATGCGCAACTCGCTGCTGCCGATTTCGATGCGCGCTTTTCCGCGCTGTGGCGTTCGTATCGCTACACGATTGTGAATCGCCCGATTCCTGATCCGTTTTTGGCCGCGACCTCGTGGTGGGTGCCGCAAGACCTCGATATTCACGCGCTTCGCCTCTCGTGCGACGCGCTCTACGGCCTTCACAATTTCTCGAGCTTCTGTCGCCGTCCGAAGCCCAACCCGGTGACCGGCTTCGAGCCGTCGCTTATGCGTCGGGTCCACGATGCCTCATGGCACGAACTCGGTGATGGGGTCCTCCGGTTCGATATCCGAGCTTCTTCCTATTGCCATCAGATGGTCCGGTCCATTGTGGGAACGATGGTCGAGATGGGCCGAGGTTTCCGTCGCCCTGGCGAAATGGCCGGGATCATCAGGGCGCAAGACCGTTCCGCTGCCGGGGGAGTAGCCCCTCCGCAGGGGCTTTGCCTCTGGGAAGTTGGCTACTGAAACCACCAACGAGTCGACCCACGAATCGGCCCAATTGAGCAGAGTTGCCTTGGTTCGGGGCCTACCCGTAGGCTCTTTCCTCCGCTCCGGTGCGCAGTTTCCCTGCCGACACTGGACTTTGTTCGACAGCCACCTTCGGGTGGACCCAAGCAGAAGGGCTGCGCCATGCGCACCTACACCCCCAAGGTCAGTGAAATTCAGCGCCAGTGGTTCGTCGTCGACGCCGAAGGCATGGTCCTCGGTCGTCTCGCCACTGAGGTTGCAACGATTCTTCGTGGCAAGCACAAGCCGACCTACACCCCGCACATCGACACTGGCGATCACGTCATCGTGATTAACGCTGACAAGGTCGTGCTCACATCGAACAAGGGCGAGAAGACGCTCGTGCATCGTCACTCCGGTTACCCGGGTGGTCTGCGCACAAAGACATACGGTCAGTTGATCGCGGAGAAGCCCGAAGAAGCAGTGCGTCGCGCTGTTCGCGGCATGATCCCCAAGAATCGTCTTGGTCGTCAGATGATCAAGAAACTCAAGGTCTATGCCGGTCCGGTGCACAATCACGCTGCCCAAGATCCACAGACCATCGAATTCGCCCACGCCAAGGCTCGCTGAGCGGCAAGGAACAGACAATGTCGAACCCTCTCGTTCAGTCAACCGGTCGTCGTAAGCGTGCAGTTGCACGCGTCATGCTTCGACCTGGCTCAGGCACCATCACTGTGAATAAGCGTTCGGTCGCTGACTACTTCCCGTCCGAAACGCATCGCATGATCCTCACCGAACCGCTTCGTCTTACGAGCACCGACGAGGTCTACGACATCGTGTGCAACATCGACGGTGGCGGCGTGTCGGGCCAGGCGGGCGCACTTCGTCACGGCATTGCCCGTGCTCTTATCGAACTCGATCCGGAACTGCGTGGCGAGCTCAAGAAGGCCGGATTCCTTACTCGCGATGATCGTAAGAAGGAATCGAAGAAGTACGGCCTCAAGAAGGCTCGTAAGGCTCCGCAGTACTCGAAGCGCTAAGTCATTCGTTCTCGCTTTTGTCGGCGAGTTCGTTTGCTTCTAACTCATGACCCTCCGATTCGGAACCGACGGCGTTCGCGGCCCCGCATCTGAGCTCACTGACGAGCTTGTTGTCGCGCTAGGCCAAGCCGCTGCGCAGGTTCTTGGAACTTCTGAGTTCGTCATCGGTCGCGATACTCGTGAATCGGGAAGGCATCTTGAACGCGCGCTTGGAACCGGATTGGCTCTCGGTGGCGCGCAACCGTTGAGTCTGGGAGTTGTTCCAACGCCAGCGGTCGCGTGGGTCTGTGCCCAACGTGGTGTTCCAGGCGCAGTGATCTCTGCATCACATAATTCATGGTCCGATAACGGCATCAAGTTTTTTGCTGTCGGCGGCCGCAAGTTGTCGGATGAACTTGAAGCTGAGCTTGAAAATGCGCTCGACGCGTTGGTTGCTGCGAATGTCGAGTTCGATCTCGCTGTTGATTTCAAAACCGATGCGGGTGCCGTCGCCGAATGGTGCGACGCAGTCTCATCGTCGGTTGTCGCCGTCGCTCCGATGCGTGTTGTGATTGATTGTGCAAACGGTGCTGCGTCATCGGTTGCACCAGGAATCTTTCGCAGTCTCGGCCTCGAGGTTGAAGTGCTTCACGCACAGCCCGATGGCCGAAACATCAACGATGCCTGTGGATCGACGCATCCGGAAGATTTACAGCGGGCCGTGGTTGCAAGCGGCGCTGCACTTGGCCTCGCGTTCGACGGTGATGCCGACCGCCTTCTTGCTGTTGACGAGCGGGGCGAACTGATCGACGGGGATCAACTCATTGCGCTGTTCGCTCGCGATCTTCGCAACCGAGGTGAGCTTGCCGGCAACCGCGTCGTTGTGACAGTGATGTCGAACCTTGGTTTTCGTTTGGCGATGGATGAGCAGGGCATTGAAGTTGTCGAAACGCCGGTTGGCGATCGCCATGTTCTTGAGGCGCTTGCTCGCACGTCAAGTTCGCTCGGTGGCGAACAGTCCGGCCATATTGTCTTTGCCGATCGGGCAACCACGGGCGACGGTGTTCTTTCCGGTGTGCAGCTGGTTGATCTTGTTGGTCGTACCCGAACCCCACTATCGGTCTTGGCCGCAGAGGTCATGGATCGACTCCCTCAGGTATTGCGCAATGTCCGCCTTGAACATCGTCGTGACGACATCGCTGAAGCTATTGCCGCTGAGATCGCTGCGGTCGAACAATCGTTGGGGGCTCGGGGTCGTGTTTTGATCCGACTCAGCGGGACCGAACCCCTTGTGCGGGTCATGGTGGAAGCGCCCACTTTGGCGCAGGCCGAGGACGCAGCCGACAACCTCGCTGCAGCCGTGATCCAGGCCTGCTCGGCCTAGGCTGGCGCTCTCATGTGCGGGATTATCGCTGTCGTTCGTCGACCGTCGCTCCGCCAGCCTCCTGGCTCGGCTGAGGTTTGTGACCGCCTCGAAGCGGCATCACAACTGCTAGCTGGCGTTCTTTCTTCGAAGGCCGTTTCCGTCGCTCCCGTTGCCGACGCAGCAACTGCGGTTGCCGATGCCGATCGCCTCCTTCGAGGTGTGGCTGGCGTTCGAGCGTTGCTCGAGGTTTCCGGTCTTCGAATCGCCACGACCAACCTGATTGATGGGCTTGCTCACCAGATCGCCGAGCTCGAGCGTCATCTCGATTCTGATGCTCAGGGTGCGAATGCTCTTGCGAGCGTCGAGCTCGAACGGCTGAATGCTGCCGTCGTGGCCTTGAAGGATGCCGTGTGGGCGGTGCAGCGCGATCGACTGCGCGCCGCCGATGGCGTCACTGGCCTTCTCGATGGCGTTGGACCTGTCGGCGAGGCGTTCGGCCCCGCAGCAGTTGCGGTAGCGCTTTCTATTCATCAGGCACTTTCTGCACTTGATCGTCTCGAAGTCCGTGGACGCGATAGCGCTGGACTTCACCTTTTGGTTCGCAATCACGGACTCGATCTTTCGTCACCTGCGCTCAGCGCCGTCTTTGCCGATCGGGCTGCTGATCCATTGTTCGGATCAATGGCCGTGCGCACACCCGCTGGTCATCTAAGTTTCGTTTATAAAGCAGCGGCCGAGATCGGCGAACTCGGCGACAACACTCGAGCGCTTCGCGCTGCGATCATTTCGGATCCGCTGCTTCGACACGCGCTTGAGTCTCCCGATGTCGAAGCAGTTGTCCTCGGCCACACTCGCTGGGCCAGCGTTGGCATTATCAGTCAGCCCAACGCGCATCCGCTCAACTCTGAAGAGATCGATGAGGTCGGTGGCGCCTACGTCACTGCGGTACTGAATGGCGATGTCGATAACTTCGCTGATCTCAAAGCGGCGCAGTCGTTACACATTGCCGACGAAATCACGACCGATGCGAAAGTCATCCCGACTCTTACATCGCGAGCGATGGCGGATGGCACTGGTGTGCTTGATGCATTCCGTTCAACAGTGAATGAACTGGAAGGTTCGGTCGCGATCGCAGCAAGCGCTGCTGATGCTGCTGATTCATTGTTGCTTGCGCTTCGTGGAAGCGGGCAAGCGCTCTACATCGGTCTCGCAGAGGATTCCTTCGTTGTTGCGAGCGAGCCCTATGGAGTTGTCGAAGAAACCGCTACGTACCTTCGACTCGATGGCGATATTCCTGTCGACCCAACCAATCCGGCCAGCAGGGGTCAAGTTGTTCGACTGGCCGGTACAAAGGCAGGCGATCGCGAAGGTATCGAACGCTGGGCCTACGACGGCACAGTCATTCCTGTGACCGCCGACGATCTCGCCGATGCGCAGATCACCACTCGCGATATCGATCGTGGCGACTCACCGCATTTCCTTCTTAAGGAAATCGGAGAAGCACCCGCTTCGTTCCGCAAGACACTGCGGGGAAAGTTGGTGGAACTCGATGGGCGTTCCGATGTGCTTCTTGGCGACGAAGTACTGTCGCCCGAACTTCGTGCGGCATTGGCCAACGGGTCCATCACGCGAATCCTCGCGATTGGGCAAGGTACAGCAGCCGTAGCGGCCCGGGCGCTCCTTGAAGGGCTTGCCGCCTTTGCACCGACTTCTCCGGTGACAGTCGAAGCGATTCTTGCAACCGAACTCAGCGGCTTTCACCTCGCCGACTCCATGGTCGACACATTGGTCGTCGCCGTGAGCCAGTCGGGAACAACAACCGACACCAATAGAACCGTTGACTTAGTCCGTGCCCGTGGTGCGCATGTTGTCGCAATCGTGAACCGTCGCAATAGCGATCTCACTGACCGCGCTGATGGCGTTCTCTATACCTCTGACGGGCGCGACGTTGAAATGAGCGTCGCTTCAACGAAGGCGTTCTACGCGCAGATCGCAGCATGTTTCCTTCTCGCCGCTGCACTCGCCGATGCGATCGGTGTTTCATCGCCGGAACGCACTGCAGTCCTTGATGGACTTCGGCAGATTCCCGACGCGATGGAGCGCACGTTTGCGTTGCGTGACGACATCGAGGCCGCAGCGCAACGCGTCGCGCCTTCACGTCGTTATTGGGCAATCGTGGGCAATGGAGCCAACCGAATCGCCGCCGAGGAAGTTCGCATCAAACTTTCTGAGCTTTGCTACAAAGCCATTGCGTGCGATGGAACGGAAGACAAGAAGCACATTGATCTTTCGTCCGAGCCAATGATCCTGGTCTGTGCGGCAGGTCTCCAGGGTTCCACTGCAGATGATGTTGCGAAGGAAGTCGCGATCTACAGAGCCCATAAGGCCGCGCCGGTGGTGATCGCCACACAAGGCGAAGAGCGCTTCTCGGCTGCACTCCAAGTCATTGCTGTACCCGAGGTACATCCGCGACTCGCCTTCATTCTTTCTGCGATGGTCGGTCACCTCTTTGGGTATGAAGCCGCTCTTGCGATTGATGCACAAGCCCGACCGCTCCGAGAGGCGCGCGCCGCCATCGATTCAGCGGTTGCCGAGGGTCTTCCCGGCGATGGCGAGTCATTGCTCGAAGGTGTTCGCCCAGCTCTCAACGTGCTCGCCTCGCGCTATTTCGATGGACTTCGTAATGGGGAGTACAACGGTCACCTCGAAGCGAGTACCGCGGTGCGACTGGCTACCGTGTGGCGTTTCGCTCTTGGCTCTGTGCCGTTGGAGTCCTATCAAGTTGAATACGGCAAGGTCGGCACGCCGGCAGTAGTCCTCGAGGATTTAGTTGTGGCGCTGACGTCAGCGATCGATGAACTGACGCGACCTGTTGACGCCATCAAGCATCAGGCCAAGACCGTCACTGTCGGTATTTCCCGCAGCGACGAAACGCTTATGCAGGTGCCGTTGGTGAAGGCAGTACTCAGCACTGGTGTCTCACGAGATCGACTCACCTATTCAACGCTGCGGACTCTGTCGGCACTTGAACCACTGGTCGACGAAGTCCTCGGCTACACGCGTTACGCAATCGAGGGTCATGTCGACCCGGCTGGCCGCGATGAAGCCCGGGTCGTCATTGTCGATCGGGGTGGACTTGCTCGCGATCTTCAAAGTCGGACCACCGATGATCCGCAGCTTCGGGGTACGAAGCGACTTGTTGCGGTTGAACACACCGTGTTGGTTGCGAAAGGTCGCAACGACGGGCGAACCGTAGTCATCGTCCCCGAAATCAAGGACGGAGAAACCACTGGGCTGTCGTTGCTGCACGTTCGTGTTCGTGATGACCTCGCGCTCCCCACATTGCGATCGGTCTTACAGGGTTATCGAAATCGATATGCCGCCATCAAGCATGCGGTAACCGAAACTGAACCGATCTTCCGCGACGATTTACTGACCGACGTTCCTGTCATTGAGTTGATGACCGAACCGGTGAACTTGCTGGCCGAA
>JBILIB010000091.1:0-8084 GCA_044350215.1 Acidimicrobiales bacterium
AAGTCCTGGAAGCATTTGTTTGGTTTCGGTGTGCAGCCCAAGGCTGCCCCGAAGGCCAAAAAGTCCAAGTCGAAGTCGATCAGTGCGACCTCACGTCCGGCGAAGAACGCCGGCGCAAAGGGTGGCGCTGCGAAGGGCTCGACGAAGGCACCAGCCAAAGCTGGCGCCTCCAAGGGCGGCCGGACGACCGGTCGCACCACCACCAGTTCCCGAGACACCAAGGGCAGCGATTCTTCCAAGGGACCCGATACGGGTTCTGATCGCGCTGCGTCGACACCGTCGACCCCCTCGACCGACGCCAGCGATGCATCACCGTCGCAGCCGTTGCAACCTCGGGTACGTAAAAAGAAGAGGTAGCACCACATGGAGTGGGTGGAAATCACCGGCCGCACCGTTGAAGAAGCGAAAGATGCGGCACTTGATCAATTGGGCGTCGATACGGTCGATGCCGAATTTGAAATCCTTGAAGAACCATCTCGGGGTCTATTTGGAAAGACGAAGGGTCAGGCTCGGGTTCGCGCTCGTATCGCCCCGACCAGTCCCCGACCGAAGGTTGAGCGACGAGATCGTCGCAAGAAGGGCAGTGGCAATGGTGGCGGACGCAAGCAGTCGCAGCGTCCCGCAACCCCTGCCGTTGACGAAACTCCGGCAGCACCAGCATCCAATGGCAAACGCCCTGATCGCCGCCGTGGCGCTCAGAAGGCAGCGCCCACCGAGAAGGAAAACACCACTGTGACTGACACTATTGACGTCGATCTTGCTGAACACACCCGCATCGTTACCGAGTTTCTTGATGGCCTCGTCGATGCATTTGACCTCGAGGGCCGCGTGGAAGCGGTGTCGATTGATGACGACACCAGCGAGGTTCGCGTCGAAGGACGTGACCTCGGAATCCTGGTTGGACCCAAGGGCAATACCCTTGCTGCCATTCAGGAACTCTCCCGAACGGTCATCCACCGCAAGGTCTCGGGTACGGCTGCTGGCCGAGTCCGACTCGATGTGGCTGGCTACCGCCAACGCCGCCGCGAGGCATTGGAGCGCTTTACCCAGGGTGTGGCCGAGGAAGTTCGCTCTTCTGGCGTACAGAAGGCCCTTGAGCCCATGGGTTCGGCCGACCGCAAGGTGGTGCATGACACCGTCAATGCCCTTGAGGGCGTGTCGACGATTTCGGAAGGCGACGAACCTCGTCGCCGTGTGGTGATTATTCCTTCCTGATCATCATCCCCGTTTTTTCCAATGGCCCCGCGCAACGCGGGGCCATTGTTGTTTTCAGACGCAGGGAAGCCCGGAGTCTCGCTCATGCCCGATACCTCCATGTGTGGATGCGACAATGGCCGGGTGCAGCCTTCTCCCCCACTTCTTGAGGTTCTTGAGCGAGCTCGGCGTCTCGGCGTTCTTGGCCCAGGCCCGGTCCTCGACCACGTGTCTCATGCCGAAGGTTTCATCGCTGCCCTTGAGGACCTCGGCGAAGGTTCGTTACTGATTGATTTGGGTTCGGGGGGCGGCGTCCCCGGCTTAGTGATTGCCGAGGCGCGACCCGATCTCAGGGTTGTTCTGCTTGATTCGCTTGAGCGGAGGGTGGCTCTGCTCGCCGAGGCGATTGTGGCAATGAACTGGGAAGGTCGAGTCGTCACCGAATTGGCTCGCGCCGAGGACACCGGTCGTTCCCCGCAGTGGCGAGCCCAGGCCGATGTTGTCACGGCCCGCTCTTTTGGTCCCCCGGCCACCGTTGCCGAATGCGCTGCTCCTTTGCTTCGAATCAATGGCGTTCTGGTCGTGAGCGAACCCCCGGAAGAAACCAACCGCTGGCCCGCCGATGGCTTGGCCCCGCTCGGATTGCTTGACGAAGGCTCCCCCGTACCAGGAATGCGACGGCTTCGACAGGCCAGCCTCTGCCCTGACACCTATCCCCGCCGTGTGGGGATTCCAGCGAAGCGGCCATTGTTCTAGTTCTCACTTCAGCCCCGCCTGTTTCACGTGAAACAAGTCCGGAGGTGGTCGAGGGAGATCCCGCCGCTGTTTCACGTGGAACAGTACAGCCGGCTCTGACCCCTACGGGCGGAGATTATTGGGAATTGGGGCGATGGTCGGGGAAATCCTTGACCCGGGGGGCCGGGGCGGGCAGGATGGAAGTTGCTTCATCGCGCGTAGCGATTGTTGCTCTCCGACTGCGGTGTGTGCCGCCAAATCCGAGTTGGGACGCATGGAATCTGACGAAACTGCTAGCGCGAAGGACGGGGGAGAGCGCGGCGCGAAGATGCCGCCGAACCTCTCTGCTGCCGAAGCGGTGGTCGAGGGAGCTCGACCAATCTCTGCGGAGCGAACATTGCCCCGCATTATTGCTGTTGCCAATCAAAAGGGTGGCGTGGGGAAGACCACGACCTCGATCAACCTCAGTGCTTGTCTTGCGGAGTTGGGTTATCGGACCCTCGTGGTTGATCTCGACCCTCAGGGCAATGCCTCAACGGGCTTGGGGGTCGATATCCGGTCCCTTGAGTCCTCGATGTATGACGTGATCCTCCACGACGTTCCCCTCGAGGACTGCATTGAAGGCACCGTGGTCCGGAATCTGTTTGTGGCCCCGGCCAGCCTGGACTTGGCGGGAGCCGAAATCGAACTGGTTCCGGCTTTCAGTCGTGAGATGCGACTCAAGATGGCGATCGATTCGGTCAAGGACGACTACGACTTTGTGCTGATCGATTGTCCCCCGTCGCTGGGTCTCCTTACGGTGAATGCGATGGCCGCAGCCACCGAGGTGCTCGTCCCCATTCAGTGCGAATACTTCGCCCTCGAGGGCTTGACGCAGCTGACCAAGAACGTGGCGCTCATCCAAAAGAGTCTGAACCCGGCGTTGGAGATCAGCGCCATCGTGCTCGTGATGTACGCCCGAACCAACCTTTCCGATGGTGTTGTGGCGGACGTGCGAGAGCATTTCGGTGACAAGGTCTGCCGGGAAGTCGTTCCCCGTTCGGTGCGCCTCTCAGAGGCCCCCGGATTCGGACAACCAATCATCACATTCGATCCAAGTAGCCGGGGGGCAACTGCCTACCGGAAGTTGGCCAAGGAGGTCAGTGGTGGCACGCCGCAGCGGACTCGGTAAAGGTCTCGGATCTCTCATCCCGACCACGGAACGCCTTCAGGACAGCGATGCGGTCCTGCGAGAACTCCCCCTTTCGGAAATCGTGGCAAATACTTTCCAGCCACGAAGCCATTTCGACGAGGAGTCGCTTGTCAGCCTCTCAGCGTCGATTCGTGCCGTCGGTGTTCTTCAGCCCATCCTTGTTCGCGAGTTGGGGGAGGACTCCTACGAACTGATCGCGGGGGAGCGGCGCTGGCGTGCGGCTAAGCGAGCTGGCCTTCAGACCATTCCCGCCATCGTTCGTACCGCCGAGGACGAAGGGTCGCTTGAACAGGCCCTCGTCGAGAACCTCCACCGAGAAGATCTCGGAGCTCTCGAGGAGGCGGCGGCCTATCAGCAGCTCATTGAAGAGTTCAAGCTCACCCAAGATCAGGTGGCCACCCGTGTTGGCAAGAGCCGTTCAGCGGTTGCCAACACCATGCGTCTCCTTCAGTTGCCGACCAGCATTCAGCGCCTCTTGGGTGAAGGACAGTTGTCGGCCGGTCATGCCCGCGCGTTGCTCGGAACTCCTGATCGGGCATTCCAGGAGAAGTTGGCCAAGGCCATCGTCTCGGAAAAACTCACGGTTCGCGAGGTTGAGGACCGAGTGCGTGAGCACGGGGGCACGCCCGAGCCCGAGGCCGGAGGTACGACCCCTACCGGGACAAAGCCACCGGCGCTCGTTCGACCCGCCCCCTTGCTTGAGCTTGAGGAAATGCTTTCCGACCACCTCGATACCCGGGTTGCAGTGTCGATGGGTCAGCGCAAGGGGCGTATCGTCATCGACTTCTCAACCCTCGAGGATCTTGAGCGCGTCTACCGAGTTATTGTCGACGGCAAAGAGCCGATGGACTAACAAACCTTCACCAAAACCTTTGGTGAAGGGTTCTGCACAGCCTGTGGATGAGGCTGTGGTCAACCACAAACGGCATGTTTGGTGCTGGTTGCGCTCTCGAATCTGAAAATGCAGAAGGCCCCGGTCGAAACCGGGGCCTTCGTCGTTCTCGCACTTGGGTGCCGACAATTATCGACGATTGCAGCGCCCTAGAGAAACGGCTTGAAATCGTCGAGAAGTTGCGACTTACCCTTTGCTCCAACGATGCGGGCAGCCTCTTGACCGTCCTTAAACACGATCATGGTGGGAATGCTCATGACGCCGAAGCGACGAGCAATATCGGGATTGTCGTCCACGTTGAGCTTGGCGATGGCCAGGCTGCCGGCCTGCTCGTCAGCGATCTCTTCAAGGATGGGGGCAATCATCTTGCAAGGGCCACACCACTCGGCCCAGAAGTCGACGACCACGGGGACGGCCGATGAGCCAATCTGCTCATCGAATGTGGCATCGGTGTAGGTGGCGATGTTTTCGGACATGGTTCCTCGTTCGCGTTGTGGCCAGCCAGTGCCAACCAATTGGATGGGATCTGTTTCTATCGAACAAATGTTCGATATGCGTGTTCACTAACTGAGCACAGCAGATCTTTGTGCATCTCCCGAAAGAGTTGCGGCCATGATGACAACGCTACCGCGGGTCGGTTTGATTCCCGATCAGCATGATCAGTACCCGGAGAGGGATTAGTGAACGTTGGCGTCGAGCCATCGCTCGCAGTCGATTGCTGCCATGCAACCGGATCCGGCGGCAGTAATGGCCTGGCGATAGACGTGGTCTTGCACGTCACCGCAGGCAAACACACCCTCGATGTTGGTGAGGGAACCGTTGTGGGTCACGAGGTAACCGTTTTCGTCGGTGATGAGTTGACCGGCGAACAGATCGGTATTTGGCCGATGGCCGATGGCCACGAAGACGCCGGTGACGGCGAGGGGGCGTTCTTCACCGGTAATGGTGTCGGTAAGCGTGACCCCCTCGACCGTTTGTTGGCCCTGAATGGCGGTCACCGTTGAGTTCCACGCGAAACGTATTTTCTCGTTGGCAAAGAGACGGTCTTGCATGATCTTTGAGGCGCGCAGTTCGTCGCGGCGGTGAACAAGCGTGACCGTCTTGGCAAACTTCGTAAGAAAAAGCGCTTCTTCTATGGCCGAATCGCCGCCGCCAACAACGGCGATGTCGTGATCGCGGAAGAAAAAACCATCGCAGGTGGCACAGGTCGAGAGGCCATGACCGAGAAGACGGGTTTCCTCTTCAAGCCCGAGCATGAGCGAACGTGCACCGGTCGAAACGATGATGGACTGCGCAAGGTGCGTTGGTTCGGCGGCGTCGGTATCACCGATCCAGACCTTGAAGGGACGAGCGGAAAGGTCGACCTTGCTCACTTTACGGGTAACAATTTCAGTACCGAAGCGCACGGCCTGTTCGCGGAACTTCATCATGAGTTCAGGACCCATGATGCCGTCGGGCCAACCAGGAAAGTTCTCGACCTCGGTGGTGAGCATGAGCTGACCGCCGGGCTGATCGCTGGTCGAGGACGGTTCACCCTCGATGAGCAGGGGGACCAAGTTGGCGCGAGAGGTATAGATGGCGCTGGTCAGGCCGGCCGGACCGGAACCGATGATGATGACGTTACGAATCTCAGGCACAAGGAACTCCGGAATTCAATGATCAACGCGGATCATGTCGGGGGATGGGGTACGGGGTGAGCGGTGCGACCACTCAGCGCTTTGAGGTCTTCCCGACGGCAGGTGCCGGGGCAGGTGCGTTGCGACGGCGGAACAAAAGGGCTCCGACCACGGCAAACAACACTCCGAGAATGAGATAGGGCAACCAGACGCCTGAGGGCAGGACTTCGTCGAGGAGTCGAATGGCGCCGATAATTGCCAAGACCACGATGGCGACGATGATGGTTCCGGCGAAGACACCGAAAACCAAACCCCGGGCGATCTTCATGATCGGGGTAGTCGTGCGGTCGCGCACGGTTTCGACTGCGTTGACGATGGCGTCGGCGGCTTGGGCCGGCCAGTCGCCACCAATCAGTGAAGATGCCGCTCCAACCGAAGGAATCGAACGCGGTGGCGTTGACGCGGTTGATTCGGTGCTGCCATTGGTTGACGCGTCCGAGCCCGTGTCCATGGATGCGATCCTACCCACGAAGCACCGGGGTTAGGAGGTGACAATCACGTCGGTGATGGTGACCTGCCACGGCGGCGTGTCCTTGAGTTCGGTGATCCACAGCAAAATTGCATTGCCCCGCGCTTTGCGGAGGTCAAGAGTCACCGAACCCCTGATGTCTGTTGCCGATGTAACGACCGGACCCCAACCGGGCAGCGTGGTTGGTGCGCCGGTTGCGACATAGGCCTCAACCGACCATCCACTCGATGGTGAGTCGATTGCAATTGAGCCCACGATGCCTTCGGCAGTGAGATCAATCACAAGACCGACGCCGGCTTTGAGGTTTCCAAACCTGCGGGAGGTGTACGTCTCGGTCGACCAAGAGGTAAGCGAGTCCGCATCGACGGCGTTCATGGCGGCGGACTCGTTTTCGAAACCCGTTCTGTCGGAGGGGTCGAACGAATGAGCGGTTGAGATCGCCAGTTGGCGCGGTGTCGTGGTCGTCGTTGTTGGTGCATTGGAAAGAAAAGTTCGGCCAGCATCGGTATTTGCGACGAGCAACGCAATGAGGAGAAGGACCCCGACGACAACGAGTGTGACGAGAATCCCAGACCGTCCTCGCTTTGCTCGCGGAGGCCGAGTGGGAACTTCGACGGCTGCGGAATCTGTTTCAGGATCGGCCAACACTTCAAGCCGCGTTGAGCGGAGAGCGGCTCGCATGTCATTTGCAGAAGCGAACCGATCACCAGGTGCGCGAGACATCGCACGCATCACGGTTGTTTCCAGGTCTTCGGGAATTTCCGTGAGGACGAGTGATGGTTTCGTGGGATCTCGGTGCATGCGAGCAAGCGCAAGTGCTGCGGGAGTTTCGGCGCGAAACGGTGCTTCACCACACACCGCTTCGTAGAGAACGGCGCCTAGTGCATAGAGGTCGGTTCGCCCATCGACTGGACCTCCCTCAACCTGTTCGGGGGCGAGGTACTTCACAGTTCCGAGAACCTGAGCGGTACGAGTGAGGTCGGGTTCATCGAGAACCTTGGCGATACCGAAATCGGTCACCAGAACGCGACCGTCATCGGAAAGGAGAATGTTCGCGGGCTTGATGTCGCGATGAATGACGCCTGCTTTGTGAGCGACTGCGAGCGCTCCGGCAACTTCTGCGCCAATGTGAACGACTTCGATCGGATCAAGTGCACCGCGCTCGTCGAGAAAGTCGCGCAGCGTGCGACCACGAACAAGTTCCATGACGATCACGTCGCAACCGTCGAGGTCGACAGTGTCATAAATTGCAACAATTGATGGGTCAACGAGCCTTGCGGCTGCGACTGCTTCGATGTGAAAGCGTTGCCGCACCACGGGATCATTCGCGAATTGGGGATGAAGAATTTTCACTGCGACAGCGCGACCGAGCACGAGGTCGTTGGCTTCCCACACCTCCGCCATACCGCCAACGGCTAATTGGGATTGCAATTGGTATCGCTGTGCGAGAACGCGTCCAGCGAGCGCGCGGCCAGATTGTTGCGCGGGTGGTTGCCCAGTGTCGTCCGCGTTCACGCGGTGTCAGAGCAGCGTTGAATCACGGACGCAGGTAGCACATGCCGATGACGCCGGGACCGCCATGCGTTCCAATTACGGCGCCGATAGTGCCCAAACGAATCTGCTCACGGGGATAACGCTCGGAAATCATGTCGAGGAACGCGTCGATGTCGGGAGCTTGACCGTGGAGGATCGAAAGTTTCTCGACGGTCCCTTCGGCGAAGAGTTGATCGCGCATCCATTCAAGCGCGCGCTTACGGGTGCGTTGTTTGCCTGCTTCTTCCACTGCGCCATCGGCGATATGAATGATTGGTTTCACAGACAACATTGATCCGAGAAGGGCCTTTGCGCTGCCGATGCGGCCACCTTTTTTCAAATTCTCAAGGGTGTCGAGCCCGCCATAGATCTCGGTGCGCGGAATCATGGACT
>JBILIB010000092.1:0-8083 GCA_044350215.1 Acidimicrobiales bacterium
GACGGGTTGCACGTCGTGGATACCGGGTCTGGGGGGAAAGCTCGCTCACATCAAGAGGTTACGCACGAAAGAGCGCAATTCACGTCTTCGGAGAGATCCCATCTGCCATGAAGAAGCTCACTGGCGTCACGAACAGCGAGCCGTATCCACTGCCCGAGATTGTTCCGCTAACTCGGGCTCCATTTCCCCCAGTCGGCTGATAGACGGTTCCGCCAGAGTCACCACCGACGACTGCTGCCCCTCCAGAGGGCACGAATCGGACAACCCACACGCATTTAACCGCCGACCATACCGATGACAGCGCGCACAGCGTTGCGTTGTAGTCGTAAGGGAGGTTGTAGCACGAAGACAACGTGTTTCGTCCGTTTGTACACACTGGCGTCCCAGCGTAGGCATCGCCATAACTGACCACATATCTGGGTGAGGTACCTGGATCCGAATACAGACGGTTCGAATAGGAGACGCTCGGGTTAAACAGCATCGCAACATCGCGTCCATACGTTGAGGGTGGACCAGGGTGAACGTACGAGGAGAACAAACCATTGACGTAAAACAGACCAATTTGCCAACCAGAGTTGTACGCACCCATCGGGACTGAGCCACCGACTCCGCAGTGTGCTGCGGTTGCCATAACATCAAAGCCGCCGAAATAGGAGTACCGACCTCCGAAACCCGTAGTGCACAAGCCAGCGGGAACTCCAGCGTTGTACGTCGTTTATTGAGCTCCTCCAGAGAATGGTGGCGAGTCTGAGGCTCGTGAGGTGAAGCTCGGGGCTGGACCTTCGACCAGATCCACGAGCTCGGCTCCCGCTTCCATATCGTCAACGATTCGCTTTCCAATAGTCGGGTCGGCTTCAAGGACGACACGGCCTTTCGCTCGATCGATACTCACAGCGACACCACCAAATTTCCGAAAGTCATCTTCAGTCACGACTTTGGCCATGGCAGCGCGAGCACTGTCGGCTGCAACTTCTAAATCGGCCGCACTTGCACATCCGGCGACAAACACAACTTCTGCATTGATGGTCTTCACTAACTGCTCGATGTCGTCGGTTGCAGCTCTCGGCGGGCTAATCCCGGGAGCCACGACAACAAGAATGGTTTGAGTGACATAGTGCACGCGCACATCCAAGAAATCAGGACTCCCAGCGATCCTCTCATGAAGAGCGTTAAAGACATCGCTAGCTTCTGGCGTAGTTGCCCACGAAAAAAGGTCTTCTGCCGAACCCGACGGTGGGGAATCGTACGTAGCGCCGCATCCATCTCCTTGCGAGGCGTAGCCAATCCCCGAGTTCGAACTCGGTATCGCAACCCACGCCAACACTGCGACAGCCACTCCGAGCACAAGCCCACAACTGATTCGCCGCCAGTTCTTGTTCATTACCTTCGTTGACATTGCAGTCCTTTCCGCACTCCGCCTAATTTTCGAAAACGATTAACCGATGGATGAGACGTCCCTCAGTCGGCACTACTCACAGATGAAGCGAAATCGATGAGATCCGCATCCACGCGTGCCTCAGCGACCAACTCATCGGCGATCACCCGAGGTCCAGTGAGGACGACGAGCCCTCGCCCCTCATCAAGCGAAATCGAAACACTTGCAAGATGAGAATTTGAGCCCGCCGTTGAGACCACCGACCGGATCGATTCAGCGATAACCGCAATAGACGCCAACGACCCGCATCGCTCCAGAACGAAGACTTTGAATCCGCCGGAGAATTCGAGAGCGTCCAGCGTTTGGCGTTGGACTGCTGTCCCTGCGTCGATGGAGAGAACTCGCACGAGACCGCTTTCGCCAAAGACTGTTCCATCGGCAAGAGAAAGTGTTGAACCGGCAGGGAGCTCTTCCAATAACGCAGGTGGCGCACTTACGAACTCGTCGACAAATGTGCGTGCGTCCACTGAACACCCCTCCGGACGCGAAGGTGCCAGATTCTCCGGAGTTGTGCTCTCAACGCTCACTGGAGAGGGACGAAGCCTCGGAACCACAAAGAGCGCCCCTGCAAACAAGACAGCGACCGAAACGAATCCCCCCAGCGCACGATGCCGACGACGACGTCGCTCGCGATTTAGACGTTGGGATTCGGTCCGCACCGAGTCTGGCGTCATAGCCGTGACGCTCCCTACCCAAGATCGAAGATCACGACCAAGGTGATCCCGCGACGTCGACCCCTTACGCATCTTCATCAACTCCAATTTCGATCTCGACAGACTCGCCCGATTCAGGACCAGCAACACCAAGTTCATTTCGGAGGCGTTTGATTCCACGCTCAAAATGCTTTTGGACGGTCGGCTTGGTCACCGACAAGACCTCGCCCGCTTCGGCAAATGACAGTCCGTAACCGGCGATGAGAACAACACAGCTTCGCTGTCGGTCGGAGAGTTTTCGAAGAGCTTTGTCGAGACCAGGTTCAAATTCATGCTCACGAGGTGCGATTAGCCGCTCAACCTTGGGAAAAAGAAGTCTCATCCGCGTGCGACTAGTTCCTACCTTCACTAGGTACGGAACTGGCGATTCGATGTCACGCACCCGCTCCCACCGTTCCCAGGCCCAACTCAAGGCTTCAGCTGTCGCGACTGCTCCCCGATCGCGCCCGTGTCGGGCGACGAGCGCCGCCCGGAGTATCGGCTCCACGCTGACCACAAACGCGTCAAAACCGTCTGCATCGAGATCTCCCGAATTCGCACATTCAGAGTTGGAACTCATCGAGACAACTCCCGGAGGAGCAGTTGACGTCACCTCCTCCGGGAGCCTGAAATCCGCTACCTGATTCACATCCGTAGAAGGCCGTGAGTGAGGCGATCGTATGACAGTAGATCCGACGAAACTTCTATTTCAGACAAAACCAACGACTCACGTCGCCGATTTGCCCGCTGGCTACGGCGAGAGTTTTACGGGGTCCACGGCATCGAGATACAGCGTGGACGCAAAGAGCCCGACCATGAGCAAGACCACGATGTAGGTGACGGGCATGAGTTTGGCCATGTTCACCCGATAGGCCTTGCCCGAAATGCGCGTACGGATCTCTTCGTAGGTCGCGACAGCGATGTGGCCACCGTCGAACGGCAGAATCGGTGCAAGGTTGATGAGGCCGAGGAAAATGTTGACTGTCGCGAGCAACGCAAGAACTCCGGCCCAGCCCGCCTGCTCACCGAGTTGGGTACCAACGTTCACAATGCCAAGAAGTGACATCGGACGATCGAGGTTTGAGGAGGTCGATGAGCTCGAGCCCGACGAACTCCCCGATCCTGAGCTCACCGGCTCTACCGATGAATCAGAACCGAAGTCCGAGGATCCGCCACTGGCCACTTGGGAGGCCAATTTGCTGATCCCGGAAGGCGAGAAAATGCGGCCCATTCCTTGAACTGACCCAACAACGGTGTCACCGAATGCTCCGACAGCTTGGCCCGTTGCTTCAACGATGCCGGCCTGCACCATCACCGAGCTTGGACTCACGCCGAGAAATCCGCGGTACCCATCGACCGGCATTGCGATGGGCCCATCGACCGTCGTCGTGAACGCGCGGTCATTACGATCAAATGTCACCGTGACTGGACCAATGAATCGTTGAAGTGCGGCCTGCATTTCGGAATATGACGACACTGAAACGTCGCCGACCTTGGTGACTCGATCGCCAGGAACCAACGGCTGCAGTGCACGTGCGCCGTCAGCATTCAGTGACCAACCAATTATCGCGGGAATAACGAGTTCTTCATCTCCACGCTGAACTGTGAGTTCGCCTGAAGAACCGCCTTGAGCGCGCACGAGGCTCGTGAAATCGTCGAATGCGCCAACGGGCTGTCCGTTGAACGCAACGATTCGATCGCCCGGCTGAAGCCCTGCATTCGCAGCAGCAGACCCCGATGAGACGGTGTCGATCTTCCACTTGTCTTCAGAAGGCTGACCAAACCCGGCAAACACCACAACGAGCAGCAAGAGACCCAGAACGATATTCACCATCGGGCCAGCAAGAACTACTGGCATGCGCCGCCAATACGACTGCGCTCGATAGGTGCGGGCCTCTTCATCGGACTCGTCGATTTCCTCGAGGCCATGCATGCCGATGATACGGACGTAGGCACCAGCAGGAATCAGTTTGAGGCCGTATTCAGTTTCACCGCGTCGGAATGACCACACGCGCGGGCCAAAGCCAATGAAGAACTCCGTGACTTTCATGCCATTGCGTTTCGCCATAAGGAAATGGCCCATTTCGTGCAGAAACACCGACGCAACGATGGCCACAATCAACACGAACAACCAGATACGAGTAAGCGCGACCCAACCCAGCAGCGTCATAAGAAGTCCGAGTAAAACGAACTGGTTGCCAAATATCCGATCAATAATCGACGAGCGAGGAGGTCCTCCCGAATCTCCCTGCTCAGTTTCGTTTGGAATTGAAGACGTTGTCATTAGCGCACCACCGAGGCGAAAGAGTTGAGTTCTTCTAGAGCAATACGTCGGGCCTGCGAGTCGGCTTCGATCACTGCAGCCGCATCGGTTGCCGGGGCGTCATCGTGACGATCCAGCGTGGCAGCGATGACTACGGCAATGTCACGCCAAGCGATCTGGCCTTCAAGGAACGCTTCAACAGCAACCTCGTTGGCCGCACTGATCCAAGCTGGCGCGGTTCCGCCTGCGCGACCCGCCGCGTAGGCAAGGGCAAGACACGGAAACGCTTCGAGATCAGGTGGTTCAAAATCAAGACGACCAAGAGTGGTCCAGTCGATTCTTCCGAATGGAGTGGAAATACGATCGGGCCACGCCAGCGCGTAGCCAATTGGAAGGCGCATATCGGGAGTCGAAAGTTGGGCGATCGTTGACGCGTCAGTGAACTCAACCATGGAGTGCACAACTGACTGCGGGTGAACCACAACTTCGATGTCGTCGAAACCGATGCCGTAACCGGCATCGCCTGCAGGTGTTCCGAAGAGTTCATGGGCTTCGATGACTTCAAGACCCTTGTTCATCAGTGTTGAAGAGTCGATCGTGATCTTTGGACCCATACTCCATGTCGGATGGGCAAGGGCGTCTGCAATCGTGACAGTTGCGAGATCGTCAATAGTTCGGCCACGGAATGGTCCACCGCTCGCGGTGAGCAGCAATCGAGCAACTCGGTTCTTCTTGTCGGTGGCACGAAGACATTGATGAATTGCGCCATGTTCGCTGTCGACAGGAATGAGCTCAGCACCAGGCGTGCGACGCGCCACCTGAACAACAGGACCGGCAGCGATGAGTGACTCTTTGTTGGCCAGTGCGAGACGTCGACCGGCCTCAAGTGTTGCCAGTGTTACTGACAGGCCGGCAAATCCAACCACGCCGTTCACGACTACATCGGCCTCGAGCGCGAGGCTCGCCATTGCATCGACGCCAGCCCGAACTTCAATACCCGGGAGTTCGGCTGCAATGAAGCGCGCCGCCTCGGGATCGCTAATCGCTACCACCGAGGGGCGATAACGACGGGCTTGTTCGATGATCAGTTCAGGCTGGCGGCCTGTGGCCCCGATGGCGCTGAGTTCGAAACGGTCAGCTTCGGCTTCAATGACCTCGAGCGCTTGAGTACCGATCGAGCCAGTAGAACCGGCGAGAGCGACACGGGTCAGCGACATGGGATTCAGCCTACCGAGACAGGGTGCGTGATTCCCCGCGGGATCAGCCCAATCCGAGAATTCTCACCAAGTAATAGGTCGTGGGGAGGACGAACAGCAGCGCATCAAACCGGTCGAGAACACCGCCGTGTTCGGGGATGAGCGAACCCATGTCCTTCAGGCCAAGATCACGCTTGAACAGCGACTCGGCCAAATCGCCTAGTGGCGCAACGACGGCGAGGACGACTGCAAGCACTAACGCCTTGCCCACGCCCAGCGAACTCACGCCAAGAACGACGACAAAAACGAAGACGGCAAAGACCGTTGCGGCCATTCCGCCGACAAGACCTTCGACGGTCTTGTTCGGAGAGATTGAACTCAACGGACTTCTTCCCATCGCCCGACCGAAGAAGAATCCACCAACGTCGGTAGCCACTGCCGCAACGACTGCAACAAGGAGAATGCTTACGCCTTGGGCGGGAATGTTCACGATCAGCGCGGCGAAACTTCCAAAGACGCCCACCCAGACAACACCGATCAGGGTGACACCGAGATTGGCGGTGGGCCGAGCACGGCCACTGGCGCTGCTCAGGTACCAAACGATGCCGAAGAGGAATGTGAGGAAGATGATCGCGGGGATCGCCGACTCGCCCTTCCAGTACGCCGCAAGCGGCAACGCTGCAATTGCAGCAAGACCAAGCAACGTTGCAGGTCGGAACCCACTCTTTTGCATCGCGCCGAAGTACTCAAACCCTGCAGCGACAAGGACCACTTCGATGAGAAGTAGCGCCGGCACGGGACCAGCTTTGAACAACAGCGCTGCGACAACCGCCATGCCGATGCCGACAGCAACAGCGATCGGGACATTGCGAGACGTCGATGCAACGGGCGCCGTTTCGGAATCCTTCGGTGCCGGCACGCGTTCGGCGCGGTCGGCAACTGGAGGCGAAGGTGGCGCAGCGGCAGACGGGCCAACAAGATCGGGCGGAAGCAAGATCGCGGCCAACGGATCGACATTTTCACGAGACGCTCGAGCAGATCGACCACGGCGCGAACCGCGACGACGAGGTTGCGGATCGAGTTCGACATCGTCGAAGTTGAGATACGCCTCGTCGGAAATACGTTCGTCAGTATCGAGCGCTCCAAGACGTTCGACAACTATTTCTTCGGGTTCCGACGCCGCGAGGTCGGCGAGAAGGTCTCCGTGATCAGTGGTGTCGTGTTCACTGCGCCAACGCGGTGTGTCGGCCATTGACGCACGGTCCTCATCGACAGGATTGTCGCCAATAACGACGGCAGGAACTTGACCAGTTGCTGGCTCGGTCCAGTGCGGCATTTCGTGTTCGCCCGTTGGCGGTCCCACATTCATGACCGGCGGCGGAGGTGGCGGAAGTTCACGCTCAGGAAGTCGAGTGGCCACATCGGGACGGCTTGAAACTTCAGCGATTTCATCGGCGGTGATGATCCGAACCTCTTCAGGATCACCAGGTGCTCTCGGTTCGCGGGACAGATCGTCGGGAGCCATCAGTCCTCCATCAACTCGGTTTCTTTGGCACCCAACGCCTCGCCAATTTCGGCTTCGTGACTGTGGATGATTTTGTCGAGTTCTTTTTCGGCGCGCTCTAGTTCGTCTTTCGAAAGGTCGCCACCTTTTTCAAGCGCTTCAAGTTCCTGTCGAGTCGAACGACGCTGATTGCGCAGAGCAATCTTTCCGTCTTCGGCCATATTCTTGACGACCTTCACGAGTTCCTTACGACGCTCGCCTGTCAGGGGAGGAAACGAAAGACGAATCGAGATTCCGTCATTGCTTGGATTGAGACCGAGGTCGGACTGCTGCAACGCCTTCTCGATCGCACCAATGGCACCTTTGTCATATGGCGTGATGAGCAACTGGCGCGCTTCAGGAACGTTGAAGCCAGCAATCTGCTGCAACGGAACTTCGGAACCGTAGTAGTCGACCGGGATCTTTTCGACGAGCGCGGGTGCAGCACGGCCCGTACGAATTGATGAGAAGTCCGCACGCGTGTGCGTGACGACCTTCTTCATTTTCTCGACAGTTTCTGCAAGGAGCAGATTGGCCATCTCTGATGTCATCGGAACACTCCAGGAGATATCGAAGAGAGCGACGGGGTCTCCAGCGACCGCCTCAACGGACGAGGGTACCGACCGAACCGCCCTCAAGTAGCGAACGCACATTGCCTTCGCCGGTCAGATCGAACATAACAATGGGCAAATTGTTGTCCATACACAGTGTGATTGCCGTGGAATCCATGGCGCGAAGGCCCTGATTCAGTACGTCGAGATAGGTAACTTCCTCAAGCTTTATGGCCTCAGGATTCGTACGAGGATCATCGGTATAGATGCCATCGGTGCCCGAATGCGTGCCCTTGAGCAGGACTCCTGCTTCGATCTCGACGGCCCGCAATGCAGCGGTGGTATCGGTGGTGAAGAACGGGTTGCCGGTTCCGCCAGCGAAAATCACGACTCGACCCTTTTC
>JBILIB010000093.1:0-8036 GCA_044350215.1 Acidimicrobiales bacterium
CAATCATCGGCGCCAGATCAGCAACTCGACGAGGTGTGAAGACACTGCTTACAAGTTTGCGAAGACGCGTGTGATCAGGCGGATCAATGTTAAGTATTGACGTGTCTTCCCGAGGAGCCTTGTCAGGGAAAAGTTCAGCACGCATCTTGGCTCGATCGCGCGGGTCTTCACCCAGAATCTCCATTGCCTTGCGCACATCAACACTGAGGGTGATGTCACGCAAAAGACGCACCGATTCAGCATGATCAAAAATCATCCACGGACCAAACGGTGTTTGCTGGATCGGCTCAGTTTCGCGCTGGATCCGATACTCCTCATATGGGTTTTCAGCAAAACCAGGAGCGAAGGGATTGAACATGGATCCTGTCTATCGGCCTTCGGAGCGAACGCAGCGCGTCAGTGCGGCAATTCGCGGAAGGGCGTCGTGCGGTCGTTGCCCGGTTCGCGAGGAAGGCCTAGTACTCGCTCGCCCACGATGTTGCGCTGTACATCTTCAGTGCCGCCGCCGATGCGGGCCATCCACTGCCCCATGAACACCATGGTCTGCCAGTAGCCATCGTCGATGGCGTCGGCGCCCCACAACATTCCGTCAGCACCCATAAGCGATTCGACCAAATCGCCCTGGAACGCAAGGCGGTCAGAGATCGCGATTTTCATGGTCGAGACCTCGGGCCCCGGCGCAATGCCCTTCGAAGCGGCGGTGCGCGTTCGATAGCCGATGTACTTCGAGATTTGGTAACTCGTGTAGAGCTTCATGAGCTCCTGGCGAACAACCGGATCATTCACACGGCCGTACTGCTGCGCCAGACGCAGCACGCCCGCAAACCCGTCGCCGTGACCAGCGCCGATGTCAGCGCGCTCGCTGGTGAGCGTGGTCATAGCCACGGCCCAGCCGCCATTCACTTCGCCAAGAACGTTCTCTTTAGGGATACGAACTTCCTCGAGGAATACCTCATTGAATTCGGCGCCACCGGTCGCCTGAACCAGCGGACGAACTTCGATTCCCGGCGAACGCATATCAAGAAGGAAGTAGGTGATGCCGCGATGCTTCGGCGCGTCCCAATCGGTTCGGGCCAACAACATGCCCCAGTCAGCAACATGAGCTGAAGACGTCCACACCTTCTGGCCGCTGATAACCCATTCGTCACCATCGAGTTCGGCCTTGGTGCGAAGCGCCGCAAGGTCGGAACCGGCATTCGGTTCGCTGAACAACTGACACCACACCTGCTCACCACGCAGAATTGAAGGAAGGAATTCCTTTTTCTGTTCTTCGGTGCCGTGCACGATGATCGACGGACCAACCATGCCAGTGGCCTGAGCAAACATGCCCACCGCGAGGTCGTACTTATGCTCTTCCTCGAGGAAGATGCCCTGCTGCAAACCGGTAAGGCCTCGACCGCCAAATTCGACCGGCCACGTGAGACCAGCCCAACCGTTCTCGGCTTTGGTGCGCTGCCAGTTACGACAGGCCTGCACATGGGCATGCTCGTCTTCTGAAAGCGTGCTCATCACGTTTCGGGGAGCACCTGCAGCCTTCATCGTTGAATGCTGGTCAAGAAAGGCGCGACACTCAGCTCGAAACGCTGCCTCTTCTGGTGTCTCTTCAAAATCCATGGTTCCCCCTACTGATGCCGACCGGGCAATAGCGTCATCATTGCCGGTGAATCAGCGGCCCGACCAATTCGGGGGGCGCTTTTCGAAGAAGGCCGTCACGCCTTCCCGGGTGTCTTCGGCATTGCGAATGACGTCTTCCGATTCCAGCGTTTCATCCCAGCCATGAGCTTCGTCGGGCGCATCGAGCGAGGCCAAAAACCGCATGGTTTCGCGAACCGCTACAGGGCCGTTGGCGCAGATACGTTCGGCCAGACCAACTGCGTCGTCGAGGGCATCGCCAGCATTGGAGAGGATGCTGGCGAGACCGAGTTTGTAGGCCCGCTTGGCGTCGATGGAATCGCCGGTGAGCAGAAGTTCACGCGCCACATTTCGCGGCAGCGCCTTCGGAGCACGGAACAGACCACCACAGATAGGCACGAGGCTGCGCTTCACTTCCGGCAATCCAAACTCGGCAGTCTTTGATGCAACGACAAGATCGCAGGACAACACGACCTCAAACCCGCCGCCAAGCGCCGCGCCTTCAACCGCAGCGATAAGCGGCTTGGTGCGATAACGGCGAATGATTCCGTATTGACCGCCGCGATCGGTGGAATGAACGCCGGCGCGCATATCGGTGCCCGCACAGAACACCGACTTCGTGCCCGTGATGACGCCTGCCCAAAGTTCGGGATCGTCTTCAAGTCGATTCAGCGCCTCGTCGATGCCTTCGGCAAGCTCAACATCAATCGCGTTGCGCTTTTCTTCACGCTCAAGACGTATGACCAGAATCCGGCCACGGACTTCAGTCTTCACAATTTCGGACACTGGTTCTCCTCGGTCGAATCTCTCAGTGCTTCATCATTCAATGCTTAATCATGACGTGTTTGAGTTCGGTGTAGTGCTCAAGCGCGTATTTCGACATGTCTTTGCCGTACCCGCTGTTCTTGAATCCGCCATGCGGGAACTCGGAAACGATCGGAATGTGGTCATTCACCCACACCGTGCCGAACATCATCGAACGAGACATGCGCATTGCCCGGCCAACATCGCGAGTCCACACAGAAGCGGCCAATCCGTAGTCAACATCGTTCGCCCATGCGAGCGCCTGAGCTTCGTCGGCAAACTTCTGCACGCTGATCACTGGCCCGAAGACTTCGCGTTGCACAAGTTCGGAATCCTGCGTTGGTCCCGCAACCACTGTGGGTGCATAGAAGTAGCCAGATCGATCAAGGGTTTCGCCGCCAATGACGACGCGCGCACCCAAAGCAACGGCTCGACTCACCATGCCATCGACACGATCTCGCTGCGCAGCGGAGATCACCGGGCCGACGTTGGTTGTCGCGTCATTGGGATCGCCAGTAATGAGCGCGCCAACCGAAGCTTCAAGCCCACCAATCAGATCGTCGAACACACCAGGGCCCGCGATCACCCGACAAGGCGCGGTGCAATCCTGGCCGGAGTTGTAGTAACCGGTCTCAGTAAGTGTTGCGACAAGTGCTTCAACGTCTGCATCATCGAACACCACAACAGGTGCTTTGCCACCAAGTTCAAGATGCACGCGCTTCAATGTGTCGGCCGCGTTGCGCGCAATCATCTTTCCAGTGTTCACATCGCCAGTAAGCGAAAGCATCGCAATGCCGGGGTGACGAACAATTGCGTCGCCCGCCGTTTCGCCCTGACCAACAACGACATTGAACACACCTGCAGGAAGAATCCCTTCGGTGAGTTCTGCTAATCGAAACGCAGTAAATGGCGTGAGTTCCGATGGCTTCAGAATGAACGTGTTGCCCACAGCAAGCGCGGGACCCATTTTCCAGATCGCCATGTTGAGCGGATAGTTCCAAGGCGCAATACCTGCAACGACACCGAGTGGATCGCGCCGCAACATTGAGGTGTGATCGTCCATGTATTCGCCCGCGGCCTGCGCGTCCATCGTGCGCGCCGCTCCCGCGAAAAAGCGAAGGTTGTCAATAGTCAGGTCGAATTCGAAGTCGATGATCGAAACTGGCTTACCGACGTTCTCGCCTTCGATTGCTTTCAACTCATCTAGATTCTCTTCAAGCCGGTCGGCCAATGCCAGCAATGCTTCAGCCCGAGCGCGTGGAGTTGCTGTCCCCCACTCGGCGAACGCCGCTCGCGCCGCGCTCACCGCAGCATCAACGTCGGCAGCATCGCTTGACGGCACTGAACCAATAACGGCTCCGGTCGCTGGAGCGAGCACCTCGTCGGTTGCGCCGCTTTGAGCCGGAATCCATTTCCCACCAATGAAATTGAGATGTGCCACGACCACTCCCTTTCTTTCCCCCCGCATCGTGGGCCACGAGCGCCGAAACCGCAAGGAATTGCCCGAAAAGAGCCGCGAGAGATGCCCGTCATCAACTGTTCACCGTCTCGCCATAGGCCAATTCTTGCGGTGAGCCCGAATTCTTGTGATCCTTTCTCATTCCACCGGGCGGCCACGCGGTCTGCCCGAGACTTCGGAGGGGTGAGAGCTGACAGAGAACTCAATTGCTATGACGTCTCCTACTGCGGCCGACCTTTCGGCTCCAGTCATCGAGATCGATCATGTCGTGAAGCGATTCGGCGAGTTCGTCGCGGTCGACGATGTCGATTTCTCGATTGGTCAAGGCGAGTTCTTCTCAATGCTCGGCCCATCTGGTTGTGGCAAAACCACGACGCTACGAATGATTGCTGGCTTCGAACAACCCACCAGCGGTGCCGTACGTCTCGATGGTGTCGATGTTTCAAAGGTGCCGCCGAATAAGCGCGACGTCAACACCGTCTTCCAGCAGTACGCGCTGTTCCCCCACATGAACGTGTTCGACAACGTGGCCTTCGGACCACAGTCGAAAAACGTGGACAAGGCCACAATCAAAAAGCGCGTCACCGAAATGCTCGAGGTCGTCCGCCTGACCGATTTCGCAAGTCGCCGGCCCGCCCAACTTTCTGGCGGTCAGCAACAGCGCGTGGCACTTGCTCGTGCTCTGGTCAACCTTCCCAAGGCACTACTGCTTGACGAACCTCTCGGTGCACTCGACCTCAAACTTCGTCACGCCATGCAATTCGAACTCAAACGCATCCAGCGCGAGGTTGGCATCACGTTCGTCTATGTCACCCATGATCAAGAAGAAGCGCTCACTATGAGTGACCGCATCGCTGTCATGTCCGACGGTCGCGTCGAACAAATCGGCACCCCCGCCGAGATCTACGACAACCCCGCAAGCGTGTTCGTTGCCGGGTTCATCGGACAAGCAAACCTTTGGCCAGCAACCGTTACTGAACACGCGACAGGCACAACACGAGTGACTGCACTCGGGGGGGCTTGTCTTGGTGGCTCCTGCGGAGATTCAACACTCGCTGTCGGATCAATGGCAACGCTCATGGTTCGGCCCGAGCGCATCTCCATCTCGCTTACACAACCGACATCAGAAACTGGTGTCGACCAATCAGTGAACGCAACCGTCTCCGACCTCGCGTTCCAAGGCCCGATCGTTCGACTCGCGCTCGAAGCAGCCGACGGTTCGCCGATCATCGCCAATGTCGATCCCGATGCCGACCTTCCGCTTCTTCGCCCTGGCGACAGCGTGTGGGCTTCGTGGACGCAGAGCGCCGCTTGCGTTCTGCCATCTGCTCCCAACCAACAACCGCAATTACTGGAGGACTGACCATGACCAAACCAATCGACCCCGAACTCCTTGAGGCCATGGCCCAGCAACGAACGTCGCGTCGTCGATTCCTCGGCATGGGCGGACTCGCCCTCGGGGGACTTGCTATGGGCCCAACACTTCTTGCTGCATGTAGTTCTGACTCGGGCAGCAGTGGTGGCAGCAGCGATGGCATCACCGTTCTGAACTGGCCGCTCTATATCGAAGGCGATGAGCCCAGCACCTCGGCAACGCTGAAGGGCTTCACGTCTTCAACCGGCATCAAGGTTGACTACCGAAACAGCATCGACGGCAACGAGTCGTTCAACACGAAGTACCAAGCAACGCTCGAAAAGGGCCAAGGAATCGGCGCCGACCTCATCGTGCTTACGTCATGGAACGCTGCTGCCTACATCGGCGCCAATCTGGTGCAACCGCTAGACAGCGCAGCGTTCCCGAATAAGAAGAACGTGATCTCTCGCCTTGCCAACCCATCATGGGATCCAGGACGTGCGAAGTCGATTCCGTGGGCCGTTGGTCAAACCGGTCTCGCCTACTGGCCTGACAAAGTCGGCGGAAAGATCACCGACGTCAACGCCATCTTCGATCCGAAGTTCAAGGGCAAGGTCACGATTCTTGACGAAATGCGCGACACCGTTGGCCTCACCATGCTTGGAATGGGCGCTAATCCGACCACCGGAACCACCACGCAAATGCTTGCCGCAGTCGACAAGATTGAAAAGGCCCGCGACGCAGGTCAGTTCAAGAAGGTCACTGGCAATAGCTACACCGAAGATCTCGCACTAGGCGATACCTGGATTGCCGTTGCATGGTCGGGCGATGTCGCACAGCTACAGGCCGATAATCCGGGCCTCGAATGGGTCATCCCGAGTCAGGGCGGAATGCTGTGGGTCGACAACGCAATGATCCCCGTTGGCGCCAAGAACCCCGAGGGCGCGAACAAACTCCTCAACTACGTCTACGACCCCGCCGTTGCTGGCCCGCTGTACGAAAGCATCTTGTACATCCCGCCAGTTGCCGGCGCCGAGAAGTACATGACAGCTGCCGCGCAGGCCAGCCCCTTCATCGTTCCGCCGGCAACTCCGCCGTTGTACGAGTTTGATGTCATCAGTGCCGATGTCGCCGAAGAAGTAGAGCGTGCCTTCGTTGCCGCGACCGAGCAGTAACACCCCTCAATGACCGCTGCCGCTGCGCCGTCGCGCTTTCGTCGCCCTCGCCGTGAAAATGGCGGGGACGACACCGGCGTGGCGGCACGGCGGTGGTTCACGCCCTGGTTGCTCATTGCTCCCGGCGGTCTATGGCTGCTGATCTTTTTCATCTTTCCGCTTTTCAGTCTCGGACGCTTATCGCTACAAGACGGCGGATTGTCGAATTACTCAACGGTGATCTCCGACAACTCGACGGTGATCATCCGTACATTCGTGTACGCAACGATCTCAACCCTCGCCGCGATCATCATCGGCTACCCGTTGGCCTATGTCATTGCCACGAAGGGAGGCAAATACAAGAACCTCTTTCTTGCACTCGTCATTCTTCCGTTCTTCGTGACCTACCTCGTGCGCACGCTGTCCTGGAAAATTCTGTTGTTCGATAACGGCCCCGTTGTTGGCATTTTGCAATCAATCGGCATCCTGAACGACAGCCAAGGCATCCTCGGCTCGCCCTTCGCGGTGGTGGCCGCGCTCACCTACAACTTTTTACCGTTCATGGTGCTGCCCATTTACGTAAGTCTCGAAAAGTTGGATCGCCACCTGCTCGATGCCGCTGCTGATCTCTACTCGTCGCCAGCAAGAGCGTTTCGAAAAATCACTCTCCGCCTCTCGCTCCCTGGCCTCTTCGCCGGAACACTCCTCACGTTCATTCCTGCGGCAGGCGACTTCGTGAACTCGGAACTCCTTGGTTCCGATCGCACCGTCATGATCGGCCAAATCATCGAAAAGAACTTCGGCAAGGAATTTTTCCGACCTGAACTCTCGGCCTTGTCGTTCATGCTCATGGCGATGATCCTCGTCGGCGTCATTGTGTATGCGCGTTTATTGGGTACCGAGGAAATCGCATGAATCCGCCCAATTGGTTGCGCGCCATCGGACGCGTCTCGCTGTGGGTGTGGGCTGTATTCGGCCTGCTATTCCTGTTCACGCCAATCCTCGTCACAGTCATCTATTCCTTCAACGAACCAACCGGGAAATACAACTACGTCTGGAACAAGTTTTCGCTTTCCGGTTGGACTGATCCGTTCAAGTATCCCGAACTGACTGACGCGCTCATCTTCAGTCTCAAAATTGCCGTTGTCGTCACTGTCATTGCCACCGTGCTGGGCACACTCATGGGCTTGGCCATGGTGAAGTACAAGTTCCGGGCCAAAGGCACAATCGGCGCGATCCTCATCCTCCCGCTCACAATGCCCGAGATCGTCCTCGGCTTTTCGCTCCTCACGTTGTTCGTGTCCATCAACTGGTCACGGGGGTTCCTCACCATCGTCATCGCTCAGGTGATGTTCTCGGTGAGTTACGTAGCCACCACCGTGCGCGCACGCATCCGCGGATTCGATTGGCGACTGGAAGAAGCCTCCCTCGACCTCGGCGCTTCAGCGCTACGCACCTTCTACAAGGTGACCTTGCCGCTCATCGCTCCCGGTGTCGTCGCCGCCGCAATGCTCACCTTTGCGCTGTCGCTTGATGACTTCATCATCACGTACCTGAATTCGGGTCTGGACAACACCTTCCCCATCCAGATTTGGAACATGAAGCGCTCAAAGATCCCCGTGCAGATCAACGT
>JBILIB010000014.1:0-27061 GCA_044350215.1 Acidimicrobiales bacterium
ACTTCGCTGTGGTGGTCGACGATGCATCTGTCGTACTCGACGAATCACCACAAGCGGCGCCGACGAGGATGAAACTCGCAATCAAGAGCGCCGCAAACGCTGCACTCTTCTTTCTTGATCGCATCACATGAACTCCCAGGGGGTCTTCGCTTTACCGATCATAGAGAACAACGTTCGCTTACGGGCGAGTCAGAGACTTTCGGCCCTACGGGACTCGAGAAGTGCAGCGACTGCTTTACCATCGGCTTGCCCCTTCGTTGCCTTCATAATTTTGCCCGTGAAAAAGCCCTGCAATTTGCCGCGCTTCTTTTCGTCGCCTGTGCAGAAGTCCGACCACTCATCGGGGCTCTCAGCGATCAATCCGTCAACGATGCCTTCAAGTTCTGAGGAATCCATAGCTTCGAAGCCAAGTTCCGCAGCGATCACATCGGGAGCGCGACCAGAGGTCACCATCTCGGCCAGAACGGTCTTCGCCTGTGTCGCTGTGAGTTGCCCGCCAAGCTCCAAACTCACAAGTTGCGCAAAGGTTGCGGGGTCGAGATCGGCAGCGCCGTCTCCCGACAGATTGTGTTCAACGTGCGTGAGCACGCGCTTGCCATCACCGCCGACAGCAATCGTTGCCAGCGCAAGTTGGTCAAGATCTCGCTGCACAGCAATGACGACACAGGATTCGGTAACCGCAACACCCGCAGAAGATGCAAGCGCATCGCGCCGTGCTGCGGGGAGCGGCGGCATTGCGGCGTCGATCGCTGCGATCCATTCGGCACTTGGCGCGAGCGGCACGAGATCGGGCTCTTGGAAGTAGCGGTAGTCCTCTGCTTCTTCTTTTGAACGCCCGGCGCGCGTACGACCAGCGCCTTCGTCCCAATGGCGCGTTTCCTGCTTAATCCGTTCGCCGGTTTCGAGTAGATCAACTTGACGCCGCGCTTCGTACTCGATGGCTCTGCCAAGGGACCGAAGCGAGTTCAAGTTCTTGACTTCGCAACGGGTCCCAAGCGCAGTGTCGCCAACGCGTCGAACCGAAACATTTGCGTCGACGCGAAGTGATCCTTCTTCCATTTTGGCGTCGGATGCACCTGTAGTGAGAAGGATGGCGCGAAGTTCGTCGATGTAGGTCTTGGCCTGTTCTGGGTGACGAATATGCGGTCGGCCAACGATTTCGACTAACGGAACACCAGCGCGGTTGTAATCGACCAGCGAGTAATCGGCCCCATGGATGCGACCGCTTCCACCGGCATGGGTGTTCTTGCCGGTGTCTTCTTCGATATGCGCGCGCTCGATGCCGACGCGAGTGCCGTCAGGCAGATCGAGCCATCCGTCGGCATTGATCGGTCGATCGAACTGAGTGACCTGATAATCCTTTGGCATATCCGGGTAGAAGTAGTTCTTGCGAGCAAATATGGACGGCTCGACTGAGCAATGCAGCGCTCGGCCGAGACGCATCGCAAGTTCGACCACATTGTGATTCAGGACCGGCAAAGAGCCTGGGAGCCCGAGACACACGGGACACACATTGGTGTTCGGTTCATCGCCAAACATGTTGGGACAACCGCAGAATAACTTCGTTGCTGTTGCCAATTCGCAGTGGACTTCAAGACCAACAACGATCTCCCACGACTCGCCGGTCGTGTCACTGACAACGATGAAGTGCTCACCTTCGATCGGTTCGTGCGTGAGCGTCATGACCACACCTCATCAAGAGCAGGGGCAACGGCTTCGAGAACTGCTGCAGCACGGAACATCGTCGACTCACCCAGCGCCGGAGCGAGTAATTGCACGCCGACAGGCATGCCATCAGAACCGCCACCAAATGGGACACTCATTGCCGGATGCCCAGCCAGGTTCGTAGGAATTGTGCAGATATCGTTGAGATACATCGACAACGGATCAGCAGTCTTGTCACCAAACTTGAATGCCGTCGTCGGAGAAGTCGGCGTCAGCAGTAAGTCGAAATCGGCGTAGGCCTTTTCGAAATCGCGCATAATGAGCGTGCGTACCTTTAGCGCCTTGCCGTAATACGCGTCGTAGTAGCCCGCTGAAAGTGCATAGGTGCCGAGCATGATGCGGCGCTTGACCTCGTCACCGAAACCGGCAGTACGCGTGGCTGCGTTCATTTCGGCCGTGGTTGGGGCATCGACACGCATGCCGTAGCGAACGCCGTCGTAACGAGCGAGATTGCTTGATGCTTCAGCTGGAGCAATGAGGTAGTACGCCGACAACCCGTAGGCCGCAGCAGGAACGGAAACTTCGCCGATCTGTGCGCCGGCCGCAGCAAGTGCATCCGCGGCCTGACGGACGCGAGCGGCAACATCAGGCGCAATACCTTCGCCCATAAGTTCAGTGACGAGACCAATACGAAGTCCGTCAATACCCTGACCGAGAGATTCGAGCAACGAAGGAGCCGGAGCATCGATCGACGTGGAATCGCGACCATCGTGTCCAGCGATCGCTTCGAGCAGCAACGCCGAGTCGGCAACGGTGGTCGAGAACGGGCCAATCTGGTCGAGCGAGGACGCAAAAGCGATGAGTCCGTAGCGGCTCACCATCCCGTAGGTCGGCTTCACCCCAACAACACCGCACAACGCGGCGGGCTGGCGAATTGAGCCACCCGTGTCAGAACCCAGCGAAATCGGAGCAAAGCCTGCAGCCACTGCGGCAGCCGAGCCGCCCGAGGAACCGCCAGGAACGCAGCCGGTGTCGCGCGGATTACGGGTCGGACCGAATGCAGAGTTCTCGGTTGAAGAACCCATCGCGAACTCGTCAAGGTTTGTCTTACCAATTGAAACCGCACCGGCAGCACTAACGCGCTGCACGACGGTTGCGTCGTATGGGGGGCGCCATCCCTCAAGAATTCGGCTTGAACACGTGGTGGGGATGCCACGAGTGCACAGATTGTCCTTGAGGGCCAGAGGTACGCCGGCCAACGAGCCGGGGTCTTCACCGGCAGCAACTTGGGCGTCGACGGCGACGGCAGCTGCGCGAGCTTCGTCAGCCATCACGAGGTTGAACGCGTTGATCTCGCCGTCTCGTGCGTCGATGCGGGCGAGATGATCGTTAAGAACTTCAAGCGCCGAGAGCTGTCCCGAACGAACAGCTGCCGCGATTTCAAGAGCGGTGGAAGGGACGGCACTCACCTCAGGGCTCCTCTCCAAGAATGGCGGGAACCCGGAAACGGCGGTCCTCCACTGAAGGAGCCTGAGAAAGAACTTCTTCGCGATCGACGCCTTCGACGACCACGTCATCGCGAAGCACATTCACGAGAGGTAGCGGGTGTGCAGTCGGCGGAACCCCGTCGAGGTCGAGCGACGCAACGTCTTCGGCGTGCTCAAGAACCGCACCGAGTTGCTCGGTGTATCGCTCGAGTTCGGCTTCGGAGAGATTGAGCCGAGCAAGATCGGCGACTTTGGCGACATTGTCGCGAGTGAGACGAGCGGACATGGAGAAACATCGTAGATGCCGACCGGACCAACCCCTCCCGACGTGGATAGGGTCGTCACTTCACGACAATTCTGTGGAGGACCCGTGGCCACCGCCTATCCATTCCTGAGCCCCGACTGGATGAATGCTGCACGAGCGCTTCGGGAAACTATGCCCCGACCCGCAACCGCTCCCCCAGTCGCCGTTCGCATGAATCTTGTGGTCACCGACAGTCCCTTCGATGCCGACGTACACGGCCATATCGACACGAGCAATGGCGACGTCGTTATCGAAGATGGTCACCTTGAGGGCCCCGACCTCACGGTCACAGTTGACTACGAAACCGCTCGGGCGATCTTCATTGATCAAGATGCCGCAGCAGCGATGCAGGCATTCATGGGTGGGCGCATCAAAGTCGACGGAGATCTCTCCAAAATGCTTGCAATGCAGGCTTCGGCCGCTGCTCCCGATCCAGAAGTTCAGGGAATCGCCGACGCCCTACGCGCAATCACTGCCGACTGACCCCGGCGCGCTTGGTTCAGTAGCCGACTCAGACGACTGCAAGCGACTCTGGCGACTGCGGTTCTTCATGACGTGTGCGTCGAACGAAAAACGCAGCTGCAAGAGCCACCACTGCTGTAACGGCACCAACGTGATAGGCCGCTGCATAAGACGAGGTTCCGCTTCCGTTCGCCGCGCTTACTGATTGCACGGTGAGAAGAATCTGCATGCCGGCGACAACACCGACCTGACTCACAGTCTGCGCAGCAGCACTTGCAACACCCAGATCACGTTTATCGACTGAGTTCGCAATACTGGCAATCATCGCCGGGGCACACGCTCCCATTCCCACTCCTGAAAGAACCAGAGCGCCTTCAATAAACCACATTCCTGTGTCCGCTGTGACCATCGCCAACGTCATCATTGATGCAACAAGGACGACTGAACCGAACATGCCGATTGTGCGTTCGCCAAACTTTATGACGAGATAGCCAGCGATCGGGCCCACAATTGAAAACGCGATTGGGCGGGCAATTGAAACCAGACCAGTTTTCGTTGCGCTGTATCCGAGAACGTCTTGAAGCAGCAGTGGGGTCAGAATGAATCCACCCATGTAGGTGAAATTCGCAAAGAACTGATTGATCATCGGAAACGTGAAATTCCGGCGACGGAAATAGCGCATTGGCAGTAGCGGATATTCAGTCTGGCTTTCGACGCGAACGAACCCCACCAATAACAGAGGTCCTCCGATAAAGCCCGCGAGTACGAGCGGGTTGGTCCAGCCGATTTCAGGACCGCGATTTAACGCAACGAGGATGAACCCGACACCAAAAGCAAGAAGTGCCGAACCGGCGATATCAAATGGGTGCCGATCACCACGACCCGAATGCGGGAGTACGAGAAAGCCGATCACAACAGCAGCAACGGCGATTGGTGTTTGCAAAATGAAGATCCAACGCCAACCAAACGAATCGACCAATGGCCCGCCAATAACAACACCGAACACTGGCGCGCCGGCGCCCACGAGTGCCCAATACCCAAGTGCCTGAGCCCGCCGTTCGGGCGGGAAGCTCCGATTAATCATCGATAGCGCAGCAGGTCCGGCCGCTGCACCGAGCGATGCACCGACCAATCGAGCAGCGATAAGTGCGGGTGCGCTCCACGCAACAATTGCGGCAGCCGAGAACACCGCAACACCCAAGATGCTGATCAGGTAAACCTGCCGAGCCCCATAGCGGTCTGACATCTTTCCGCCGATCGGACCCAACACCGCCATTGCAAGACTCGGACCGGTCACCGCCCACGTCAAGATGCTCGTGGTCGAACCCAGATCAAAGGCGATTTCCCCCAGAGAGACGGTGAGCACCGTGATCGTGAAACTTGCGGTGAACACGCCCAGCAATGACACCGCCAAAATGATCCACGCTTTGCGCGGGCTTCGCTCAACACGTCCAGCAACGCGCCGTTGCAGCATGAGACTCCAAGGCAAAACCACAACTTCGTCACCGCCGGGGGGCTCGATGCCGAGCTCCAGTTCCTCAGCATCATCCACGCCATCATCACCGAGACTGTCGTTCCCTTCGGAACCCTCAGAATGATCGGTGGTCGTCACAAACGGCGATGGTACCGGCGGACGCGCATGGGGCCGGTTACGGCGAGGTCACCAATGTGACGGCCGAACCGGCCTTCACCTGCGTTCCAACGGCTGGGGTCGAACCAGTAACGGTCTTGGTTGGATTTCCAGCGACTCCGCTAACGGTCAGACCCAACGCTGTGAGCTGCGCACTGGCATCAGCAATGGATTTGCCGACAATCGATGCAGGGATCGTGACGGGCCTCTTGCCCCTCGAAACCGTCACCGTGACCGCGCTCCCCTTCGCTGCGGTCTGTCCCGCTGCGGGGGAAGACGAAATCACAATGTTCTCAGGCACTGTGTCGGAGTACTCGTCGACCCGGGTGACTTTCAAACCAAGCGCATCAAGTTGCGGCGTAACTTCAGAAATCGGTTTTCCTGCGATCTCGGGAATTGTCCGAGGCTTAGGTCCCGCGCTGACGACGAGGTCTATCGCCGAACCCTTCGGCATCTCTGGGGTGATTCCATCGGCGAGTGACAACACAATTCCCTTTGCCACCGTTTCATCGAATGCATCGGTGACGACCCCAAGCTTCAGACTCGCAGCCGTCAGAGCCGACGAGGCTTGATCGATCGTCTTCCCAGGCAAATCAGTTGGAACTGGAACCGGCGGCGGACCCAGCGACACCGTGAGAGTCACGGTCTTGCCTTCGGCGAGCGATGTACCCGCAACTGGATCCTGAGAAATCACTGTATTGCTCTCGACGGTTTCCGAATAGGTGCCATCGTCGACAACGTTGAATCCCTTCGATTCAAGTTCAGCGCGCGCCACCGGTGCAGACATCGACGCGTAATCAGCGAGGGTGTGAGTGGGCGTTCGGAGGAGAAAGAACCCCGCCGCGCCCCCGACAACAGCAAGCAAAGCGACGAGCGCCGCGATCGATTTTGTCGGCAACCGTCGACGTGACCCCTTGCCCGAACGCGCTGCAGTCGCAACCGCGGCACTCTCAGGACGGTCGATCGTTCGAGTGGCAGGTTGAGCGGCCAGAAATAGTTCATTCGCGATCGTTGGATCTGCGAACGTCGGACCGCCAGCAACCCCCGCTGCCGTTTCTCCGAAAATGACTTGTTCAGGAACATAAATCGTGGTGGGTTCGCGCGGATCAAGCTGATCGGGTTCAAGCGCAACGGTCCCGGCAAGACGCAACGGGGCAACGGGACCGAGGTCTCCAGCGGCCATAAGCATCGTCGCGAATTCGGCTGCATCGGGACGGTCTGCAGGGTTGGGAACCCCTGCAGCGCGTAACGCGGGGACGAGTGGTCCGAGTACATCGGGAACCGGAACATTCCGATTGACGCGGGCCATAAGCGTCCCGAGCGTTGTATCTGCAGTAAACGGAAGTTGACCAGTGACCGATTCGATAATCACGAGACCAAGTGAATAAACATCGCTGCGTCCGTCGAGCACCACACCTTGAGCTTGCTCAGGTGAGGCATAGCGAGCAGTACCCAACACCGCGCCGGCTGGTTCCGTCCATGCCGCTTCAGCAAGCGCGCGAGCCAGTCCAAAATCAGCAATGCGCAGTGTTCCTTCGTCGTCGAAAAGAAGATTGGCTGGCTTAATGTCGCGATGAACGAACCCTCGGCGATGGGCGTAATCCAATGCCGTAGCAGTATCGACACCGACACTTCTGGCTTGGGCGAGATCAAGAAGATTTCCAGCGTCGAGCATTGCTCGCAACGAACCACCATCGAGCAATTCGGTGACGAGATAGGGAACCTCACCCTGCCCCCAGTCATGTACCGCCATGATGTGCCGGTGATTGAGCGCAGCTGCGGAGCGAGCTTCGGCCTGGAAACGTTTCAGGAACGAGATATCGCTCGCAAGCGCATCGTGAAGAACTTTGACCGCGACACGGCGACGAAGAACCACGTCATCGGCCAGGTAGACAGTCGCGGAGGCCCCGGTGCCGATGGGGGCCAGCAGCCGGTAGCGCCCCCCGAGCACCTGACCGATGCGGTCGGCAGCACGGGCGTTGGACACGGGCTGAGGCTAGTTCTCTGCCTTACCGATTTCGGCCACCCTCAGCAAAGGCGTGACGGAAAATCGTCGCACCCGAGACCCGCACGCGAGCCTCGAGCGGGCAGACTCTTTCCGTGACTACTTCCGATCCTGCGAATGACACCACAAGTTCCGGCGCCGGCACCGCCGAGGCTGCCTCGCCGCCAAACCGCCGGTTCAAGCCTCGCTACATCGCGTACTTCGCGCTGCTTGCGATCGCGGTGGTGTGCATCGTGCTGGCTGCTCGTCTCGGGACCTCTGAAACCACCGAACTCGATGGTGGTCGCATCCAACGCCTCATCCCTACTCCCGGAGCGAAGATTCTTCAGCAGGACATCATCGGAATCGATATGGCCCCGGGATACGAAGCGTCACTCGCCCTTAACGGAATTCCACTCCCACTTGACCAGACCTACACCGTTCCACAGCTCAATCAGGTCACCTTCAAAGCCGGACCAGGCGCGGTCTATGAAACTCTGCCCGCAGGGGAGAACTGCTTGACGGCCACGTACTGGCAATCTGCGTTCGGACCAAAAGTGAGTTCCGTCAGAAGCTGGTGCTTCACCGTTCTCTGAGCAGTCTTTGCTACCAATCGGCGCGAGCGCTCATGTCGATTGGCAATCAACCTTCAGCAAGAAGCCGATCGAGTTCCACGAACGCGCCGAAATGTTCGTCTTCGACGAGGATTGCATGCATCCCCACTGCGCGTGCAGCCACGATGTTGCCCGGAGCATCGTCAAGGAACACTGCATTCTCCGGGGCAACCCCAAGTCGCTCAAGTGTCATCTCATAAATTCGAAGGTTGGGTTTACGAATACCAACCGCAGAAGAATCAACGATGACTTCAAACAATTCGTCGACCGGGATCATGGCGCGCCAGCCATCGGAGAATTCCTTGATGTTGTTCGTGATCAATGCAGTGCGATACCCGCTTGCACGCAATGCCAAGCCCTTTTCGACGACATCGCTTCGCGCTCCCGATTCCCCACCAAGCGCGCCGAACATCTCCTTGAGGTCAATTTCGAGGCCCATCTCGGCGCCCACAACTTTGATCTGTTCGGCGGCTGCTTCAAGTGCGATCTCGCCTCGTTCAAGTTGATGCCATGGGTGATCAGTGTCCTGGTCGTAGGGACCAAACACCGCACGAAGACCAAGTTCGGGATCAAGACCGCGTTCGGTATGCCACGCGTGCAATCCGCTAAAGGGCGAGGAGGTGAACACGCCACCAAAATCAAATACCACTGCTTCGATTGTCATGAATCCCCCTGAGTCCGAACTGAAGACGGCAAGGTACCGGTTTCGAGGAGTTCAAGAAAACCAGGCTCGTCGAGGATTGGTACCCCAAGCTCCTCAGCCTTTGTGACTTTCGAAGCGCCTGGTCCAGCCCCGATGACCACCGCAGTGGTTTTCTTCGAGACGCTCCCCGGGGATTTCCCGCCTCGCCCCTTGATCGCTGCTTCGGCTTCGTCGCGAGTGAAGCCGTCCAGAGTTCCTGTCACGACAACGGTCAAGCCTTCAAGTGTCTGCGGAAGTCCAGAAGCTTCGGGGCCCTGCAGGTTCACCCCAGCAGAGCGAAGTTTTTCTATGACCACCCGGTTGGTTGGGTCAGCGAACCACTGGTGCACGGATGCCGCGATAATCGAACCGAGACCTTCAACGCCCGCGATCTCGGCTTCCGATGCCGCTTCGATGTGATCAAGATGTCCGAAATGTTCGGCGAGTGCAACCGAACCGGCGCCGCCGAGGTAACGGATGTTGAGGCCTACGAGCAGGTTGGCTAACGGCTTTGACTTTGAGCCTTCGATTGCATCGAGAAGCTTCTGCACCGAGACGTCGGCGAACTTGTCGAGCCCTTTGAGGCGCTCTGGATCAAGTGAATAGATGTCAGCAACATCGGAGAGAAGACCAAGTTCGCAGAACAACTGCACGCGTTGTTCACCAAGTCCTTCGATATCCATCGCGCCTCTCGACGCGAAATGTTCAATGGCGCCGGCGACTCGAGCGGGACATGAAAGATTGAGGCAACGATGAACTGCTTCGTCGTCGGGGCGCACAAGTGTGTGACCACAGACGGGACAGTTCGTTGGGAACTTCCACTTTCGCAAACCCTTTGGTCGATCGCCGAGAACCGGACCGACTACCTCAGGAATGACATCGCCCGCTTTGCGCACAACGACGGTATCGCCGGGGCGCACATCCTTCACCGCAACTTGATCCTGGTTGTGGAGCGTGGCGAACTCGACCGTTGAACCTCCGACAAAAACTGGTTCCAACTGAGCGAATGGCGTCGCTCTTCCAGTTCGCCCGATCGACACCTGGATATCGATCAGTTTTGTTGTGCGCTCTTCGGGAGGGAACTTGTAGGCGATTGCCCAACGCGGAGCCCGAGAAGTAAAGCCAAGCTCTCTTTGCAACGAGAGGGCATCTACCTTGAGGACGACTCCATCGATTTCGTAGTCCAGGTCGTGGCGGTGCTTCTCCCAGTGCATGAGGTGCGCGTCGACATCGTTGAGGCCGCTCAGCACCGCCACTTCAGGGTTCACTGGAAATCCCATCCCCCCAAGGAATTCAAAAATTTGGTGATGCTCGTTGAGTTCCGGTCCGCCGACAACTTCGCCGAGTTGATAACTCCAGAAAGAAAGATTGCGGCTTGCTGTCACGGCTGCATCCTTCTGGCGAAGAGACCCAGCAGCGGTATTTCGAGGATTGACGTAGGTCTTCTCCCCCGCTTCGATTTGCGCTGCGTTGAGTTCCTCAAATGCCGAGATCGACATGTAAACCTCGCCACGAACTTCAAGAACTTCAGGACTTCCTTTCGGCAATCGATGCGGGATGCCTGTAATCGTCTTCACATTCGCAGTGACGTCTTCGCCAACGCGCCCATCGCCGCGGGTCGCCGCCTGAACAAGAACCCCATTTTCGTAACGAATTGAGACTGCCAAACCGTCGATCTTGAGTTCTGCGACAAGTCCAACCGATTCGGCTGAAGCTCCGAGTTCATCGATTCGACGCTGCAAGCGACCGCCCCATGCAGACACTTCTTCGGGCGTAAACGCGTTGTCGAGGCTCATCATCGGCACGCGATGTTCGACCGACGAGAACGTGATGTTTGCCGATCCGCCAATTGACTGAGTCGGGGAATCGGGTGTGATCAGATCTGGGTGTTCATCCTCAAGTGCTGCGAGTTCTCGAAACATCGCATCGAAATCAGCATCGGGGATTTCGGGAGAATCCTGCTCGTAATACAGCCGGCTGTGGTGGCGAATGATCTCGCGCAGTTCGTCGATGCGACCTGCAGGATTCAACTCTCCATCAGACGACTTGGACACGAGCGAACACTAGCGAGGGCAGCACCCTGAGCGTCGCGTTCAGGCGCCGACCGAAATACGAGCACCCGTGGCTTGACCCTGCAGTCGCTCCGCCAATCGCGTGGTGTGCTCCATTACCTGTTCCGCCTGCGTCACACCATGTTGTGCGAGCCCGCACACCGGCGTGATGATCGCGTTTGTTCGCAGCAACATCGGATCACAGCCTTCGTTGGCCATGTCGCACCAGACCGTCGACAGTCGTCGCCAAAGGCGATCAACGCTCGTACCGATCGGGCCGTCGGTTGGAACCGCCCCCCACGCGATCCATCCACCACGGTCGAGGTAGTCGCCAACGAGACCCGAGTGTTTGGCGATGCGATCGTCAACGGGAACCGAAAGAATCCGAGGACCGGTACTCAAAAGAAGTCTGTAATCAACTGCGGTGCAGCAATGAAGCCCGGTGATCGCCTTGGACTCGACAACTGCCATCGCTGAAGAAACTAAATCGATGCCTTCGTTCGGACCTATCGGGAATCCGTCATCGGTGAGCGAACCCATTGCTGGTTCGTCAAGGAACACGACCACCTGTGCTTGTGGCACGCGCGACAACACATGATCAACGAGTCGTTCGATGCGCGCACGAACTGCGTGACCTGCGATGCGAAACGCAAGATCAATTTCGATTCCCGCACCCCACAATGCGATACCCAAGGTCACCGGTCCCGTTAGCGAAACCTTGATCGGGCCATCTCGATCGGCAACTGCAGTAAGGAACGCCCGAAGACCAACCCACGCATCACTCGACAAACGCTCGTCATCAAGAGGGGCTTCGGGGTCAATGAGCGAAAGGTCGACGTCAATTGAGCCATCGACGCGAATCGTGACACCGGCGAGTCCAGATGCTGCCTGAGCAATCATCCCTTCGCGTCGCGACCGGGCTGGCAATGAGGGAGCCGACGGCAATCGCGGGCTGTGCCTGAGTACGAACTCGACCGCCTCACCTGGATCACAATGCGGCAAATATCCGATCCCGGTTGAGAGACCGGGGGGCAATGACAACGAGGTGACGCGCGCACTCACGTCAACGCCTCCCGCTCGTGTCGTGGTCATTCATGGCGCACCGTCCCGAAGGTTTCGCCCACTTCCAAACCGAAAATCGGTCGGAATCTTGTGGCCGAAGTCACATGGTTAGCGAGGACGGCCAGAATCGGCAAATCTCGTCGGTGATGACCCCCACCAGCAGAGCAGTCAGTCGCTGGGCTCCGGCCCTTATCTGGCTGTCACTCCCCCTCACCGCAGGCACGTCGTTCGCTAACGCCCTCGACCAACGCTCGACGCCCGTCACGCTCACGGCTGCAATTGGGCTTTGGTCGATTTGGGTTGTCGGACTCATCGCAGCACTCGCTCCCAGTTCGGTTTCGCTCACCACGATCCGAATTGTCATGCCTGCTTCCGTTGCCGGCGCTGCTTGGGCTGCACTTCTGGCTCCCAATGGGGCGGACTTCGCGGAATCATTTGCACTTGGCATTACGTCGATGTGCGCGGTGCTTTCGCTTTCCGCTCCCGTTGGCTACACGTTCATCAATGGATCGTCCTACGGCGACGAGCAACGATTCCCGTTGCGTCCTCCCGGCCCTGTCGTTCTCGGTCCACTCGAAATTGTCTGGGTTGCGATGGTCGTGAGCGTTCTGACAGGACCACTACTGCTCGCCGCCAAACAATGGATTCCAGGCGCAATCATCACCGCACTCGCCGTTGGTCTCTGCGTTCTAGGAACCCGAGCACTCCATCAACTCTCGAAGCGTTGGCTCGTCTTTGTGCCTGCTGGTCTTGTCCTTGTCGACCGAACATCACTCCTTGACGCACTACTTGTTCAGAGGCACCTCGTGGGTTCAATCGGTATTGCCGAAGAGGATTCCGTTGCCATCGACCTCAGCGCGGGTGCCATCGGCATGCAGGTTGAGTTACGCCTCTCAACGACCGACTCAATCATTCCGACACCGGCACGACGCGATCGCCACAAGATGGTCGAGCCGCTCGATGTTGATGCAGTTCGTTTCACGCCGAGCCGTCCCGGCTGGGTCCTTGATGCAGCGAAAGAACGCCGGCTTACCGTCGACTGACGAGTCCGCCGCCGACGACAAGATCATTGTCGTACAACACGATGCTTTGGCCAGGGGCAACGCGACGTGTCGGAGACTCCCAGATCAGTTCGAGCCCTGCGTCAGTCTCTCGGAGTTCGCTAATTGCAAGTGATTCTCCGTGAGCACTTGCCTGCGCCGAGACTGTCGTTGAGATCAACGTTTCAGACCGGGCACTTTCATCGACCCAGGTAAACGAGTGCAAGAGTTCGCCCGAGACATCAAGTCCCTCAGGAGCGCCAACCAGAACAGTGCGATTTGGCACGTCGACATCGAGTGCATAGCGAGGACGACCATCGATGCCGATGCCGAGGCCACGACGTTGTCCAATCGTCACGAGTTCCACCGCGTCGACAGAACCCAATTCGGTTCCGGTTTCGTCAACCAGCCGCGCTGGGTGCATTTCGATTCGGTTCCCAAGGAATACTCGGCGTCCTCCGCCCGTATGCGAAATGAAACAGACGTCTTGGCTATCAGGCTTACCGGCGGTGCGGAGACCAAGTTCGGTTGCACGTTCACGCACTTCGTCTTTGGTCATACCTCCGATTGGCAACATGATTCGCTCGAGTTGTGTGGCCGTGAGCATGTGGAGCACGTAACTCTGGTCTTTTGCGAAATCGGCGCCACGAGTCAGGCGGGGAAGACCGGAAGAGGACCGCACTATCTGGGCGTGATGACCTGTCGCAACCATGTCGAAGCCCAGGGCATCGGCCCGAGCCATTAAACGATCGAACTTGAGGTGACGATTGCACTCAATACATGGATTGGGCGTTATTCCACGTGCATGATCGGCGACGTAGGGCTCGACCACATCACGATCAAAATCTTCGGAGAAGTTGAAAACCAAATGATCGATGTCCAACTGCTGAGCGACGCGACGCGCATCGTCGACATCGCTCACCGAACAACATCCAGAATCAGATTCGCCACCCCATAACTTCAGGGTGACGCCCACGATCTCGTGCCCCTGATCGCGCAACATCGCAGCAGCAACTGACGAATCAACGCCTCCAGACATCGCAACCATGACCTGCATAATCAAATTCCAAACTGTTGGAGTCGTTCAACCGCTGGCGGAATCACGGCAAGAGCTTCGTCGACATCAGCCTGTGTGCTGGACCAACCCAATGACAAACGCAGCGAACCACGCGCTAGTTCCGTCTCGACTCCCATGGCCTCCAAGACATGGGAGGACTGCATCGCACCGCTGGCGCACGAGGATGCCGCCGAGGCAGAGACTTCACCGCGTTCAAGCAAGAACAAAAGCGCTTCGCTCTCAACACCTGGGATGCAGAGATGAGCGATCCCTGCTGCTCGTTGCGATCGATCGGCGCCGGCAGTCTCAACTGACCCTGGGAGCGCAGCGAGCAAGCCATCGAGTAGTTGATCGCGCAGTCCTCCGACTCGGGCGATATCGGCAACGCGATCTTTGGCCGCAAGACCAGCTGCAGTCACCATCGCAACAATCCCGGGAACGTTCTGGGTGCCCGATCGACGCTCACGCTCCTGGCCTCCGCCGAGTTGGCGAGCAGTAAGCGCGACACCGGGACGAACAACAAGCGCGCCCACGCCCTTTGGTCCCCCGAATTTGTGCGCACTCAAACTGAACGAATCGACAACCGCACACGCTTCAGCGATATCTGTCCAACAAAACGCCTGCACCGCATCAGAATGAAGCACCGCATCCGGCGCAGAAGTGCGCACGACTTTTGCAAGCGCTGCTAAATCGGCGATGACACCAGTTTCATTGTTAACGGCCATGAGCGAGACAACTCTCACTGGCCCTTCGTGAAGGACCCGCCGAAGTTCCGCGGGATCAACTACTCCGTTGCGATCAACACCGACCACACGTCCGCCAAGAGATTCAACGGGATCAAGGATGGCGTGGTGTTCCACTGCACTGCAGACGGGAACACCATCGGCCGAACCAAGACCGAAGATAGCGAGGTTGTCAGATTCAGTGCCACCACTCGTGAAAATAATGTCGCCTGGTTCGGCTCCAACGAGTGCGGCAAATTCCTCACGAGCGTCATCGACAGCGCGACGGGCATCTCGAGCGAACCGGTGGGCACCCGACGGATTAGCGAATCGCTCGGAAAGGAACGGCAGCATCGCATCAATCGCTTCAGGGCGCATTGGCCCTGTGGCAGCGTGATCGAGATACGACGTCATGGCTCAAGGGTACCGGTGGGCTGACATCGCCATCACGGGCAGACTTCTCGGGTGACCACCAACCACCCGAGCGACCCCAGCACCTATGGCCGGTCATTCGCCGACGTCTACGACCGCTGGTACGCAACCTCGTTCGAGACAGACGCCGCCGTTCCGGTTTTGGCGCACCTCGCAGGTGGTGGAACGGTCCTCGAACTTGGCGTTGGGACAGGTCGACTCGCCATTCCCCTCGCTCAGCGCGGGCTGCGAGTTGTAGGACTCGACGCGTCACAAGAAATGCTCGATCGGCTTCAACTCGCCGACCCGACTCAGATGGTTCTCCCCGTACTTGGAGATATGGCCGACATCGAGAGTTCATTGCGAAACGCGAACTGTGACGAACAGTTCACGCTCATCTTCTGTGCCTTCAACACGATGCTGAATCTGGACAGCTTCGATGCAATCGATCACTGTTTCCGAGGCAGTCGACAGGTCCTTGTCCCAAAAGGACGTGTCGTGGTCGAAGCGTTTGTTCCAGTCGACGAATCGACGATCCCCTTCCAATCACTTTCCCCCGCACGAGTTACGACAGATGCTGCTGTCTTCATCGAAACGACCTATGACAGAGAACGATCACGACTTCATGGTCGACACATCGAAGTTCAACCCGGTGTCGTCACCGTGCGACCGTGGTCAGTTCTCATCTGTGGACCCGAGCAACTTGACCATGCTGCCCAGGCTGCAGGTTTCGTGCTCGTCGAGCGCCGAAGCGATTGGAACGGCACGCCATTTACCGATGAGAGCGCCACTCACGTTTCGATCTACGCCCCAACCGCGTGATTTGAGCCGTCGCTCCCTACGCTGTGGGAATGGCAACCATCAAGGTCAGTACCGTTATCGACGCAACTCCCGACAAGGTCTGGGCCGTTGTTGAAAATGTCGCCGACCACGTCGACTGGATGCACGATGCCGTAGCGATCCGTTTCACCTCGCCCACAACCGCCGGCGTGGGAACCACATTCGATTGCGATACCAAAGTCGGACCGTTCCGCCTCACCGACAAGATGGAAATCACCGAATGGGAAGACGGAACCACGATCGGGGTCCGCCATGTCGGAATGGTGACCGGAACCGGAGCATTCACGATCTTTCCGATCGGCGAAGACCGAGCCGGATTCCAATGGAAGGAATCGCTTCGTTTCCCTTGGTGGATGGGTGGACCAATCGGGGCTGTTGTCGGAGGTCAGGTTCTCAAACTGATTTGGAAGCGGAACCTCAAAGAACTGAAGACGATCGTCGAAGGTCCCGGGTCAACTCACAACGCGTGACGCTGCGACCAGACAACCGATCCACAACACAGCGGTAACGCCAAGCGCCGCCATCGTTCCGGCCCAAGGCGAGCGCACCGCCCGGTCGAGCCCAAAGACAAGTGCTCCGACGGCAATGCCGATGATGAGTCCACCGATGTGCGCTCCAATGGCAATACCCGGCACCGCAAACGTCAGCAGAACGTTGATGACAACGAGACCACCGATGCCGTTGCGCCAAACGTCGATTCCAGAACGTCGTTGAGCAACAACGGCAGCGCCCATTAAGCCGAATACCGCACCAGATGCACCGACCGTTCCAACCGTCGGCGAAACAAGCAGTGCCCCGAAGGAACCCCCAACGAGACAAGCGACGTACAGCGCAGCAAATCGCGCTTTGCCAAGGAGTGGCTCAAGCTGTTTGCCGAGCAAGTACAGCAACAGCATGTTCATTCCGAAATGCAGCAGACCCGAATGCAGGAAACCTCCGGTGACGATGCGCCACCATTGCCCGTAGGCCACGCCAAGGAACTCTACGGTCGCGCGACTACCAGAGAACGAGTACATCGCTCCCTGACCGAGAGTCATGCCCTGTTCGGTCGCTCTCCCGCCGCCATTGAATAATGATCCGCCGGTAGCAACGACTGCGATGAGGCCGAGCACATTCAACGCAATGAGTACTTGAGTGACAATTGGCCGACCGCTACGCAGCTCACTGAAACGAATCACCGGGGATTTCTTTGCTGCGCCCTTGATGCATTCCGGACATTGAAATCCGACAGATGCGGTCGTCATGCACGTGCCGCAAATCGGACGGTCGCAACGCTGACAGCTAACACCAGCACGATTGTTTGGGTGTCGATAACAGGTCGACATTGGTTGAGTCACTGCAGCCCAACTCCCAAGAACTTCGCGACACTGGCTGACGGACTCATTGTCCTGTGAACTGTGCTTTCCCCGGCCCATTCTCGAGAAATGAAGCAACACCGATTCGTGCATCGTTGGTGCCGAACACCTCGACGAACCCGTCTTGTTCGAGCTCAAGACCATCAGACAGTGAACCCTCGAGACCACGGTCAATCACTCGCTTGGCGATCGCATGGGCTTGCACGGGCCCAGAAGCGAACGAGGCCGCTAGTTCAAGTGCTCGACTCTCAAGTACTTCAGGTGAAACGACTTCATCGGCGAGTCCGATTCGGAGCGCTTCTTCAGCGCGAACCTGGCGCCCACTCAGAATGAGATCCTTCGCACGCGATGGACCCACAAGGCGAGCCAACCGCTGCGTTCCGCCGCCCCCGGGGATAATGCCGAGGAGGATTTCTGGCTGTCCGAACTTTGCGCCTGTTGAGCAAACACGGAGATCACACGCGAGTGCTAGTTCGCATCCACCACCAAGCGCCGGACCAGCTACCGCCGCAATGACAACTCGTGGAATCGCTGCAACCGCGTTTAGTGCTTCGAGAAAGAGCCGACCGATCGAACGGGCTTCATCAGGGCCTGAGAACTCGGAGATATCTGCGCCCGCTGCGAAAATTCGATCACTCCCGACGATGACCACGGCACCGGGAGGAGTAGTCGTGAGCGACTCTGCAACGGAGCGCAATTGACGCAGCACTTCCGAAGACAGTGAGTTGACCTTGCCGTTCTGCAGACGGACAACCGCTACGCCGTCATTTCTGCGCTCGACTGCAATCAATTGCTCTGACATGAACAGCGACCCTATCGGCTCGACTCCCAATGATCAGCGCACGAGCGCTTGAGCTTCCACGACCCGAACGGGAAATTCCGCTGTTCGAGTAACAGTGCCGAGCGGCTCGCCACCCAATTCGCTAGAGGTCCACTCGACACCCCAAGTCACCGTGACCCGTACCCACTCAACTCCCCCACTCGACCACATCGACGAACGAGTAAAGGTGTGAGTACAACCCGACGACTGCTCATAAGGTCGCCGCCACATGTCGTAGGCAACTCCTCGATCACACCAAAGACGTGTCCCGTCTTCAAACTCCCAGAGTGATGTCTCGGGCCAGGCATCGACCCTTGCCCATACATCACCGATTGACGCAGTTGCCCAGATCCGCTCCCATGACTCTTCCAGCCACATCCACATCGGCAGCCCGACTAATTGCGAAGTGGGTGGGTTGACGCGTGGCATTGGTTCAGGAAGTTCCAATCTCCGCCGAGCTTCATCAACCGCGCGCGCGGTTGCGCCTGCTCCTCCAAACGGGTCGCGGGGGTCGAACGCCACATAGCGAGTGTGAACTCTTGCGCCTGTCGCGTCGGTGCACCCGAGCATGTAGAACTCGCCGCGAACGGGATTGGTCGGGCCTGAGGCCCAATCCACGACGGGAGTGGGGTCGAGTACCGAAAGTTGCGGTGCGATGACTGCGTAGTAGCCACATCTCCATCGAGCGCCGCTCGATCCACTCGAGCGCCACGAGTCCAATGTCCCGTCCCTGGTCACAACGACGATCGCCTCAGGCGTTCCGTTGGTGATGCGGCCTAGCGCCTGACCACCAGCCTGGTCGATAGTGAAGCCAAGCAGTCCGCTCAGAACCACAACAACGGCGACGACGCCACACCCGATACACCACCTACACCGACGATCGCGCATTGCTGCCACCCCCATGTTCGAAGGTCGCGCAGGGTACCGAGTTGCCCAAGACAATTCGAGAGGCTCTCGTTCATTCGGTTCAAATTGCCTAGGACATTTTCCTCAACCGAGGAGTTCGTTCGCCGCAGTCCATGGGTCTATATGGCGTGCTGCAACCTCACTGCGTGCTCGTTCCCAAGCATCACCGCCTGAAAGTTCTTCTATCTTCGCTGCCATCAGTGCGTTGACGACGCGACGGAGTTCCTGATCGAGCCGAAGAGAACGTCGACGCTCAAACTCTCCACTTTCGTGTGACCATGCACTGTGGTGCTGGATCGCCAACCACAACTCATTCGCTCCGCGACCTTCAGTAGCGATTGTTTGCACAACTGGCGGGCGCCACTCCGATCCTGTTCGAAGCGACAACATACGCTCAAGATCAGCAACCGTTTCCTCGATGCCAGAACGGTCGGCTTTGTTCACGACAAAGATGTCGGCGATTTCCATCAGTCCCGCCTTGTTGGCCTGAACGGTGTCGCCCCAACCCGGATTCACCACAACAATTGTCGTGTCGGCTTCTCCGACTATCTCAACCTCGACCTGCCCAACTCCAACTGTCTCGATGAGCACCCATTGCATACCTGCGGCGTCGAGAACTCGGGCCGCATCCGGCACCGCCACAGAAAGCCCGCCAAGGTGTCCGCGCGTCGCCATCGACCGAATAAACACTTCTTCGTCAAGCGCGTGTTCATCCATTCGCACTCGGTCGCCCAGGATCGCTCCACCAGTGAACGGAGATGACGGGTCTATTGCGAGCACACCAACACTGACGCCGACAGATCGCATCTCGCGCACCAGCGCCGAAGTGAGCGTCGACTTGCCGGCACCTGGAGCTCCGGTAATTCCAACTGTCGTTGCTGCTCCAGCAAGCGCGTGCGTGACTTCACTCACTGAACGGGCGTCATCGCCGCCACGTTCAACTTTTGAAAGGAGCCGAGCTAGCGCTGACCTCTCTCCGGTTCTCGCTGCAGCAAGGAGTGCTGCAGCGTCCGCATCAACGGGAGTGGTCATGACCCCACGCTAGGACAGCGATCAGCCCCACGATCGGTTGGTCAGAGAGAGACCGGGGTTTCACCGATGACGTGGTTCGCCGCACCAGCATCAATGACTTCGGTTACGCCTGGAACACGGTCGATGAGAATGCGCTCAAGCCCAGCCTTGAGCGTGACGGTTGAGGCAGGACACGAGACACAGGCGCCAATGAGTTCCACGGTGACCAAACCGGTCTCTTCATTCACATCATGCAGAAGTACGTCGCCATTATCGGCCTGAATTGCCGGGCGAATGACCTCGATGACTTTTTCGACCTGTTCACGCACACCACGAGTCTATGGAATCAGCAGCGTCACGCCACACCCGGATTGCGATTCGTCCCCACCGTGCGAGACTCTTGCCGTGATAGCAGCCATCCTCGGACACCAAGGGGGTTGGGACGAAGCACTTCTCGTCCTTGTCCCAATCGCCGTTTTCGTCGGACTCCTTTCGCTCGCGTACAAACGAGCGAAAGCGATTCAGGCCAAGCGCCTCAGCGACCAAGCCCACCCCGATGCCTCTACTCCCCCGACCCCCAAGGGCGATTGATGGCGATCGAGTCCGTGCACTTCTTCGGAGATCCCTGCTGCCCGTGGACCTGGAACACGAGCCGCTGGCTTGTCGAAGCTGCCGACCGTTCAAGCGTTTCAATCATCTGGCGCACGCTCAGCCTGGCGGAACTCAACAAAGACCGCGAGGTTCCCGAACATTTCCGGCCCAAGCTGACATGCAGCCGACGGATGGCTCGCGTTCTCGAAGCGCTTCGCGCCGAAGGCCGCAATGACGAAATACGAGCGATGTTCACTGCCTACGGATCGCGACTTCATCACGACAACCACGATCCAAGCGATGACCTCATCACCACTTGTGCGACTGAGTGTTACGTCGACGATTCATTCGCCACAGATGCACTCAATGACGAGTCTTGGGACGCTGCGATCGCTGAATCGGTGGCCGAAGCCATGGAACTCGCCGGACCCGAGGTTGGTTCACCAATCATTGCGGTCCCCGAGTTAGGACGCGGCTTCTTCGGACCAATCGTGTCTCCACCTCCGACTGGCGACGAAAGTCTCGCCCTGTGGAACGTCCTCACTGCATCGTTTGAACTTCCTTCCTTCTTCGAACTCAAACGAGGGCGGCGCGACGCAGTTGCGTTCGGCCCCCGTCCGTGACGAGGCTCCAACATCGACACCGAGTTCCTCACGACTCGGCAAGGGCGTGGCTTGCGCCACGAAACGATGTCGTCGTCGAACGACGAACTCACGAGACCTCAACTTCGTCAACCTTCGAAGCACATGTCGGGCCGTTCCACGAATGGCAACGGAATGTTGAACTCAGTGTCGATACTGATGGTCACACGATCGTCGACGAAATTGTCACCTACCGACTTGCAGTACCGGTGTGGGGAATCCTCTTTCGACCTGCGCTTCGTCACCATCTTCGCCGACCTCCACGCGCAGAGCAGCACCAACCCTGGTGGGCGCCGCCTGAAGCACTCGATGCACGTGCGGCAACGGTGCTCTCCGTCCTTTGCGCTTTTGCCGTCGTCAGTGGCTACTTAGGCACACTCATTACTCAAACCCTCACCTACGCCGCCGATCAATTCGGCGCGGGCACCGGTGAACAAGGAACGCTCCTCGCGATTGTGCGTATCGGCGTACTTTTCTCTCTCGGCATCGTTGCACTCGCTGACAAGCATGGACGCAAACGTGTTCTCGTTGGTGCACTGATCGGCGCATGCCTCATCACCGCCGTCGGCGCCGTATCGACTGGAATGGTGTGGCTTGGGGTATCCCAGACGTTCGCGAGATCGCTTTCGACCGTCGTCGTCATTCTCATCGCAGTCATGGCTGCCGAGGAAATGCCAGCAGGCACCCGCGCATTCGCTGTTTCTGTGGTCACAATGGCCGCAGCACTTGGCGCAGGATTGTGTGTCCTTAACCTTGTCTATGTCGATGCAGCACTGGGCGCATGGCGCGTTGCCTATCTCGTTCCACTGATTGCCATCTACCCATGCCTCCTGATGGCTCGTCGACTCCCGGAAACGAGACGATTTGAATCTCGCCAGCGCAGAGTGGCCGCAGCAAGCGGACCCGGACTCAAGGATCGGATTCATTGGCGACGATTCGCATTGTTGGCAACAGGCGCATTTCTTTGGTCGCTCTTCCTCGCCCCTGCGGCCCAGTTCCTCAACGAGTTCCTTCGAACAGAACGCGGATTCTCCGGCATTCTCATCGCTGTCTTCGTTCTTGCCACGAACACACCAGGTGGAATCGGCATCGTTGTTGGCGGAAAGTTGGCCGACCGTCACGGACGACGCGTCATTGGCGCGATCGGCATTGCCGGAGGCGTGTTGTTTACCGTGGTGTCATATCTCTCATGGGGTTGGCCGTTGTGGATGGCATCGGTTGCTGCTGCAGTTATCGGCGCAGTCGCGATACCGGCGCTTGCTGTCTATGGACCCGAACTGTTTCCGACAAGCCAACGCGGAACTGCGAACGGCGGCCTCCAGGTAGTGGCGGTGACCGGAAGCAGCCTTGGTCTGCTCTCTGTCGGTTGGTTGGCAGATCAGTTAGGCGGACTCGGTCAAGCAATGGCGATCGTCGCAATCGCTCCAGCGTTGCTCGTTGTGATCGTGTTGATCTGGTTCCCGGAGACGGCACGTCGCGAGCTCGAAGATCTCAACCCTTCGGACCAGGAACCCGACCGATGAGCGGCTCGCGCGGTTAACGCAATTCGCGCATCCAGATACGTACCTGTTCAGCAACTCATCGGCCGATGAGAATACGACGAGCCTCTGAGAGTTCTGCGATTCGCTGAGCCGCCCCAGCGACCTCGGCACCATGATCGGGATGAACCTCGCGCAAACGTTCCCGATAATTTCGTTGCACGTCGCGCGATGTCGGCGCGTTTGATCCGCGTGCAAAACCAAGACGATCCAACGCCCACTTCACCGGATCGCCAACTGCGCTTCTGGAACTGGTGATGCCACCACGAAAACCGCTGAGCGATGCAATGAGTTCGGGTCCTACTGGGCCGCCCCAAGAAATAGCGCGCCGAATGATGGCCATGACCGGCCGACGCGCCGACGGCGCAAGTGAACCCGCCGAATACGCTGCTCCAAGAATGTGCTGCTCTGGCGCACCTCGCTCATCAAATTCAAACGCGAGCGACTCACCGTTCTCAACCAACCGGTGAGTCACAGCGTCAAGCCCAACAGTGTCCACCTGCAAGCGGAACCGAAGCCGGGGCTGGGAAACGCGTCGACCGGCTTCAAGTTCGTGAGTGAGCGCTTCAAGGTCAGGAACCATGTCCGGGTCGATCTCCGCTGCAAAGCGGGCCACAACCCCTCCGAGGAGGACTCCGCCAAACCCTGGGGATGGCTCGCAGGGAAGGTGGCTGATTCCAAGGGCAACCCTTCGGGTGGGCGCGTGAGGACGAGAGCAGAAGATCTCAAGTTCAGCCAGTGCCACCACCGACTGAGAGTATCGCCCTGCCTGTCTGAGGATCCTGTCGGGCGGGGCCGAGGCAGTATCGTCTGCCCCCATGACCGACGTGCCCCTTGACCGCAACATCGCCCTCGATCTCGTCCGTGTGACCGAGGCCGCTGCCCTCGCCGCCAGCCGTTGGATGGGCCGTGGCGACAAGGAAGGCGCCGACGGCGCAGCCGTCGATGCCATGCGCCTTGCCCTCCGGAACGTTTCCATGGATGGCACCGTGATTATCGGCGAGGGCGAAAAGGACGAAGCTCCGATGCTCTACAACGGTGAGCGCATCGGCGATGGCTCACCTCCTGAATGCGATATCGCAGTCGACCCAATCGACGGCACCAGCCTGACCTCAAAGGGCCGCGGGAATGCACTCGCCGTCATTGCCCTTTCAGAAAAGGGTTCGATGTTCGATCCCGGCCCGTGCGTCTACATGGACAAGCTTGCTGTGGGCCCCGAACTCGTTGGGATGTGCAGCATTGAACTCTCCGCAACCGAAAACCTCAAAACAGTTGCGAAGGCAAAGCGCATCGACATTCGCGACGTCACCGCAGTTGTTCTTGACCGCGACCGCCACGATGACCTCGTTGCCGAAATTCGCGAAGCCGGTGCCCGCATTCGACTCATTCCCGATGGCGACGTTGCCGGTGCAATCACAACCGCATGGCCAGATTCTGGCGCCGACATCATGTTCGGTATCGGCGGCACCCCTGAAGGCGTCATCGCCGCAGCAGCCCTCAAGGGCATGGGCGGCGAACTGCAGGGTCGCCTCTGGCCGCGCAACGACGACGAGCGCAACGCAGCCATTGCCGCTGGCTACGACCTCAGCAAGGTGCTTTCCACCGACGACCTCGTTGCCGGCAATAACTGTTTCTTCGCTGCCACCGGCATCACCGACGGCGAACTCCTCAAGGGCGTTCACGTCAGTGCCGGCTTCGTTTCAACGCAGTCGCTTGTGATCCGCTCCAAGACCGGCACGGTTCGACTGATGAATGCTCGTCACCGCCAGAACTAAGGAGTTCGGTCCCGAAATTCGGGCGAAAATCGAGGGCATACGTATTCTCGCCACCCCGACCGTTGCACAGGGTCGGAGACGGAGTTGAATGAACCCATGGACGAGCAGCCAACAGCCGAGGAATCGACACCCGAGAGCAATCGGCGAGTTGCAGGTACTCGGCGTTCGTTCCTGCGCTGGGCGGGTATTGCCGCTGCTGGCACAGCGATCGTTGCGACAGGGGCGAAGGTTCTTTCCTCAGGTGGTTCAGGCGGTTCAGGCGGCGGCAGTGCGGTGGCCGCCAATAACCCCGCTCTTCCCACTCCTGTCGCCACCTTGCCGCCACAACTTCGTTCGTTAGCGTCCACGCCCAATCTCAACATCGAGGGCATTACGCCTCTGATGACTCCCAACGACGACTTCTTTCGTATCGACACTGCATTGAGCGTCCCCAGGGTGGACCTCGCGAACTGGCGACTCGAGATCAAGGGCAATGTCCGAACGCCGTTTTCCATCAGTTACGACGAGTTGCTGGCAATGCCACAGGTTGAAGCTCCGATCACGCTCGCGTGTGTTTCCAACCGAGTCGGCGGCACGCTGATCGGCACTGCGATGTGGCAAGGAGTCGAGGTACGCACGCTGCTCGATCGCGCTGGGGTGGAACCTTCGGGCGAACAAATCGTTGGAACTTCGGTCGATGGGTACAACGCCGGCTTTCCAACGAGCGCAGCATTCGACGGACGTTCGTCTCTTGTCGCAATTGGAATGAACGGCGTACCGCTTCCGCTCGACAATGGTTTCCCCGCGCGCATCGTTGTTGAAGGGCTTTACGGGTACGTCTCATCAACCAAATGGTTGCGTTCGATCGAACTTACCGAATGGGATTCATTCAACGGCTATTGGATTCAACAGGGTTGGGCAAAGGACGGCCCAATCAAGATGTCTTCACGAATCGATGTTCCCCGAAACGGAGCACGCCAACCCGAGGGCATTGTCACTCTCGCCGGCGTCGCTTGGGCCCCGAATACAGGCGTCGCAGCAGTCGAGGTTCTCATCGATGGCGTATGGCGCCGCGCAACACTTGGAGATTCACTCTCCGGCGGTGTGTGGCGACAGTGGTACTACGACTGGAACGCCAAAAAGGGCGAACACGAAATCGCAGTGCGTTGCATCGATGCCGATGGACAAGTGCAAACCGGAGAGATCACGCCGAACCCCATTGCTGGTCACACCGGGTGGGAATACCGCTCAATCACAATTGTGTGATTCGCTTTTCTACGAAGCCGCAGCGCGACGTAGTCGATCGTTGACGGCAACACCGACACCAACTTCCGGCGGCGGAACACACACAAGAACACTAAGGCCAAGCCTGTCGGCCTGACGCAAGCGCGAGTACAACACCGCAGCGTAGTCATCGGCAGTTCCTGCCGGTTCCAGTTCAACGATGTCTTCGGGAAGCCCCACCAAAGCACTCCCCGCCAGAAGACCAACCGGACCAGTGGCGGAACCGAGAATCTCGATCAACACCTCTGCGATCTCGTGTTCCGCGCAGAGCACAACGCGTGCATTTGGTGCGTAGTGCGCTTCAAGCATTCCCGGGGCGCGCGCGCCTCCCGTCGAAGGCTCTGCACTCACATAGATGTCAACGCGATACCCGAGGACCTCTTCCAAACGTTCGGCAGAGACTCCCCCGGAGCGGAGCACAAGCGGGCGGTCAGTCGTGAGATCAATGATCGTCGATTCCACACCAACGCGACACGGCCCACCATCGAGAACAACATCGACATCGCTTCCGAGATCAGCAACCACATGCGCTGCAGTCGTAGGACTCACACGGCCAAACCGATTTGCAGAAGGCGCAGCAATTCCGCCGCCGAAGGATCGAAGCAACTCCAATGCAACCGGATGATCGGGCACTCGAAGCCCAACCGTTGGTCGACCGCCGGTCACTGCAAGAGATACTGACGAGGAACGTTCGAGAAGCAGCGTGAGCGGACCGGGCCAGAACGCGTCGGCAAGGAGTTTCGCGTTCGCACTGACATTCGCCGCCCAGCCATCAAGTTGCGTGGCGTCACAAAGGTGAACGATCAGTGGATGATCGCTCGGACGCCCCTTCACTTCGAATACCCGGCGAACAGCGGCATCGTTGGACGCGTCGGCTCCAAGGCCGTACACCGTTTCGGTTGGAAATGCGACGAGGCCGCCCGACCGAAGCACGGCGACCGCGCGATCAATGTCAGTCACAACCGCTCACGAATCAATGTTGGAGATGACTTCAGCACCGAGCCATTCAACGCTCTCGATGAAATCTGCGCGAGTCTTGCCTGGAAGATTGATTGTCAGTGTGCTCACTCCGATCGCAGAGTAGGCAGCAACGTCATCGACAAATTGCGCGGCGTCTGGGAACGCGCCACTGAAGTGCGCGTATCCGATT
>JBILIB010000212.1:0-2724 GCA_044350215.1 Acidimicrobiales bacterium
AGCAGACGCACGCACACCAGACCGTGCCATCTCGGGGACCACCGCATCAAGCAGGTTGTCGAATTCCTGGGCTGCGTCGCTTGCACCCTGGCGAGTGCCGAGTCCATGGATGGGCAGGGACTGCGCTGATGCTTCAGCGACGGCAGCGCGCATATGCACGGGAGCAAAAACCTGATCGCCATACTGCTCAAGCAGCATCGTGTGCCAGTAATGCGCGTCGCGAGTGCGCCCAAGACGGTTGACGGCAACGCCAGCCACTTTGGGACGGCCACCGCGGCGCGCTGCAATGCGAGAGATGGTGAGTTGCACGTTTGCAACACCGTCTGATGCCCACGCACCCGGTTCAGTGACGATGAGCGCTCGATCTGCGGCGAAAAGTCCGTTGATAGTGAGAAGACCCAACGAAGGCGGGCAGTCGATCACAACGAGGTCGTAGTCGTGACCTTCAAGCGCGAGCTGCAAACGGTCTTGTGCGCCAACAGGATCGTTTGCCAGTTGCGGCTCACGAGAGGAAAGTGCCGGAGTGCTTGCGAGCACATCAGGCGCACGGCCACCTTCGAGGACCCACGCGGTGGGCACTGCGAGCGAACCAGCTGATCCCGGGCGATCGGCTTCAAGAGCGGTATCGACGGTGGTGGCGGCATCCCAGATTCCAAGTCCAGCAGTGGCATTGGCCTGCGGGTCGAGGTCGACCACAAGCACCTTTTTGCCACGGTTGGCGGCGGCAGAAGCAAGGCCCAAGGTGACCGTGGTCTTACCCACTCCACCCTTTTGGTTCACAACGGCGACGATTGGCATAGCCCAACGCTACGCGTCGAGGGTTCAGTTTCCAGCGATACCGGGGCCAAAAAGGCTGGTTACGAAGGAATAACAACGGCGAAATCGGTGCTGAGACCGTGCATGACCATCACTGAAGGCCAAACCGTCCCCGAGTTCTCGCTCTCCGATCAGGACGGCACCACCGTCACATCGGCGCAACTCCGTGGAGGATGGGCTGTCGTCTACTTCTATCCAAAGGACGACACACCGGGCTGCACGGCTGAATCGTGTTCGTTCCGCGACAATTTTGAGGCCTTCACCGATGCCGGCGCAAAGGTCATCGGCATCAGTTCTGATTCGGTGGAATCGCATAAGGCCTTCGCACAGAAGCACAACTTGCCATTCACGCTGTTGGCCGACACCGACAGTGCTGTGCGTAAGCAGTTCGGTGTCAGCAAGACACTCGGCTTGTTGCCTGGTCGCGTCACCTACGTAATCGACCCCGACGGCATCGTGCGCAAGGTGTTCTCATCGCAGTTCAAACCAAAAAAGCACATCGACGAAGCGCTTGCGGTAATTACTAAATCGTAAGTCGAAGATAGTCAGAGATCACTGATTCAGGAGTTCGAATACCGCGTCGGATCGTCCACGCCAGCCTCAGCGAAGCCGCGGGCTCTCAGCAAACATGCGTCGCAGTGACCACAGGCTCCCCCATCGGCCTCTGGGTCGTAACAAGACCTCGTGACGCCGTAGTCCACCCCTAGAGAGAGACCCAGTTGGATGATCTCCGCCTTCGTGAGGTCAATAAGTGGAGTGCGGATGCGCAAGCGCCCGCCCTCGACCCCTTCTCGGGTTGCGAGGTTGGCCATTTCTTCGAATGCAGTTATGAACTCCGGGCGGCAATCGGGATAGCCCGAGTAGTCCACCGCATTCACTCCGATGAACACATCATGTGCGCCGCGGGTTTCAGCGACAGCGATAGCGAAGCTCAAGAAAATCGTGTTTCGTGCTGGCACATAGGTGATCGGAACCAAATCAGCCGAGAGGTCGTTAACCGACTCGTGCTTCGGAACTTCAAGTGACTCATCGGTTAACGCAGAACCACCGAACGCAGCAAGATCAATATCGACGATGAGATGTTCGACGTTCGCAGAGCGCGCGATCGCCGCAGCACATTCGAGTTCGCCGGTGTGACGCTGTCCGTATCGGAAACTCAAAGCAATCGGTGTGAAGCCTTCGTCTTTCGCAATCGCCAAACACGTCGTGGAATCAAGCCCTCCCGACAAAAGCACGATGGCAATGAGTTGGCTCATAGAACGCCTTCCCACACCAAGCGTTCAAGAGACATTGGGTCAGACACCAACTCTCGTTCGACATCGAATCGTTGCGTTGGTCGTGTCTGCGCATTCCACGCCGGCCAACCGGGCTCACCGCCACGAGCGAATGACAGCCACGCGTCCTGCATCGCAGCAGAGAGTGCTCGGAGATCGTCGCCTACGGGGCCGCCAAGGAACAGTTCCGCTCCCTGGTTTTCGAGCACGCCGAAGACAAAAGGAATCTCAAGAGCGTGACAGGACTTCACTACTCCCCCGAAGGCGGGTGTTGCCCACGTGAAGAGGTACTGCCAGGTAGGGGTCGATGCGTTCGCTCGCGCTTCTACAAGGCGAATCGCAGGAATGCGGAACGTCGCATCGGTAAGCACAGCATTCCAAAGATCGTCTGGCGACGCCTCAGGACGATCGGCTACGTAGGCATCTCGCACCGGATGTCCCGAACCAAAGATTCGTTCCAACCGTTGAAGCAATTTGGGGTCATCCAGACCACCAGGGCTCATGAGTGCAAACAGATTCCACTCATCAAGATTCGTGCCAGTCATGAACGGAACATCGGCTGCATCACCATTGGCAACAGCCACAAGCGGATTCGTTGGCAAAAACTCGCCATCAACAACTGGCTGAAACGCCA
>JBILIB010000015.1:0-26706 GCA_044350215.1 Acidimicrobiales bacterium
ATCCGCATAAGGGAGTGAATCCCGATGAGGTCGTCGCTATCGGCGCAGCCGTTCAGGCTGGTGTTCTCAAGGGCGAGGTGAAGGATGTTCTCCTTCTCGATGTCACACCGCTTTCTCTTGGTATTGAAACCAAGGGTTCGGTCATGACCAAGCTCATTGAGCGCAACACCACCATCCCGACTCGTCGCACCGAGGTGTTCACCACTGCGGAAGACAATCAGCCATCAGTCGAGATCAACGTGCTCCAGGGCGAACGCGAAATGGCGCAATTCAACAAGTCACTCGGCAAGTTCCAACTCGTCGACCTTCCGCCCGCACCTCGCGGTGTGCCGCAGATCGAAGTCACTTTCGACATCGATGCAAACGGCATCGTGCATGTGTCGGCGAAGGACCGTGCGACCAACAAGGAACAGTCGATGACCATCACCGGTCAGTCCTCGCTTAGCAAGGATCAGATCAATCAGATGGTCAAGGACGCCGAAGCGCACGCTGCCGAAGACACAAAGCGTCGTGAAGAAGCCGATACTCGTAACAGTGCCGACACGCTCGTCTACCAAACCGAGAAGTTGCTGAAGGACCAAGGCGACAAGATTTCGGAAGACGAAAAGGCATCAGTCGAGGCAAAGCTCGCCGACCTCAAGACAGCACTTGCGGGCACCGATGGCGAGGCCATCAAGGTCGCAACCGAATCACTCATGACTGCAAGCCAGGACTTCACGCAGAAGCTGTACGAACAGGCTGCAGCCGAAGAGTCAGCTGCTGGTGGATCCGCAACGAGCTCGGCACCTAACGACGACGAGGTCGTCGATGCCGAGATCGTCGACGACGAAGGCAAGTGACCGTGTCAGGTGACGGAGAGGTCTCGGAAGAGACCTCTCCGACTGACGACGAACTGCTTGAAGCAGCAGCCGGAGGCGAACAAGGTTTCGAAGAAGCCGACGCAACTGGCGAAATTGATGTCGCAGCACTCGTTGCTGAACGCGATGAGTTTCGCGACACGATGCTTCGAGTAAAAGCCGAATTCGACAATTACCGCAAGCGCGTAGCTCGCGAACAAGAAGAACTGCGCGAACGCGCTAACGAGAACCTGGCCGAGAAACTGCTCGTGGTTCTCGACGCGTGCGAAGCCGCGATCGGACACGGATCAACCGATGTCGAACCGATCGCGAAGATGCTCGCCGATCTGCTCGGAAATGAAGGCTTGGTGCGATTGACACCAGCCAACGAGCCGTTCGATCCAAATTTGCACGATGCAGTGATGCATGAAGAAGGTGACGGTGGCGAACCGATCGTGATCGAGACGCTCCGCACTGGGTATCAGTGGAAAAGCAGGGTGTTACGCCCAGCGATGGTGAAGGTCAAGGGTTAGGAAGTGGCTCCACAGCGCGAGTGGTTCGACAAGAACTACTACGAGGTCCTCGGTGTGTCGGAAACGGCAGCGCCGAAGGACATCACGCGCGCGTACCGGAAGTTGGCTCGGGAATTTCATCCCGACGCCAACCCCGGTAACGCTGCAGCAGAAGACAAGTTCAAGGAAATCTCCGCGGCCTATGACGTTGTTGGCGATGAGACCAAGCGCGCCGAGTACGACGAGGTTCGTCGTCAAGGCCCAATGGGTGGCATGGGCTTCGGTGGTGCTCGCAGTGGTGGTGGTTTCAACCCTGGTGCCGGTGGCTTTAATTATGAAGGCGCCGATCTTGGCGATTTGCTTGGTGGCATGTTCGGCGGCGGCCGACGAGGTCGCCAAAACCAAAGTCGTGGTCGCGCACCGCAACGCGGAGCCGATCTCGAGGCAACTCTTCGGATGTCATTCCGTGAAGCGTTCAACGGTATGGAAACGGCGCTTCATCTCACGAGTGATTTGCCGTGCGGAACATGCAGCGGTTCCGGCGCAAAGCCAGGCACCGCGCCAACGATGTGTCAGCACTGTCGTGGAAGCGGCGTTTCAGACGACAACCAGGGCATGTTCTCGTTCTCATCCCCATGTCCGGTGTGCGGCGGTGCTGGTTCAGTCATCACGTCACCATGCGGAACCTGTCGCGGCACTGGCGTTGAAAAGCGTGCGCGCGAAGTCAAAGTTCGCATTCCTGCCGGTGTCGACGATGGTCAACGCATCAAGCTGAAGGGACGCGGTGGTGCTGGTCGTAACGGCGGCGAAATTGGCGACCTCTACGTCATCGTTCACGTCGATCTCGACAACATCTTTGGACGTGACGGAAAGAACCTCACCATCAATGTTCCGGTGACATTTGCTGAAGCAACACTGGGCACAAAACTCACTGTTCCCACGCTCGATGGCAATCCCGTCACGCTCAAGATCCCTGCGGGCACTCCCACCGGAAAGGTTTTCCGTGTGAAGGGCCGTGGCGTTGCAACGAAGAAAACAACAGGCGATCTTCTCGTCACCGTTCAGGTCGATGTTCCAACGAAGATCACAAAAGAACAGCGCGACGCGCTCGAAGCTATGGCTGAAGCGTTTCCCGCTGCTCCTCGCGACTACTTGGGGGTCTGAACATGAGTCCAATGTCTGATTCCAACGCGCAAATGCGAGCGGTCTACATCATCTCGGTGGCGGCTGAACTCGCGGGCGTACATCCTCAAACACTTCGCATTTACGAACGCAAAGGTTTGCTTGAACCGGCGCGCACCACTGGTGGCTCACGGCGCTACAGCCAGGCCGACATCGATCACCTGCGTCGCATTCAAGAACTCACCGACGAAGGTTTGAATCTCGCTGGTGTGAAGAAAGTTCTTGCGCTCGAAGCGCATATCGCTGCGCTTGAATCGGCGCTTCTTCAATCACGGGCGGAGATGGCCGCAGCGGTTGAAGAAACGCATCGCTCCTACCGGCGCGATCTGGTTCCTCTTCGCCAATCGGTGGCTCCGTTTGGGAATGCCGCCGAGGTCCTGCGCCGTTTGTCTCAGCAGTAACGTCTCCCAAGTGGTGGCGCCCGTTGAAAATGCCCGTGAGCTGTCCGATGACATAGATGGCGGGCGTCTTTCGAAGGCAGAACGTAAGTGGGCGCGCATCGGTGCGCTTGTTGGCGTTCTGTTTTTCGTGATGCTCGCAACTTGGGGTCAGCCTTGGCGCATGTTCGACAAGGGCCCGTACTCATCAGATTTTTATGAGGCTCAAGCTCGTTCGATGCTGCATGGGCACATGGATGTTCCCCGTGATGTCGCTCAAATTGAGGGGTTCGATGTGGACGGGAAGATTCAGATTTATTTCGGCGTGGGTCCTGCGCTGATTCGCCTTCCATTCGCCGGTTGGACTGACTTCTTTGATCGGCGAATGGGAGTGCTCAGCATGTCGATCGCTTGTGGGGTGTTGGGGCTTGCTGCCGCTCGGCTTCTGAAACGTTCGCGCGCGTTCGTGGACCGAGCACCACCGGGGAAGCCGTGGTGGTTCGCTGTAATGGCTATGTCGGCGATTATTTGCACGCCGGTGCTCTTTCTTGCATCACGTTCGGTTGTGTACCACGAGGCCGCGATCTGGGGCTGTGCAACTGGTCTGGCCGGCCTTGATCTTGTTTTGAAGTGGTGGCGTGTGCCGACGCGACGACATTTTGTCGAAGCGGTTGCACTTGCAACTTTTGCTATGTCTTGTCGACCCACGTCAGGAATGTCACCTGCGATTGCTCTGGGCCTCTTTGGACTTGTTAGGGCACGGCGACGTGAGTGGCGCACTGCTGCCATCGTGATTGGTGGAGCGGTTTTTGCTCTCTTTGGGTTCGTTGTCTTTAACTGGCTGAGATTTCGCTCGTTTTTTTCACAGCCCTACTCGGATCAGATCTGGACACAGGTCAGCGAAACTCGTAGGAACTTTCTTCAGTCCAATGGCGGAAGCATTCAAGGAGTGAAGTTTGCTCCAACGACCCTCGCCCATTACTTCTCTCCCCTGTCGGTGGGCTTTCAGCGATTTTTCCCGTTTGTGAACTTTGGATCTCGTGCTGTGCCGGTTGGCGGCACGACCTTTGACTCAATCACCGGTTCGAGTTCCATTTTGGTTGGCGCGCCGGTGTTCTTCGTTCTTGCGTTGGTGGGGGTGTGGTGGACGGCAGCACGAGATCACCTGCGCCAGTGGACCGTTATTACGACCGCCGCGGTTGTCGCAACTGGTGGAACTCTAGGATTGGGTTCGATAGCCCATCGGTATTTGGTTGATTTCGTTCCGATGATGATTGTGTTGGCCTGTCCGGGACTGTGGTTGGTTGCACGCCGTGTATCGAACAAAAGGAAATCAACGCTTCGAGTACTGGTAGTGGCGGCGCTAGTTGTTGCACTGTTCGGTACATGGACGGAGACCGGTTTTGCTATCCAGACCCGGGCGTTTACGTTGCTTCCGTCACAAAGAGACACACAGATGATCGTTTCGGTGCAGAACGCGATTGATCGGCGGTTATTCGACGGCGCGCCACAGAATCTGCAACAGCTGGTAGGAGACCAATTGCCGGCCGAAGGTGTTTCTGATGGGTCAATGGTGATCCTCGATGATTGTGGCGGCCTCTATCACTACGACGGATTTGGCTGGCAGGTTGTCGAACGAAAACCTGGCGGGGGTCGACGTTTCATCGTGACTGGGACCATTACCGACGAACGCCAGCCGATTCTCCGGGGTTGGCAATGGACGTTGACGGCGCAACGAACTCCCGATGGCGTGGTCCTTGTCTATGACGCCGTGAATGGGCGATACGAAGAGTCACAGCCGGTTCAGATTCCTGAGGGCGCTGTCACGTTTGATGTTGTCGCTGACCAGGCTCAGACGTCGACGGTTTCTGTTCGTTATGGCAACGACGCCCTTCTCTTGGCCTACTACGTGGGGATTCAGTATCCGGAGCCTGCACCGGGATGGACGTCAACTCCTGGTTCCGCACCACTTTGTGAATCACTCCTTTCCCGAATCAAGGAGTAGTTCGTCACTCAATCAGCGGGAGTTGGGTTCACCACAAGGGTTTCGTCCTTTGAGATTATGCAACCGAGAATTCACGGCCCCGGGACTAGCGTTTCTCTGTGATGGCACCGGTCATAGAAGTCCAGAACTCGGTTGAGGGTAATGAGGCCGGCCGACTTACAAAGGACGAACGCAAATGGGCGCGCATCGGCACGCTTGTGGCCGTTGTTGTCTTCTGGCTGATTGCAACCTGTCTTCAGCCTTGGAATTTGTTCGATAAGGGCCCCTACACGACCGACTTTTTCGACGTTCAGGCTCGGGCGCTCGTGCACGGACACCTTGATGTTCCGGCAAACGTTGCGGGCATCGAAGGTTTCGAAATCGACGGCAAGACTCAGATTTACTTTGGCATCGGACCGGCGCTCATGCGGTTGCCGTTTTCCGGAGTTTCTGATGTCTTTGATCGCCGCCTTTCGTTGCTGAGTGAATTGATCGCGCTGAGCGTGCTTGGGTTGGCCGCTGCACGATTACTTAAGCGGGCAAAGTCGTTGGTAGCGAACGCACCCGAAGGCGCAGCCTGGTGGTTCGGCGCGTTCGCTGTCGTCGCAACGCTCGGAACGCCGTTACTGTTCTTCTCGTCTCGGGCACTCGTGTACCACGAGGCCGAATTGTGGGGAGCAGCAGCAGGTCTTGCCGGTCTGGATCTCGCCATCCGTTGGTGGCGGGTGCCGACGCGCCGACATCTCATTGAAGCAGTAGCGCTTGCGACGTTTGCGCTTTCTTGCCGACCGTCAACGGGAGCGGCTCCAGCGATGGCTCTCGGTCTTTTTGGCTTGGCGCTTGCATGGAAGCGGGAGTGGCGACGTTCGCTGCTTGTATTGGCGGGTGCAGTGATTCCGTTTCTCGGATTTGCCCTCGTGAACTGGCTGCGGTTTCGCTCTGTTTCAGACGTCCCGTTTCCGCTCCAAGTCTTTTCGAAATTCAACACTGATCGTCAGGCGGCACTCGAAGCCAACAACGGAAGCCTGTTCGGGCTCAAGTTTGTTCCTACGAATGTTGCTCGGTATTTCTCACCCTTTGCGTTTGAGTGGGATCGTCTGTTTCCGTTTGTGACCTGGCCCGCAAAGGCCACGGTTATTGGAAATGCTCGTTTCGACACGATTGATCACACCGGTTCGTTCCTCACAAGTGCGCCGTTGCTTTTCCTGTTTGGCCTCGTCGGAGCGTGGTGGACCATCTTTCGAGACAAGACTCGTCAGTGGTCCGCACTCGCCTTCGCAGCGATCGTTGCGACAACGAGCACATTCACGTTTGGCTACCTCGCGCATCGTTATCTTGCCGATTTGGTTCCGGTGTTTGTTGTGCTTGCTGCCCCGGGAGTTTGGATCGTTGCTCGACAAGCGCAGACGTGGCGCCGATGGATTCGTAGAACCGTTGTTGTTGCGATGACATTGTTGTTCGTCTTTGGTTTCTGGAACCAAATTGGTCTCGCGATTTCAACACGAGCCTTCTCGATTCTTCCGAGTGAATCTGGGGCACGCGCTTTCGCCGAATTTCAGTATTCGATTGATGAGTCACTTTTTGGTGGTCCTGCGCCTGCGGTGATTCGCAGTGAAGACGGGCAACTCCCGCCCGGAGTTGAACGGGGAACAATCGTGATCGTGGGTGACTGCGAGGCGCTCTATCGAACTGACGGATACGGATGGGGACCGCTTGAACGTCGGATCGGTGGGCCATACGCCTATCGGCTCACAGGAACGATCGGCATGAATGACCAGACAATCCTTTCGAACTCGGAGTGGAAGGTTCGAGCATCGCTATCAGATGATGGTCTTGTGTTCCGCTGGGAGTACGGAAATGGAATGATCGAAGAGTCCAAGCCGATCAAGAGAGACGATGTCGGGCCAACGACGGTTGACATCGTCTTTGATCCGCTCCCGCTCGGAGTTGGCCGCGTTGTGGTGAATGGAACGACCGTGATTGGTGCTCCGGTTGCGAATCGTCCCGATTCAGTTGTGGATCCGAACTGGACTCAGACCAATGTGCCCGCGACGTTCTGCCAGAAGCTGCAGGCTCGTAAGTAGTTAACGGTTCCATGCTGACATCGGAAACATGTCGACGAGCGCGGGAATGTTCACGAAGAGCAGTAGGACCATGAGTGCCGAACAACTTATGACTGCCGCCATGAGCCCGCGTTCTTTGTAGAGCTTTTCGGGATGTTCGACTGGGCTTGATGATTGAAACGCAAGTTTGAAATAGATGGCCATGATGAGCGCCACCAATGGGAACGACAGAATTAGTTCGATTCGGTAGCGCTGTACAAATGCGCCGAAGAACAACATTGATGACGCGGCGTAGAACATGATCGAAACGAGCAAACGCTGTTCGGTGTAGACCGCGAACGATTTCCGATAACGAATCTGTTCTTCGCGGCGATCGGCCATGTCGCGATATTCAGCGAATCGTTTGAGCCCCATGAAGAAGCAACCGATCATCCAGTAGGAGATCAGCAGTGAGACCGGTGGTGTGGGGCTGTTCGGAACGATGTACCAACCCACGAGCATCCGCAAAGGATTGTTGATCGACTCGGTAAGGACATCTAGATAGGGAACGTCTTTCGTGCGCACCGGTGGGATGTTGTACGCGCATCCCGCGATCCAAAGTCCGGCGAGGGAAAGAACGAGCGGAACGCTAACGAGCGCGCCGAGGCCGAGCCCGATGACCATTAAGGCAATCCACTGGACATACGCGATCTTGATGTTGACCAATCCCGAAGGCACCGGGCGGTCCTTCTTGATTGGGTGGTGAAGGTCGAATGGCGCATCGAGCACTTCATTGATCACGTAATTGCTCGAGGCGATGAGGCAGACGGCTGTCATCCCGATGATGAAGTTCTGAACGAGACTTGACCACTCGGTGCTCTGTTGAGAACTGAGCGCCACCACGATCCCGGGGAGGACAAAGACGTTCTTGAACCAGTGATCAACCCGCATAATCCGGATGTAGGGCATAACCCGGTGAACGCCGGTAGGGCGGGGGGCGGCGGACGTCATCGTGCTGAGCCTAGACAGCGGGGTCCGATCGTTCGGATCCTTGGGTAGCGGTCGAAATCGGATGGGGCGGGTGAAACACAAACGGGTAGTGTTTCCCGGTTCCCATGCAGTGCCATTGAGGAGTTCACCGTGCCAGCAACCGTCGTCGTCGGAACCCAGTGGGGTGACGAGGGGAAGGGCAAGTTCACCGACCTGTTCGCCCGTGATCAACATCTCGTCGTCCGCTATCAAGGCGGTCATAACGCGGGCCACACCCTCGTGGTCGATGGTGAGTCCTTCAAGTTGCAGTTGGTGCCTAGCGGCATCCTCTACCCACACATCACGCCCGTCATCGGCAATGGCGTTGTGGTCGACCCTCGCGTGCTCATAGCCGAACTCGACATGCTTGAGGGCAAGGGCGTCGATACGTCAAAGCTCAAGATCAGCGGCAACGCGCATTTGATCCTCCCGTATCACCAGGAACTCGACAAGCTCACCGAGCGTCGCCTTGGCAAGAACAAGGTCGGTACGACCAAGCGCGGTATTGGCCCGGCGTATGCCGATAAGGCATCTCGTGTTGGTCTGCGTGTGCAGGATCTTCTCGATCCGAAAATCTTCCGCGAGAAGCTCGACGTTGCTCTCAAAGAGAAGAACGCGATCTTCGCCAAAGTCTTCAATCAGCTTCCGCTCGATGGCGATGCGATTGCTGCCGAGTATCTCGACGTGTGCGCACCACGCCTTGCGCCGATGATCACCGATTCAGTGAATCTCATTCACGAATCACTTGAAGCCGGCGAGAACGTTCTGCTCGAAGGTGCTCAGGCCACGTTCCTTGATCTCGATCACGGCACCTACCCGTTTGTGACGTCATCGAACCCAGTTGCTGGCGGTGCCTGCACCGGTGCCGGTATTGGTCCTCGCTACATCGACCGTGTGGTTGGTATCGCCAAGGCGTACACGACCCGCGTTGGTTCTGGCCCATTTCCCACCGAACTCACCGATGAAATCGGCGATGCTCTCATTGACATCGGTCATGAATATGGAACGAATACGGGCCGCCGTCGTCGCACTGGTTGGTGCGACGTGGTGATGTTGCGTCACTCGGTTCGTTTGAACTCGTTGTCGGAAATTGCGCTGACGAAACTTGATGTGTTCGACACTTTCGATTCGATCAAGGCGTGCATCGCTTACGAACTCAATGGCGAAACGTTCACGCATCTTCCGTATCACCAGTCGGTGCTGCACGAAGTCACGCCGGTCTATGCCGAGTTCCCGGGTTGGAAGTCCGACATTTCTGGCATCACGTCGCGTGACGATCTTCCCAAGGAAGCATTCGATTACGTGTCGTTCTTACAGGATCAGATCGGTGTTCCGATTGGTCTTGTTGGCGTTGGTCCGGGGCGCGATCAGTACTTGAACTTCAACGGCTGATGAAGGTCTGCGTCGTTGGTTCCGGTGGTCGCGAGCACGCGCTTGCCGCGGTGCTGCGCCGCCATCACGAGGTTGTGGTTACTCCCGGCAACCCTGGCATTCCTGGTTCCGTTACAACATCGGCTACAGAAATTGACGCCGATCTCTATGTGATCGGGCCGGAAGCGCCGCTCGTTGCTGGTCTTGCCGATGAACTGCGTGCTGCAGGCAAGTTGGTGTTCGGTCCAGGGGCTGATGGCGCGCGTCTTGAAGGTTCAAAGGCGTGGATGAAGGAAGTGCTCGTTGCCGCTGGTGTTCCCACCGCGCGACATGGGACGTTCACCGAAGCGGAACCGGCATTCGCATTTCTTGACTCCCTCGATGGTTTGTATGTCGTGAAGACCGATGGACTCGCAGCGGGCAAGGGCGTCATCGTCACAACATCGATTGAAGAAGCACGCGCTGCAGTTCTCGATTATCTCTCTGGCGATGCCTTCGGCGATGCCGGTCGCACACTTGTTATTGAAGAAGGTCTTACCGGTCCCGAAGTTTCCGTTCTCGCCATTTGCGATGGCACCAACGCCGTTGCGCTTGCGCCGGCTCAAGATTTCAAACGCGTAGGCGATGGCGATGCTGGTCCGAACACCGGTGGCATGGGTGCGTATTCGCCGGTGCCTGTCGCAGATCAATCAGTGATTGATGCAGTGATGAACGATGGTGTGTTGCCGACGCTGGCCTACTTGCGTTCGATCGGTATCGATTACCGCGGGGTTCTCTACGCCGGCCTCATGCTCACACCAAGCGGTCCAAAGATGCTCGAGTACAACGTGCGCTTCGGTGATCCGGAAACACAGGTTGTGCTTCCCCGACTCACCAGCGATCTCGGTGGACTGCTCGCTTCAGCCGCTGCTGGCCAACTTGGTGCTGCGCCAACATTCGACGACGGCGCAGCTGTCACCGTGGTGTGTGCAGCCGAGGGCTACCCGCGCGACGTGCGTACCGGTGATGTCATTGAAGGTCTTGACGACGCGCAAGCAGTCGCCGGTGTCACGGTGTTCTGTGCCGGCGTTGAGGCCAATGCCAATGGTGAACTCATCACCGCTGGTGGACGAGTGCTCACTGTGACTGGCCAGGGCGCCACTTTGGCCGAAGCCCGTCAGACTGCATACGACGCGGTTGGCAAGATTTCTTGGCCCGGTCTGCACCATCGCAATGACATCGCCTCGGACGCTGCGGCCCAAAGGATTGAAGATCGCGCTCCTCGCGCCAATTCTTGATCTCTAAATCGCACCGAGGTCACCTCGTCGTAGTCGTATCCTGAAGAGGTGCCCGCTTTGGGCCCTTGAGGAGACCGAATGGCGTCCACGTCCGTACCCAATGTTCTTGCTGCTCGATATGCGAGCGCGGAGATGGTCCGACTGTGGTCGCCTGAACAGAAGATCGTTCTTGAGCGAGAACTTTGGCTGGCCGTTCTTGAAGCCCAGCGCGACCTCGGTGTCGCAGTGCCCGACGATGCGATCGATGCCTATCGCCGTGTGATCGAACAGGTCGACCTTGATTCCATTGACGCTCGTGAACGCGTTACTCGCCACGATGTGAAGGCGCGCATCGATGAGTTCTGTGCGTTGGCCGGTCACGAACAGATTCATAAGGGGATGACTTCGCGCGATCTCACCGAGAACGTCGAGCAACTGCAGTTGCGACGCTCGCTCGTGGTGATTCGTGGCCGCATGCTTGCATCGCTCGCTCGTTTGGCTGAACGCGCTGCGGAATCGGCAACCGTTGTGATGGCTGGCCGGTCGCACAACGTGCCTGCCCAGGCCACCACGCTCGGCAAACGGTTTGCGAATGCCGGTGAAGAGCTGTTGCAGGCGTTGTACCGAGTTGACGATCTACTTGCGCGCTATCCGATGCGTGGCATTAAGGGCCCGGTCGGCACGCAACAAGACATGCTTGATCTGTTCGATGGTGATGGCGAACGTCTGGAACAGCTTGAATCTCGTGTCGCCGCGCATCTCGGTTTTGATGCATGGCTCACCAATGTTGGTCAGGTATATCCGCGCTCGCTCGACCTCGACGTGGTCTCTGCGCTCGTTCAGGCAGCTGCTGGTCCTGCCGATCTTGCTCTCACGATTCGACTCATGGCTGGACAAGAACTCGCAACTGAAGGTTTCCGCCCGGGTCAGGTTGGCTCTTCGGCCATGCCGCACAAGATGAATAGCCGCAGTTGCGAACGTATCGGCGGGTTGCTCGCCATTCTTCGCGGCCACCTCACGATGGTTGCATCGCTTGCGGGCGACCAATGGAACGAAGGCGATGTCAGTTGTTCGGTTGTCCGTCGCGTTGCGCTGCCCGACGCGTTCCTTGCCATCGATGGTTTGTTCGAAACGTTCCTGACCGTGCTTACCGACTTCGGTTCGTACCCTGCCGTCATTGAACGAGAGCTCGACCGATACTTGCCGTTCCTAGCAACAACCAAGGTGCTGGTCGCTGCAGTGCGCAACGGCGTTGGTCGCGAACAAGCACATGAAGCCATCAAGGAACATGCAGTTGCGGCGGCATTGCGTCTTCGCGAAGACGGAGCCGAAGGCAACGATCTCATCGAACGACTCGCTGCCGATCCGCGTCTTGGGCTTGCTCCGGATGAACTTGCCGGCGTACTCGCAAACCCAATTGACTTTGTTGGTCGTGCGCCTGAACAAGTCGCGTCATTTGTCGCAACGGTTTCGGCGCTTGTGGCGGCTGACCCTGCTGCTGCTGGGTATCGTCCGGGCGACATCCTCTGAACCGAGGATCTGTCGCGGGCCATTCCAGGAGAACCGCTATGACCGACGCACTCCCACACATCTACTCAGGAAAAGTCCGCGACATCTACGACGCGGGCGATAACCGATTACTGATGGTCACTTCCGACCGCCTGAGCGCGTTCGACGTCGTTATGGCCGAACCGATACCCGAAAAGGGCCGAGTGCTCACCGCCATGAGCGCGTTCTGGTTCGAGAAGTTCCAAGGCTTTGTTGGCAGCCATCTCATTTCGACCTCGCTTGATGACTGCCCACCCGCGGCTCAGCGCGACGACTGGCAAGGCCGCATCATGCTGTGCCGCAAGGCCGAAATGCTGCCCATCGAATGCATCGTGCGGGGTTATCTCACCGGTTCGGCCTGGAAGGAATACAAGGCCAACGGCACGATGCACGGCCAGGTGCTTCCTGCGGGACTGCTTGAATCGGCCCAATTACTCGAACCCGTTTTCACCCCTTCGACCAAAGCTGCCGAAGGCCACGACGAGAACATCTCCTTCGAGGCCGCTGTCGATCTGATGGGTGCTGACCTCGCTGAGCGGGCTCGTTCGGCGGCACTTGAGCTCTACACAAAGGGCGCCGAGTGGGCTGCGGCCCGAGGCATTCTCATTGCTGACACCAAGTTCGAACTGGGACTGATCGATGGCGAACTTGTGTTGTGTGACGAGGTACTGACCCCTGATTCCTCACGATTCTGGCCGGCGGAACGCTGGAAGCCGGGAAGCACGCCGCCCTCGTTCGATAAGCAGCCGGTGCGCGATTACCTCGATGGTCTCGATTGGAACAAGCAGCCACCCGCGCCACCGCTTCCCGCCGAGGTTGTCGACACCACGAGCGCTCGCTATGTCGATGCCTATGAGCGCATCACTGGTCGTTCATTCGCCGAATGGCGCGGGTGACGATCGACCGCATGCAGATCTGCATCGCATACGCGCGTCGATGTGCGAACATGGGCACATGATCTTCTCGGTGCACGTCGAAGTCCGTCTTCGACCTGGGATCGCTGATCCCCAAGGTTCCACGATCGAACGAGCCATGCCTACGTTGGGTTTTGCAGGTGTGAGCGGCGTGCGTGTCGGCAAGAGCATTCGTTTCGAAATTGACGCTGCCGATGAAGCGTCGGCTCGTGCCGAAGCCGAAGATCTTTGTCGTCGGTTCCTCACCAATCCCGTCATCGAAGACGCGATTGTTGAACTTGAAGCGGGCGTCGCATCGTGAGTTCACGCGTCGGGGTCGTCGTCTTCCCCGGTTCGAACTGTGAGCAGGATATGGTCGAGGCCATGCGCCTCGTTGGTGGCGAGCCTGAACTTTTGTGGCATGGCGATGCAACAGTGAACGGTGTCGATGCCGTCATCGTTCCCGGTGGTTTCGCGCATGGCGATTACTTGCGTCCCGGCGCTATTGCGCGTTTCTCCCCGGTGATGTCGGCAGTCGCTGAGTTTGCTGCCGCCGGCGGCCCAGTTGTCGGTATTTGTAACGGTTTTCAGGTGCTGACCGAAGCCGGGCTTCTTCCCGGTGCATTGCAAAAGAACGCTGGTCTGAAGTTTGTTTGCGCACCTGCACAGTTGCGGGTTGAGACCACAAACTCGGTGCTTACTCGCGCCGCCGACAAAGGTGCAGTGCTGAGCATTCCGATCAACCACTTCGAAGGCAATTACACATGCGATGCAGAAACTCTTGCGCAACTTCGCGATGAAGATCGCATCGTGTTGCGTTACGTCGTGAACCCCAACGGTTCTGTTGATGACATTGCCGGCGTGTGTAACGAAGGTCGCAACGTGGTTGGGCTTATGCCACACCCGGAACGCTCAACCAGCGAATTACTTGGAAGCACTGACGGGTTGCCGTTGCTTCGTTCGTTGTTGTCTGTCTGATCGGCAGAGCTTGATCAGCAGAGTCTGAATGAACTGCCTCAGCTCAGAATCCCGGCGCGCCGTAAAACCTCGCGCGGTACACCGAGTTCGAGCCAGGCCTCAGGACTGAGTTCCTTCGAATCGTTGTAGTCCTTGGCCACGCGAACGAACTCCTTCTCAAGAGCCACCATGTCGATGGGTGATTCGAATTCCTTAAGATCCTTCTGTTTCTTGATCTTTGACTGCACCAAATCCAACTTGCGCAACGGGTCTTTCTCGGTTGCGAGATCGGCATCGATCTTCTCAATGCTTTTGCGCAAACCTTCAGGTGTGACTGGTCGACCTCGTCGGGGCTTCGCCGATTCGATGGCTTTCAAGTAGCGCCGAACGATCTGCCCACGGTCGCGACCGTCTTTGAGCGCGTCTTTATGGCTTTGCGTCATCTTGCCGGGGGGGAAACCGATACGCGGCTTCTCTCCAGAAGGCTCAGAGGTCTGGTCGCTCATGAGTGTCGAGTCCATCACACCAGCGCGAAACCGACAACGGTCACGTCGAAACCCGGCGATTTGTGGTGTTCCGGCGCACTAGCCTGCACCTAATGGATGACGCGATTCACCGTGCCCTCGGCCTGACTGACTCCGAATACGAAGACATCCGCAAGATCCTCAACCGCGACCCCAACCACCTTGAGTTGGCAATGTTCGCGGTCATGTGGTCCGAGCACTGCTCGTACAAGTCGTCTCGGGTTCATCTCAAGCGTCTTCCCACTGAAGCTCCGTGGGTACTCGTTGGTCCGGGCGAAAACGCTGGCGTTGTCGATGTTGGCGATGGCATTGCTGCCGCTATCCGCATCGAATCGCATAATCACCCCTCCGCAATTGAGCCCTACCAGGGTGCAGCAACAGGTGTCGGCGGCATTCTGCGCGACATCTTCACGATGGGTGCACGTCCGATTGCACTCATGGATCCGCTTCGTTTTGGTCCGCTCGATGACCCTCGCAGTCGTTGGATTGCCGAAGGCGTCATCAGCGGCGTCTCCGGTTACGGCAACTCGGTGGGCGTTCCCACCATCGGTGGCGAAACCGTTTTCGACCATACTTATATGGGTAATCCGCTTGTGAACGTGCTGTGCCTCGGGGTTCTGCCCACCGAACGCCTGGTGCTCGGACAAGCCACCGGCGTCGGCAACCTTGCGGTTTTGCTGGGTTCCAGCACCGGTCGCGACGGGATCGGCGGCGTGAGCGTTCTCGCCTCCGCCGGTTTCTCCGATGAAGAAACCGATGCTGAAAAGCGTCCTTCGGTGCAGGTTGGCGATCCCTACGAAGAAAAGCGCCTCATCGAAGCTTGTCTGGAACTTCTCGACGCCGGTTTGGTTGTGGGCATTCAAGATCTTGGTGGCGCAGGCCTTGCATGTGCCACAAGCGAAACAGCCAGCCGCGGTGGCATGGGCATGGATGTCGATGTCAATGCCATTCCTCGTCGCGAAGCAGGCATGGAGCCGTTCGAGGTCATGACCTCGGAAAGCCAAGAACGAATGCTAGCCATTGTCGAGCCCGCCGACCTCGATCAGGTGCTCGAAATTTGTGCGCGCTGGGAAGTTCGTTCCTCCGTTATCGGCATTGTCACAGATGGCCCAGCCACCGGACATCCTGAGGGCGGTCGCCTCCGCATTCGTGACGGTTTCGATGGCGAAGTCCTTTGCGATATTCCCGCAGCATCACTGCACGAAGATGCACCGCTCTACAACCGTCCGATGGCTACGCCGGCAATCTTTGATGCTGCGACTCGCACGATGGGTAGGGAACCCGCACCCGCGTCAGTCGATACCGCAGCGGAATTACTCGAACTTCTTGCTGATGCGCGTTGGGTGTTCTCGCAGTACGACCATCAGTTGTTCCTCAATACCGTTGAAGGTCCCGGTGGCGATGCTGCAGTGCTTCGTTTGAAGCATCCGACTTCCGGCGTCGACACCGGTCGTGGCATTGCGCTCACCACCGATGGCAACCATCGCTGGTGTGCGGTCGATCCCCGCCAGGGCACGGCACTCACGGTCGCTGAATCGTTGTTGAATCTCGCGTGCGTTGGCGCTCGCCCGCTTGCGGTCGTGAATTGTTTGAACTTTGGCAACCCTGAACATCCCGAAGTGATGTGGCAGTTGTCCGAAGCAATCGACGGAATGTCCGAGGCCTGCGTGGCCTTCGATACACCAGTGATCGGTGGAAACGTCAGTCTTTATAACGAATCCCAGGGCACCGACATCGACCCAACTCCGGTTGTGGGCATGCTCGGCGTGATCGATTCACTCGATCGTCGCCCGCCTGGTGTTGGTCTGATTGAGCAGGGTCGTCTCATGCTCATCGGTGTCACCCAGCCCGAAGTTTCTGGATCTCGTTGGGCGCGCGCTCGTGGCCATCGCGGCGGAACCCTTCCCGCTCTCGATCCCGCGCATCATCTCAAGGTTGCCGACGTCGTTCGCCAACTTGTGATTGGCGATGTCGTTGCGGGCATTCACGATGTTTCCGGCGGTGGCCTCGGTGTTGCACTTGCCGAGATGGCTGCGAAGTCGGGCATCGGTGTCTCCGTTGCCCGCGTTGCGAATGCTGCTGAACTTTTTGCCGAGGGTCCATCACGTGTTGTGGTGTGCGTCGATCCTGAATCGATGGGCATTGTCGAAAACATCTGTGAACAATCCGGCGTTCCTATTTCTCGGATCGGTGTTGCCGGTGGCGATCGTTTTAGCGTGAAGGGTCTTGTTGATCTTCCGCTTTCCGAAGTTATCGATGCCTGGACCAATCACATTCCTTCTGCCCTTGGTGCCGGAACGGCGCAGGACTGACACATGGAAACTGATTGCGTGAACCCTGATGACGACACACCGAAAGAAGCATGTGGTGTCTTCGGTGTGTACGCGCCCGACCAAGCGGTGTCACATCTCACGTATTTAGGTTTGTATGCGTTGCAACATCGTGGTCAGGAAGCTGCGGGCATGGCCGTCAGCGACGGTTCCACGGTCACCGTTGTTAAAGACACGGGCCTTGTGTCGAACGCGTTTGATGATCGAACACTCGCTGCACTCACTGGTCATCTTGCAATCGGACACACTCGCTATTCCACGACTGGTTCAAGTGTGTGGCACAACGCGCAGCCGGTATACCGCAATGTCGGTGCGCACACCGTTGCAATCGCGCACAACGGCAATCTCGTAAACACCGCCGAACTCGCCGATGAACTGGGAATGCTTCCAGGCACCGTGAGCTCTGACAGTGATGTCATGGCGGAACTCCTCGCCTCGGAACTCGCGAAGAACCCCGACGAAAGTTCCGACCATCGTGCACTTGAGCGCGCGATGCAGGCGATTCTTCCTCGTCTAAAGGGCGCGTTCTCGGTTGTAGTCATGGACGAAGGACATGTCATTGGCGTGCGCGACCCCAACGGATTCCGCCCGCTTTGTCTTGGCAAGCTCGATAGCGGTTGGGTACTCGCTTCGGAAAGTCCTGCACTCGATGTTGTCGGTGCGCATTTGGTCCGTGAACTTGAACCAGGCGAGATGATCGTCATCGATGCCACCGGTTACCGTGCCGTTCGAGTTTTTGAACAGGCGCTGGTCGACCCGAAACTCTGCTTGTTCGAGTTCGTCTACTTCGCTCGACCCGACACGCGCCTTTATGGTCAGAGCGTGCATCAAGCACGTGTTCGTATGGGCGAACAACTTGCCGAACAAGCGCCAGTCGAAGCCGATTTGGTGATGGGTGTTCCCGAATCGGGTATTCCTGCGGCTGAGGGGTACGCACGCAAGTCGGGGATCCCCTTCGGTCAAGGCCTCGTGAAGAACCGATACATCGGCCGTACCTTTATCGCTCCGAATCAGGAAATGCGCGCTCTCGGTGTCCGCATGAAACTGAATCCGTTGCGCGACAACATCGCTGGTCGACGACTCGTCGTGGTTGATGATTCCATCGTTCGTGGCACCACAACTCGCGCCATGGTCTCGATGCTGCGCGAAGCCGGCGCTGCCGAAATTCATATGCGCGTGTCGTCACCGCCCTACAAGTGGCCGTGTTTCTACGGTATGGATACCGGCACTCGCGGGGAACTTCTCGCCGCAAATATGAGCGTCGACGAAATCCGCGAATACCTGAATGTCGATTCGCTTTCCTATCTTGCGCTTGATCGATTGGTGTCGGCCACTGGTGCTGTCGGCGCAGGATTCTGCGACGCGTGCTTGACCGGCAACTATCCCGTCGAGATTCCCGTGGAACTCGGTAAGCACATTCTCGAACTTCCATCGAAAGCATCAACGAACATGACGGGTCTTGTCGACACGTTCGAAGGCACGCCCACGCTTCCGGCACAAGACGCGCTTTCCTTCACCTCATCGGAAGAGATCGATGGCTAACGACGCAACCCAAGGCGAAACCTATGCCGGTGCTGGTGTCAGCATCGACGCCGGCGAAGAAGCAGTGGATCGCATCAAGTCGCACGTTCGTTCAACCTTTCGACCCGAAGTCATTGGCGATATTGGCGGCTTCGGCGGACTCTTCGCCCTCGATCTGGCTCGCTTCAAGAAGCCCGTACTTGTTTCGTCAACCGATGGTGTCGGCACGAAAGCCCTCGTTGCTCAAGCAACGGGCCGCTTCACCACAATCGGTGTCGATCTCGTTGCGATGTGTGTCGACGATCTCGTCTGCCAGGGTGCTGAGCCACTGTTTTTTCTTGATTACATCGCCGTAGGTCGGCTCGACCCCGACCACATCGATCAGCTCGTTGAAGGCGTGGCCGACGGTTGTCGCCAAGCCGGCTGTGCACTCGTTGGCGGCGAGATGGCCGAACATCCCGGCGCAATGAAAGCGGGGGAGTTCGATCTCGTCGGCTTTGCGGTGGGAATTGCTGATCGCGACGCGCTGATTACCGGCGCCAAAATTTCTGCCGGTGACGTCCTCATCGGACTTCCTTCGCAGAACCTTCGTTCCAACGGTTTCTCATTGGCTCGCCGTGTACTTCTTGAACGTGCCCAGCTTCCCCTCGATGGTCCGGCCTACGACGGTGCGCATCACTCGCTTGCCGACGAACTGCTTGCCCCTTCGGTGATCTTCTCGCCGGCAATCGCTGCGTTGCAGAAGGCAGTCGATGTCCGCGGTGTCGCCCACATCACTGGTGGTGGTCTTCCCGGCAATCTCAATCGTGTACTTCCACACGGAACAGCCGCCGAGGTCACCTGGGGTACTTGGGACGTTCCGCCGATATTCAACGAAATCCAGCGTTTGGGTTCTGTGGCTGACGATGAAATGGCGCGCGTGTTCAACATGGGCGTCGGAATGGTCGTCGTGGTGCCCGAATCGGATTCCTTCAAGGCTCTTGATGTTGCTCGTACTGCTGGACATCGGGCCACCGTGATCGGGCGCATTGTCGAAGGTGATGGAACCGTCCGCATCGTCTGACTCTTTCGAAACCGCCCCCGTCGCAGGCCGCGGAACGGTAGGTTCCTGAGAATGAGCGACGAGACGAAACAGCAACTGATCGATCACCTTCTTCGCTATTCAGTCCGAACCGGAGACTTCACACTGAAGTCAGGCAAGAAAAGCTCATGGTTCATCGATTCGAAGCAGACCGCGTGTCGCCCTGATGGATTGCTGCTTGTGGCCGATCTCGCGCTCGACCTGATCCCCGACGATGTCACTGCGATCGGCGGCCTCACGGTGGGTGCCGATCCGGTGGCCTACGGCATCGCCGCGGTTGCGGCGACTCGTGGCCGCTCGCTCAAGTCCTTCACCATTCGCAAAGAAGCCAAGGATCACGGTATTGCTGGTCGCCTCGCCGGCCCTCTTGAACCGGGCGATAAGTGCATAATCACCGATGACACCGTCACCCGTGGCACCTCACCCATGGAAGCAGTACATGTTGCTCGTGAACTCGGGGCCGAACCGGTCATGGTGATGGTCCTGGTGGACCGAGGCGGCACCTGCCAGGCCATGGCCGAAGCCGAAGGGCTTGCGTTCCGGGCGCTGGTGACCGCTCCCGAACTTGGGTTCCCCTACGAAGGCGCTTGACCGTTCGAAATCGGGCAACTTTGGGGGGCCAGAATCCCGACTTGGGGACGGCATAGGCCTGACGGGTAGCGTCTGCGCCCTATGGCTGACTCAACTACCGCCGCTTTCAGCATCCGCCTTCGCGTCCGACTGGGTAATGAACCCGGTGCACTCGGTCGTCTCGCCACCGCTATTGGTTCGGTAGGCGGAAACATTTGGTCGCTCGAAGGATTTGAGGCCAAGAAGGAATCGCTTGACGAAGACGTCGTCGTCAACTGTTCAAACGAAGCCCATCAGCAGCAAGTGCTCGATGCTGTTCGCAGCGTTTCGGGAATTGAGCTTCTCGAATGGGAAGACCGAACCTTTGCGCTGCACGCCGGCGGCAAGATTCATGTCATTAGCCAGATTCCCGTGAACGATCGCGATGATCTCTCGATGGCCTACACGCCGGGCGTTGCCCGCGTGTGTTCGGCAATCGAGAAGGATCCGATGCTTTCCCACGACCTCACGATCCGCAAGAACACCGTTGCCATCGTGAGTGACGGCACTGCGGTCCTTGGTCTAGGCGACATTGGTCCGCTCGGCGCGATGCCTGTTATGGAAGGTAAGGCCCTCCTGTTTAAGGAATTTGCGGGCGTCGATGGTTTCCCGATCTGTCTCGACACGAAAGATCCTGAAGAGATCATTCGTACTGTCGTGAACATCGCTCCGTCGTTCGGCGGCATCAATCTTGAAGACATTGCCGCTCCGGCGTGTTTCGAGGTCGAAGATCGCCTCAAAGAACTTCTCGACATTCCGGTGTTCCACGATGATCAGCACGGCACCGCAGTCGTGACGCTTGCGGCGCTTATGAACGCACTGAAGATCGTAAACAAGAAGATGGAAGATCTCACTGTCGTCATCGCAGGTGTTGGCGCTGCTGGCGTCGCTATCTCGAAGATCCTCATGAACGCCGGTGTTCGCAACATCATTGGTGTCGATCGTGAAGGTGCGGTGTACAACGGTCGCGGCAACCTCAACGTTGCCAAGCAGTGGTTTGCTGAAAACACGAACCCCGAAGGTCGTCAGGGATCCTTGGCCGACATCATGCCGGGCTCCGATGTGTTCATCGGTGTGAGTGGACCAAACCTCATCAATCGCCAGGACGTTCTCACAATGGCGAAGGATCCGATCGTGTTTGCCATGGCGAACCCTGATCCCGAGATTCGTCCGGAAGAAGCCGAGGGCTGTGTTGCGGTTATGGCAACGGGCCGAAGCGATTTCCCGAACCAGATCAACAACGTTCTTGCGTTCCCCGGTTTGTTCCGTGGTGCGCTCGACGCGGGTGCAACGCAGATCACCGAGAACATGAAGGTTGCTGCGGCGCACGCAATTGCGAACGCTGTGAGTGCCGAAGATCTCGCTCCTGATCACGTGATTCCTTCGGTATTCGACAAGCGCATTGCGCCTCTCGTTGCTGCTGCCGCTGCTGAAGCTGCAGTCCGCGACGGTGTCATCCGAAAGCGCTGAACAACGTGTCGCGGTTCGACGCGATCACATTCGACTTTTGGGACACGCTCGTTCGGGCGGACACTGCCGCGACCCGCGTGCAGCGGCGACTCGCGATCGCCGAGGTCCTTGAATCACATGGACTTCCAGCAGACCACGATGAGATCGACGCCTCCTTCGATGAAGCATGGAAGCGCTTCGACTCGTCATGGGGAGTCGGTGAGCAATTCACCGGCCATCATGCAGCCGAAACAGTGCTCGATGTTCTCGGTCATACCGACGATGAGCAAGTGCGCATCCGCGTAATCGACGCGTATCTTTCGGCGCCGCGCGCGATGAAACTCAGTCTCACTGACAACTTGGAATCAACCTTGCGAGTGCTGAAGGACGCAGGACTTCGCGTCGGTATCGTTTGCGATGTTGGCCTCACGCCATCGCCCGTTCTGCGTGACTATCTCGAAGGTCACGGTATCTTGCAACTGTTCGATCACTGGTCGTTCTCTGATGAAGTCGGCGTGTACAAACCTGATGCGGCGATCTTCGAACACGCGCTCGCGGGCTTAGGCGGGATTGATCCAACGCGTGCAGCCCATATCGGCGATCTTCGCCGCACCGATATTGCTGGAGCTAAGGGGATGGGAATGTTGGCGTTGCGCTACCGAGGCGTGACCGACGACGATCCCGATCATGGGCCCGAAGGTGATGTCGTTATTGATGACCATGCTGAGGTTCCCGCCGCTCTCGGTCTCTGAACCACAATCGCCGTTCGTTTCGCGGGACGGTCCTTGGTTGGCTGTGCCACAGTTGGACTCCACACCACTTCTAGGGGGAACTCACGTGGCTCTTGATCCGCAGGCAAAGTTCATTCTCGACCTCATGGCTGATTCCGGCTTTACATTCGAAGGGGCGACCCCCGAGGAACTCCGCGAACGCATGGGCGTGACGGCTATGCCGAGCCCAATTGAATTGGCGAGCATCACCGACCGCACGATTCCTGGGCCTGCTGGTGACATTCCCGTTCGTATCTATCGCCCGAGCAACGACGCGGGCCTTCCCGTGACCGTGTTCTTCCACGGCGGCGGTTGGGTAATCGGCGATCTTGAATCGCACGACCATTGCTGTCGCACGATTGCCTCAAAGGCTGACTGCGTCGTCGTTGCGGTCGACTATCGCCTCGCTCCCGAGGCCAAGTTCCCTGCAGCGATCGACGATGCGTGGGCGGCAACCGAATGGGTTGCAACCCATGGCGATGAGCTCAACGTCGACTCCTCACGTCTCGCTGTTGCTGGAGACAGCGCCGGTGGCAACCTCGCCGCCGTTGTCGCCAACATCTCTCGCGATCATGAGCATGTTGAAGTCATTCAGCAGGCGCTGTTGTATCCGGTCACCGATGGAAGCTGTGATCGTCCGTCGATGACAGAAAACGCTGAGGGCTACATGCTCACTCGTAACGCCATGGATTGGTTCCACGATCACTACACCGTCACGGTGGAAGATCTCAGCGACCCTCGCTACTCGCCGATCCTCTCCGATCTTGCTGGTGCACCGCCCGCGGTTGTCGTCACCGCCGGATTCGATCCGCTGCGCGATCAGGGCAACGCCTACGCCGCCAAATTGGTTGAAGCAGGCGTCGACGTCGACCTTGTTGAATATGAAGGCATGTTCCACGGGTTCTTCTCGATGGACGCTGCAATCGACGTTGCTTCCGAAGCGCAGGACCAGGTGGCTGCGGCCCTGAAAGACGCCTTCGCTCGGTGATTCGAGTTGTCTGTTCGGTCACGGTTGCGGCCTTAGCGGCGACGGTGTTGTTTGGTTGTTCGCGAGGGTCCTCGTCGCAGTCCTCGACATCAATCTCGTCGTCGCTTTCGACGACGACGTCAACAACCATGAGCGCGGTCTATGAGCCTTACGCGAACGATCGTGCTGCCGTCGACCCGCAAGGAACGGTGCGTGAAGTAACGACCACGACTCCGGATGGTCGTGTTCGCCGTTACCGAACCTATGTCCCGGCATCGCTGGTTCCTGGCACCAAGGTTCCATTGCTTGTCGCGCTTCACGGTGGGCTTGGCTGGGGCGAGCAATTTGAAACCAATAGCGGATTCGACGGTCTTGCCGAATCGAATCAGTTCATCGTCGTGTATCCCGATGGCTCAAACGCACAAGACGGCAGCCAAAAGTTGCTGACATGGAACGGTGGCATGTGTTGCGGTCCTGCTGCGGCGCAGAACGTCGACGATGTTGGTTTCATTGCACAAGTGATCGAGGAACTTTCCGCGTCCCTTCCGATCGACCAACGGCGAGTGTCAGCGACGGGTCATTCCAACGGAGCGATTCTTGCCTATCGCTTGGCATGTGAACTCAGTGATCGCATTTCATCGATCGGCGTACAGGCGGGCGTGCTCGGAGTTCCGTGTGCGCCAGCGCAACCCGTGAGCGTGTTTCACCTTCATGGTTTGGCCGACACGAATATCCCTATCGATGGTGGAAAGGGGGCTGGTGTTTCGGGAGTCGAGTTTCCGTCTCCGCGCGAGGCCCCGAACTCGTTTGCCATGACTAATGGATGCACCCAAGGACCTATCGAACAGCGCGATCCTGAGAATCCCGATGTTGTCGCACGGTCGTGGGCGGGATGTTCTGACTCCCGTGCAGTTCAGTTCGTCACCGTCGCGGGTGCCTCGCATGCATGGATGGGCCATAGCGGCGTCACTGCAGCATCGACATCGCTCGTAGGCATCCCGTATCAAGGACTCGACGCAAGCCGCGCAATCTGGTCGTTCCTCGCAGTGCAACCACCTCGTTGAGGACCCGAGAACGAAATGCAAAAGGCCCGGGCGCAGAGCCCGGGCCTTTTCACTGTGGTCGGGACCGGCGTCGATCCGGTGACCTACCGCTTTTCAGGCGGCCGCTCTGCCAACTGAGCTACCCGACCGTGGAGACCAAGTCTCCGTCCCTGACGCCCCGGCGAACCGGTGCGGCAGTTGGCGGTCCCGACGGGATTTGAACCCGCGACCTCCGGCTTGACAGGCCGGCGTGCACTCCAAACTGCACCACGGGACCAGAAACTGCTGCGTACCCCCAACGGGATTCGAACCCGTGTTACCTGCGTGAAAGGCAGGCGTCCTAGGCCGCTGGACGATGGGGGCTCTTGCGCCGCTAGGGCTTGCAGACCATAGCAGGACCCTCAGCGTGGGCCCCAATGCTGGACTGCACCCGGATCAGGCGGTGCGAGCAAGAGCGTCGACGACCATGCCCACGAACACTCCGAGGAACTCATAAAGCGCCCACGCTGGGAGTTCGGGGTCGTCGGGTTCCAACTGAGGGAACCCGTCCTCGCTCACATCGAGGCGAGTGCCGAGAACAAGCCGGACGGTATTGAGCCCGATCATCCAGGCCTCGAGAGTCGCCCGATCGAGCTCGGCATCGTTTGCGCTGGCCGACACGCGTTCGAGGGCTTCGCGTCGAGTGCGGAGGAGATCGCTTTGGACAAGGTCTCGATAAGCCTCGTTCACCGATTCGTCAGACGTATGCGCAACGGGGAAGACACGGCGAAGCATGGGGTCTCGGTTCGGAGCGCCTTCGTCATCGAGAGCACCAAGAACGTCTTCGCACACTGCGGCGATGACTTCGCGTAAGTCGTCTCGCAGGTTGATGATGAATCGGTCTGGCCCTTTGCTTTGAATGGTGCGCTTGAATCCGAAGGCCATGTCAGTCCTGTTGCATGGTGGCCCAAAGACCATGTTCGTGCAGACGGAAAACATCGAGCTCTGCTTTTTCTTTCGAACCATTTGAAACGACAGCGCGACCTTTTTCATGAACGTCAAGCATGAGTGATTCTGCCTTGTCGCGACTGTAGCCAAAAACTTTTTGCAAGACGTAGGTCACGTACGACATGAGATTGATCGGGTCGTTCCACACAAGAACGATCCAGGGTCGATCAACGTCGAGATTTGTCTCTATCGATGGTTCATCAATTTCAATTGGTGCAACATCGGCGGCCTTTGGTTGTGTCATGACGTTGTCGAGAGTGATTCGGTTGCATCGGACTCAACTGGGCGCGCAACGAGAGAAAGGTCAAACGCCAAAGCAGAAATCCACACAATGACACTGCCCAAAACATGAAGAAGTACAAGGCCCGGCGGAACTCCGTTGAAGTACTGAACGTAACCAATTGTTCCTTGAACAAGGATCGCAGCAACGAGGTATTTGGCACGCCGATCAACGTTCACTGGCGCGCCAGATCTATGAAGCGCAAACAGTGCTGCGATGGTCAGTGCAAGAAACACCCAAACGGTGACGCTATGCAATCGGACAACACTTCCGATATCGAAGGAAAGTCGGGGAACCGTTTCGTCGCCACCGTGAGGGCCGGTGCCGGTCACGATTGTTCCCGTAAACAACGTGAATGCAGCAACGATGACAATGATTCGGCTGAGAACGCGCACGTTGCGCGGAACTACAGGTAGCGCGGGTGCTTGCGCGTACTTTGAACGCTCATGAAGCACGAACGCATTCCAAATCAAGACCATTGAGACAAGGAAGTGTGCAATCACGAATGGCGGATGAAGTTCGAACAGCACCGTGAGTCCGCCAAGAATGATTTGCCCAATGACTCCGGCGACGAGGCCAAGTGAAAGCCATGTGAGGTCGCGACGACGCGGCGTGCGTACAAGCGAACCAAGCACCGCGAGAATGACGGCCACGGAGACGAAACCGGTGACTGTGCGGTTTACGAACTCGATCATGGCGTGGTATTCGAAGGGCGCGACGATCTGGTTTTCTTCGCAGGTTGGCCAATCGGAGCATCCGAGACCCGAACCAGTCAGACGAACTGCAGCGCCGCTGATGGTGATGAACACCTGCGCGAACAGGGCCACGAGGGTGATGCGGCGATAGGCCCGAGGGGAGAGTCGTGGCAAACGCACGGTGTCGATCGTACGGGAGTGAACGCAAACTCCCCCACACGCGAGTCCTCACCACCGACGATTCCGGCCAAGCGGGCCGCGATTGTCCGCGTCTGGATCCGCCGCCCTAGCATCGGCGTCGATGGAATCGGTCGCGCAAGCAACCCTCGCAGCGCGACTGCGGGGGTACGTCGCCCTCACAAAACCCCGCATCATTGAGCTTCTGCTCATCACGACCGTGCCAACGATGATCGTGGCCGAGCGTGGTCTGCCGTCATGGTGGCTCATGGTGGCAACCGTGGTG
>JBILIB010000095.1:0-7909 GCA_044350215.1 Acidimicrobiales bacterium
GAATTGGGTGAGACCGAGCAGCGCTCCGGTTGTTGAGCTGCCGAAGCTTCCGATGATGTTTCCGTTGGTGTCGTAGAAGGTGAAGTCCCAGGTGAGTTCGCCTTTGGCCCAGAAGGAGAACTCGTAGGTTCCTTGTGCCAGCTCGATGTCCTCCTGTGTCATGGTGGCATTCAGCGCAAGGATTGCGAGCTGCGCGTTTGCTTCAATCTGAGGAGTGATGCCTTCGGTGGTGAGAACCGGTGGGGTCTCGCTCATTTCTAGATAGGTAACGACACCTGCTGAGGGTCGCAGGCGTACTACGAGATCAAGGGTTGACTCTTTTTGGATGTTGTAATCGGAAAGGGTGCGGCCGTCTTCGAGGTGCTTGCCGGCGAAGGTCAGTCGTTGCTGATCGGGTGGTATCGCCTCTTTGTCTTGGACCTTCGTCTTGACATTTTCGATCGTGTCCGATGGCTCAACGTCGAGAACGATCAAATCTCCTGAGGCTTTCTTGATGAAGATCTGCATCGTTACAGATTCCTTTGTGCGACGGCAGTGACGTGACGGGCTGTTTCGAGTCCGGGGAGTGTTTCTGCGGTCCTATCGGCGGCGGTGTGAAATGGATGGGGTGCGGGAGTTGGTTCGACGAACGTTGCGAAACCGTTTTGTTCGAGATCGTCGAGCATCTCGCGCAACGGGTTGGAGCCATCGGTAAATGACAATTCTGCGCACAGGGCGATGAAGGTTCCGCCGGGAGCGAGAAGATCGGTGCCTTCGAGGATGAATCGGCGTGGAAGTTCGAATCCAGTTTCTCCGCCTTGGGAGTAGATGCGCCCATCGGCTCGATGAGCCGGCACCCACGGCGCATTCACGCAAACAAAGTCAAAGGTTCCAGGATGAATTCCAGCGGCGACGTCATTTGCAACAACGTGCATTCGCGACTTTGCAGTTTCCGGAAGAAGCTCGCGGCTGAGTTTCGCAGTTTGTGTTGCTCGTTGATTGATGTCGGTCGCAATGACTGTTTCGTATCGCGAAGTGAGGAACGCGGCGACAAGACCCGTTCCGGTCCCAAGATCAATTGCACGCTTTCCATGCAACCCGTATTTCCATGCTTGATCGCGCAACAGCCATGTGTCCGTACCGGCATAGACACTGTCGATCGGAACGTCATCGGCCGAATCGAGAAAGGGGAGAATCGCCATCGCTTTTCCGTCCGACAACACCTCGAAGGAAAGCGAGAATCGACTTTCCTCGGTGATGGTTGCTGCTCCCTTTTCAAGCAGCGCAGCAACCGGCTGTGGTCCGCCAAGGAAACGCGATGCAGCCGCAACGTCGATGTGTTTGCCGAGAGCGAGTTCAGCAAGTGTCTGATTCTTCTCGTCGTCGATTTGAAGACGCCCGAACCGGTTGATGAATCCTGCGTTGGAGAGGTGTTGTCCGAACTCGCCTATGGCTTGTAGGCACAACGCCGAAGCCAGAATGGGTTCCGGTGACCAGCGCTTGATGAGCGCTGAATCCGGTGTCACGGCGGCGGCGAAACGAAGGTCCAACCTGGCGCGGTGTTCCCCGGGGCTCCGTCCTCAAATGAACCATTCGTGATGAGATTCTCAGAACCGACTGGATTCGAACCGCCGAGATTCGGTTCGTTGTAGGGGTCCGCAGGACCATGCCAGTAGCCGGCGAATCCGCCATCGCAGGGTTGCGTCGAGCCCGAGACCGTCGCACTGGCCAGCGAACTGGGAGCCAGCACCATCGCCCCAAGAATGCCTGCCCCAAGGCCCAGAGCCCGACGACGACTGATCTCAGGATGGGGCCTCATCCGGCAAAAGTAACAGATGGGGTGGGCGATTATTCGGTTGGTGTCAGGGTTCCGCCCGGACTGCCGTACGATTCGCCAGTCCAGACAACGGCGCACCGGCGCTGTGAAGGGGGAGCAGTGGCTCAGCAAATTCCAATGGTCGACTATCTGGTGCTCGGAGACTCTCCGCACCTGGTTGCCAATGAGTGCACCGACTGTGGTGCAAAGTTCTTCGATCGACGTAATGCGTGTGCATCGTGTGGCGGAACGTCATTCAAGAAGACCGATATCGCCACCGAAGGCGAGATTCGTTCGTTCACGATCGTTACCGCGTTCATCCCAGGAGCCGACAACTACGTTCCTGTAGTCGTTGACCTTGGCGGCACAAGCGTTCGCGGTCAGCTCATCAACACTCCTGCCGAGGCGGCAAACATTGCGCTCGGACAGAAGGTTCGACTCACCACCTATTCCATCGGCGCCGATACTGCAGGTACCGAGGCCATCAACTACGGCTTCGAGCCGGTCAACTGAGGGGACTGATAATGGCAAACGATGACATTTGGATTCTCGGCATCAACATGACCAAGTTCGGAAAGCATCCGGACAAGGACGTTGTCGATCTTGCTTCCGAGGCTGCGCTCGCTGCGCTCGCCGACGGTGGCGTCACGATCAAGGACATGGGCATCCTCGCTGCCGGCAACCTCATGGGTGCTGCGGCAGGTATCGGTCAGCAATTGCAGAAGCAGATTGGTCAGACCGGCATCCCGGTGTTCAACGTCGCAAACGCATGTGCAACGGGTGCAACCGCGCTTCGTACCGTGATTATGGCGATCAAGGCGGGCGAATGCGATATGGGTCTTGCTGTCGGCGTCGAAAAGCTTTCGGGTGCAGGAATGCTCGGTGCAGGTTTTGCCAGCGCGGCATCCGACGAATGGACACCGGCTGGTCGTTACGGCGCAGTGTCTGGTTTCGAAGGCAAGCTCGGCACCGACATGATGCCCGGCGTGTTCGCGCAGGTCGGCATGGAATACCTGCACAAGCATCCGTATGACGGCGCTGATTTCGAACTCTTCGCCGGCATTTCGGCCAAGAACCACTTCAACTCCACCATGAATCCGCTTGCGGCTATTCAGAAGGACATGTCAGTCGAGCAGATCATGGCTGAGCCCATGATCGCCTACCCGAACACTCGTGCAATGTGCTCGGCAAACAGCGATGGCGCTGCAGCAGCGGTTGTTGTTTCAGGCGAGAAGCTCCGCACGTTGTCAAAGGAACAGCAAAAGCGCGCCGTCAAGGTTTCGGCATCGATCCTTACGAGCGATCCGTACCAAGAGGCATGCCAGATCCTTCCCGACGTCAACACGCTGACTCGTGCAGCAGCAAAGCAGGCCTACGAGCTTGCTGGCATTGGTCCGGAAGATCTCGACCTCGTCGAACTTCATGACTGCTTCGCAACTGCTGAACTCGTGCACTACGACAATCTCATGCTCTGCAGCGAGGGCAATGCTGTTGACTTCTTCTTGTCAGGCGCAACCACGCGTGACGGCAAGACCCCAGTGAATGTTTCTGGTGGCCTTGAATCGAAGGGTCATCCCATCGCCGCAACGGGCATCGCCAACATCTGGGAGATCTGTTACCACCTTCGTGGTGAAGCGGGCGCTCGTCAGATTGAAGGCGCAAAGGTTGGACTTGCACACGTCATCGGCCTCGGTTCGGCTTGTGGTGTGCACATCCTTGAGAAGTCGGGTCTCTGAGGCCCAGCGACAGCGGGTCGTTCATCGTGAGTTCTCGACTTCCGGCGTCTGAACGTCGTCAGCAGCTGCTCGATACAGCGCTGGCGACGTTTGCGCGTCTGGGATACCGAGATGCCGCGATGAACGACATCGCCGATGCAGCCGGCGTTACGAAGCCGGTGCTCTACCAACACTTTGCGTCAAAGCGCGAAATGTTCCTTGAGTTGTTGGCCGATGTTGCCAGTCGTTTGCGTTTGGCGGTGCGCGATGCAGTCGCATCATCGGCCACTGTTGGTCCTCGGGCTCAAGTCGAAGCCGGTTTCGCAGCCTGGTTCAACTGGGTCGACACCAATCGTGATGGATTCACGGTGTTGTTCGATAGCGAAGTGCGCCGTGACCCCGAGTTTGCAGAACAAGCGGCGAAGGTGCAGCGGCAAATGGCCGACACCGTTGCTGAATTCATCGTTGCCGAAGGGCTCGAGCCCGGTCGTCGTCGCCTCTTGGCCTACGGAATCGTTGGGCTAGGCGAAAGCACGTGCCGTCGTTGGCTCGAAAAGGAAATCGATCTCGACGCCGACGAACTCGCAGTGCAGGTCGCTGGTCTTGCGTGGTCAGGCCTGCGCGGGCTTTCACCGAACTAATCGTCGATTAACGGCCGTTCTCGAGGTCATCGCGCTCGGCCGCTTTCACGGCGTAACCGGCAACGATTGCTGGCGCGAGCAGCGCGGAACCGACTGCCATTAGGACAACGTTTGCTGTCACGAGTCCGCCGGTGAAACCGCCAAAGAATCCGATGAAGAAGATCACGACAGCTATGGCAAAGAGCAGATACCCGATTCGCTGGGCCAGTGAAGCGGCATGTGCGATCTGTGCACGGCGCATGCGCACGGGGTCGTTCGAGTAATCGGGCTTTTCGGTCACGGTAACCAGCCTGCCTCATCGAGGAGGTCGGTAAGTGCCGACTGCATGACTTCGAGGGAAAGTAACGACGAGACGACCTCAAAGTTGTGGTCAAGTAATGATTCGTCGGGTGCGGAAATCCATGTCTTGAGCGCGTCCAGGTTGTCAGTGTCGAACCACATGAATCCCAGCGCTCGAAGTTCCTCGGCGACGGGATAGTGGCCGACAATTGCTGGTCGGCGATGGATGGCGGCATCTATTGGTGGGTTGCCGAATCCTTCCCATGTAGAGGGGAAGACGACAACATCGCTGGCGGCATACATGTCGGCCAGTGAGGTCGACGGCTCGTGAACAACGTTGAGTCCCGCAGAGCGCGCGCTTTCAAGAAGCGACTGGAGTGTGTCGGTGTAGCCCTCTTCGGCTGGACCCGTGATCCAGTACGTCGCACCGAGTTGCTGTGCAATGTCGATGGCAAGCGGAACGTTCTTGCGTTCGATTGCCCGGACCGGATGCACAAGAACCAACTCGTCGGCGCCAAAGCCGAGACGACGGCGTTCGCTTTCGCGATCACCGAGCTCAGCATGCACATCGAATCCGTTGAGGATGGTCGTTGCGGCGAATCCCCGGTCAAGGAACTGTTGTCGGGTGAGTTCGTTGATAGTGACATGACGCCACTGGCCACTGGGAACGGCTTCTCGGGGCGGCAGTTCAATGACGCCGGCGTACCGGTCGCGCTGCCATGCCGGGTCGTGGTGATGCCAAATAGTTGGCCGGCCTTCGCGGGCCCGCGCTACTGCGATCGCAGCAGGAAGGTTCATGGGGATGGAGCCAAGGTTCTCGACAACGACGAGGTCGCAATCGACGAGAGCGGCCGAGACGAGTTCGCAAAGTTGGGCGATGTCGGCTTCGGTTGCTGCTTCAGGGCCATGGAGTCCCGAAGACCCATCGGGCCATCGACCGATTGCGAGGTCGGGGAGGAGAATGTCCGCAGTTCCCTCACCGGCCACGGTTCGCACCTCGAATCCGGCACGATGCAGCGCGTTGATCCAGGTATCGGCCACGATGGACACTCCATCAGTACCGCCGAGACGGAACGAAAGCACAGCGCACGTGGACATTGACACCAGAAGGGGACGAGGGTGACCGACGGGATCGACGGCGAAGGCCTCACGCTACCGGCCGATCCCGAGTTGGTCCGGGCCTCGGCTCGGGCCGTACTCGAGTCCAACTGGCGATCAGAGGGCTATACCGTCCCCAACGCCGAGGTCTATCCGTTCCAGTGGCTCTGGGACTCCTGCTTCCACGCCATCACCTGGGCCGACCTCGGCGAGCCGGATCGAGCGCGGCGCGAACTTGCACACCTCTTCCGAACGCAGAACGCCGAGGGATTTGTTCCGCATGTTGATTACGAGTTTTCCCCGAACCATCACGGTGACTTCTGGAACCGTGAAGGTCATTCATCAATCACTCAGCCTCCGATGTTTGGGCATGCGGTTGCCGAACTCGCCCGGCGCAACATCGATGTCAGCGACCTCGTAGGCAAAGCCACGGATGGACTCAATTTTCTCTTTGACCTTCGGTCGCGCGTTGACGGCTTGATTGCGTTGTGTCATCCATGGGAGAGCGGCGGCGACGATTGCCCTCGCTGGGATCATTGGTCCCCCGGTGGTTGGAGCGTCACCAAGTGGCGTGAGACCAAAGGTGCACTCGTCACATCGGTGCAACATTCGCCATTGGGTTCACCAATTTCGAATCCATCGTTTGTTGTTGCGAGTTGCGGATTCAACGCACTCGTTGCATTCAATGCTTATGAGCTTGCATCGGTCACTGGTGATGAAGCGTTGACTGAGAAAGCCGATCTCTTGAGTCGTCGACTACTTACGCAGTGGAACGAACAACTAGGAACCTGGGTTGACACTGGCGATTCGGCATCGGATTCAGGTCGAGTTCGCTCGCTTGATGCGCTCTTACCTGTGTTGGTAGCAACAAATGAAGCAGTGATTGAACGGGTTTTTGGCAACCTGCGTGACGAGGCTGCATTCGGCGGCGCGTGTGGTCCGGCGGGAATACATCGCAACGAACCAACCTTCGAAGCGCGTACCTATTGGCGCGGTCCCGCCTGGCCGCAGCTCACGTACTTGTTCTGGGTAGCGGCGCGTCGTCACGATCGCGTCGCTGATGCCCGTGCATTCGCCGCCATGCTTACACGCGGCGCGCTCAACTCGTCATGGGCCGAGTATTGGGACGCGAACGACGGAAGCGGACTGGGTGCAGCGCCGCAATCGTGGGCCGCACTTGCTGCTGTTGTTCAGCCTCGCTGAAGTTGCGCGAGGAGTAACTCAGGAAGCGCGGTTGATACGAGCGGCCTCGGCCGCTACTGCCGCATCTTCACGTTCGATCTCGGCTGCAGTGAGAATGCGAACGGAACTTCCACCAGCCGGAACCGGCCGGGGCGGAGGCACGATGGTGCTGGCTCGAACGGCCGGGTCGAGCAATGTGCCCGAGATGCGCACCTCGCCGGTGAGATCGCGGGTGAGGGCCAGATGATTACGCGGGTCGGGGACAACCTCGACGATTGACCAAAGTGCTGCGTCAGCCCCGATTGGAAGACGAACCTCGGCAGGGCGGCGAGTGACTCGCGTCTGGGGAGCTTGGCCAGATCGGCGGTTGGCAAGAAGAGCGATGACAAGGAGAATTGCAAGGAGGAGGGCAGCAATCACGAGCACCATGAGGCAAAAAGTTAGAACCACCGCGCGTCGGGGTGGTGGATCCTCAGTTGTCGTCGCGCGGCAGGCGTTCGTGACGCGTTCGCAGCGCGCCAGTCGGTGCGAACGCGCTAGCGCCTGGAATCTTTCACCGATCCGGTGAGCTTTCCTTTTGGATCGAACGCGGTGCATCCGATGACCTGCACGCCTCGACTTCGTTGCTCTTCAGTCGGCAGAATCCAACCAACCTCGAACGAAGAACTCGGGTAGGGAATGCCGACGTAGGTCTTGAACGCAGCCGGGCACAATTTCTTGGCGGCGGCGACGAATTGCTCGGTGGTCGGGGTCGGAGTCGGAGCGAGACCCGCTGATGGGGTGGCGATGACCTCATATTGGTGAGGAAGATCGCAGCCCAGGCGCAATATCACGTCTTTATCGCTCTTCAACGTGGCGTCGGCGGCGGGTATGGCTCTGGTCGTGACCGCTCTGCCCGTCGCAACCGACCGCAGATCGATGCAGTCGCCGGTAACTGGTCCATAGACGAAGGAGATCCGACCGACTCCGGCTTCAGGCTCGAGAGTCGTCGTTGTTGCGGGGCCAGGAGCGGTTGTGGTTGTGCTGGCGGTGGTCGAAGGAGTCGCGGAACTCGTTGATGACGAAGAGCAGGCCACGAGCGCAAGCGATGCAAAAACGAGGGCGGCAGCGATGGCGTTGAGTCGAAGGCGTTTGGTCATGATCAGTAGGCCGCAGGGAGGAGTCGAGCGATGTTAATGAAGGCAAAGAACATCATGACC
>JBILIB010000213.1:0-2692 GCA_044350215.1 Acidimicrobiales bacterium
TCATCTCGGGGGTTCAATTCCATGACAAAGCTGTTCAGTTACGCCGGCAAGCGTGTTGTTCTCACTGGAGGGGCCACTGGTATTGGCGCCGCACTCGCTGAGTTGCTCGGTGAACTTGGTGTTGAGCACCTCACCATTCTCGACATCAAGGCACCAACAGGCCGCTGCGACACGTTCATCGAAACGAACCTCGCTGATCCAGCGTCGATCGATGCTGCAATCGCCCAGATTGAAGGTCCGATCGACGTGGTGTTCTCCAACGCAGGCGTCGCGGCAAATGCTGGGGTTCGTACCTGCATGGCGGTCAACGTCGCAGCGTCGCGCCGACTCACCGACGGCCTCATCGATCGCATTACCAAGGGCGGAACCATCGTCTACACCGCGTCGATGGCCGGAAATGGTTGGCCCGCTCAGGTGGCGGAGATTACTGAGCTTCTTGAAATCGCCGACTGGGATGCGTTCCTCGATTGGTGCGAGGCACACCCTGAGGTCGTCAACGATGTCTATGCATTTTCAAAGATGTGTATGCAGGTGTACACGATGCGTCGTTCGTATTCGGCAATTCGCGAGGGCATCCGCATCAACAGCATCTGCCCGGCGCCGGTGGATACGCCGCTCATGGCCGACTTCAAGGTTTCAATGGGTGAAGACGCCATCAACTGGGCCGTCGGCGTTCAGGGCAATGGTCGTATGGCTATTGCGACAGACATTGCGCCGTCGCTTGCGTTCATGGGTAGCGACGCCGCCGCGTTTATCAACGGCGAAAACCTCCACGTTGATAGCGGTTTGAGCTCGGCAATGGTCACGGGTCTGGCCTTCAGTTGATCGCGATGCATCCTGACGACGAATTTCACCCGCCGACATCTGACGATCCCGAGTGGACCGAAACCTGTTGGTTCACCTTTGCCGTTCCCGAACGGAACCTGTCGGGGCAGCTCTACCCATATTTCAAAACGAATCAAGGTGTCGCTGCTGGCGGTGCATTCTTTTGGGACGGACGTAACGAACGCCCCGAAACCTGCGTATACGCCAAGCAGTTCTGGCATCTTCCGCTGGTTGATCAGAAGCTGACTGATCTCACACTGGCCAACGGCATTCGCTACGAATGTCTTGAGCCTCAAAAGAAGTGGCGCGTTCGCTACGACGATCCCGATGGTGGCGACGAAATCCATGTCGATCTCATCGTCACCGGCATTGTTCCGCCCAACATGTTGGGTGAATCGCATGTCGACCAGCCCTGCCGTTATCAGGGCACGATTGTCTTGCACGGCGAAACCATTGAAGTTGATGACTACGGTTTTCGTGACCGTTCGTGGGGCCCTCGTCCGCAGTTTGGGCAAGGTATCCATGGTGGATCGATGATGCGCGGTGGCTATAGCTACGCAACGGCGTCAGACGACCACGCGTTTCATGCAATCACGATGGACTTCGGCACCGGCGCAATCGTGATTCACGGTTCGTACATGCGAGACGGTGAGTGGTCGAAGTTGAAGAGCGGTGAGCGTCGAGTCATTGAACGTGACGGCGAAGGCTTTCCGCTCATTGTGGAACTTGACGGGGTCGACGAACTCGGCCGTGAGTTCAACGCTCGTGGTGAAACTACGAACTCACTTGGGTTCCTGATCAACCCGAACCTCTACACGATCAATTGCCTGACGCGATGGTCATTCGGCGGAATCACAACCTGGGGCGAAGACCACGACAATCATTCATTCCCCGATGCTCGCCGATTGTTCCGTGAAGCCCGGGGTCATTCGCTCTGGAGCCAAGATCAATGAGTAACGCGACGCGAACCGTGCTTGTCACGGGCGCTAGTCGCGGAATTGGCCGGGCCACTGCAATCGCGTTTGCAGAAGCGGGGTTTGATGTTGCCATCACCGCTCGAACTGTTGTTGATGGCGACCCATCGTCGTTGACAGATGATGGAAAGGTTTTGCCGGGCAGTTTGGCGTCGACCGCAGCGGAAATTGAAGCCCTCGGTCAACGAGCGGTGCAGGTCCCGCTTGATCTTCTTGATCGCGATGCGCTTGTTCCTGCGGTTAAGTCTGCAATCAGCGGTCTGGGTCATCTTGACGTTGTGGTGAACAACGCGATCTACGTCACCGGTGGTGGTCCGAAGTATTTCCTCGAAACCGACCCAGATGATCTCGTGAACCAGATGTGGGGCGATCTCACTGCACAGTTGTTGTTGCTCCAGCCGCAGGTCGCTCACATGGTCTCTCGCGGCGGTGGCGTAGTCATCAACATCGGTTCAGGCTCTGGGAAATGGAAGCTCAAGTTCCCCATTGGCCAAGGTGGCCCTCAGTTGGCCTATTGCGCGGCAAAGGCCGGTTTTCATCGTGCTGCCGATCGATTGGCATTCGAATACGGCGATCAGGGAATCGTTGCATTCACTGTCGACCCAGGATTCGTTGCGACTGAACGCACAAAGATGGTCAGCGAACTTGGAGAGATCGCTTCACGCGGTGTCGAGCCGTCGGTCGTTGGTGCAGCAATCGCGTGGCTGGCGACTACGGGGGCAATGACCGAAAAGAACGGCAGTTATCACGAGGCCCAAGAAATCGCCCGCACAATTGGGCTATTGCCACCGCTTCCCGAAACTGACTGAGTAGTCGTCAGTGGTTAGAGGTTTGGCGCTACCTGCGTGCAGGTGAGTTCAACATGTCGTTCGACGAGGTCGTCGGGCATGCCC